>CAVGQS010000228.1:0-4562 GCA_963631415.1 Lactococcus garvieae | reverse complement strand
TCTCGCGCATCGTCTCAGCCAAAGCATCACGCAGCACAACCTCATTGTGAGTTAATGGCTGCGGCTCGCTGACTTCCTCCTTGTGCTCCTTGGCAGAACCGCGAGAGTCATCTGCCGACACCATTTCATTTGATGCCGTTTCTTTTGCCGCATTCTCCGAAATCGGTACAGCTCCATTGTTGTCCGAAGATTTCTCGTCATTTTCTTGCAAAGTTGATTGTTTGTTTATAACTTTGCTATCGGAAGATGTAGGAACATTCATGCTGGAGGATGTCTGAGTGTCGCCCTGTTCAGCGTCCTGCGATGTTTCAGCAGCTTCGACAGGCTGTTTAGCCGTAGTATGGCGGTTATACACTTCCTTATTTTTCTTACCGTAGGATGTCTTGAAAGAGGGTCACAGGGACAGGTTCTTTGACCCATAAGAATATCACAATGGTGAATTAGGGTCAAAGGACCTGTCCCTGTGACCCGCAAGTGGGGGGGCACGGCTTCTGCTCCGCATTTTACTTGTCTTTCCCTTATTCCCTATTACACTTTAACGCCCCCTCTGACATTGCCGTATGTCAGCTGGGCATGCGGTTTTTTCAGTTTGCGGAACGGGCATGCGGGCAAAAGAGTCACGCCGGCCTGCGCGCGGCTCAGAAAGTTCTGTCATAGAGCAGTTTTTAGGGATAAAATTAGTAACTTTGCGCCCGTCTGCAAAGCCTGTGGCGGAGGCGCTTTGTCGCATGGGCGACTCGGCGGCAGCGCGCTTTGCAACAATACAAAAAACACTCTGTAATACCTCTTATCATGAACATACTGGAACTTAGCGAACAAGAGATTCAGCGCCGCAACAGCCTTGACGAACTGCGCAAGCTCGGCATCGACCCCTATCCGGCAGCCGAATACCCCACCAATGCCTTCAGCGTAGACATCAAGAACGAATTCAAGGACGGCCAGGAGCCGCGCCAGGTGTGCATCGCCGGACGCATGATGAGCAAGCGAGTAATGGGCAAGGCCTCCTTTGCCGAAATCAAGGACTCGAAAGGACGCATTCAGGTCTACATCACCCGCGACGACATCTGCCCCGACGACAACAAGGAACTCTACAACACCATCTTCAAGCGCCTGCTCGACCTGGGCGACTTCATCGGTGTCAAGGGCTTTGTGTTCCGCACACAGACGGGCGAGGTCTCAGTCCACGCCCAGGAACTGGTGCTCCTGTCCAAGAGCCTCAAGCCGCTGCCTGTGGTCAAGGAGAAGGACGGCCAGGTCTACGATGCCTTTGAGGACCCCGAACTGCGCTATCGCCAGCGCTACATCGACCTCATCGTCAACAAGGGCGTGAAGGAGACCTTCGAGAAGCGCGCCACCATCATACGCACCATGCGCAAGGTGTTTGACGACGCCGGCTTCACTGAGGTGGAGACACCCATACTGCAGCAGATAGCCGGCGGAGCCTCAGCGCGCCCCTTCATCACCCACCACAACGCGCTCAACACCGACCTCTACCTGCGCATCGCCACCGAGCTCTACCTCAAGCGCCTCATCGTGGGCGGCTTTGAGGGCGTCTATGAGATTGGCCGCAACTTCCGCAACGAGGGCATGGACCGCAGCCACAATCCCGAGTTCACCTGCATGGAGCTCTACGTGAGCTACAAGGACTACAACTGGATGATGACCTTCACCGAGCAGCTGCTCGAAAAGATATGCATGGCCGTCAACGGCAGCACCGAGGTTAAGATTGGCGACAACACCGTAAGCTTCAAGGCGCCCTACCGCCGTCTGCCCATCCTCGACGCCATCAAGGAGAAAACCGGCTACGACCTCGACGGCAAGAGCGAAGACGAGATTCGCGACATTGCCAAGCAGCTCGGCATTGAGGTGGACGACACCATGGGCAAGGGCAAGCTGATTGACGAAATCTTTGGCGAGACCTGCGAGGGCACCTTCATACAGCCCACCTTCATCACCGACTACCCCGTCGAGATGTCGCCGCTTACCAAGATGCACCGTTCCAAGCCCGGCCTTACCGAGCGCTTCGAACTCATGGTCAACGGCAAGGAACTCGCCAACGCCTACTCTGAGCTCAACGACCCCATCGACCAGGAGGAGCGCTTCAAGGAGCAGATGCGACTGGCCGACAAGGGCGACGACGAGGCCATGATTATCGATCAGGACTTCCTGCGCGCCCTGCAATACGGCATGCCGCCCACCTCGGGCATCGGCATCGGCATTGACCGCCTCGCCATTCTCATGACAGGGCAGCCCAACATTCAGGAAGTGCTCCTCTTCCCGACCATGAAGCCAGAGAAGAAGGCGCCGCGCGACGCAGCCGACAAATACACCGCCATCGGAGCGAGCGAAGACATCGTGCCCATTCTGCAGAAGTGCGGCTACAACACCGTCGACTCCCTGAGCGGACAAAACCCGCAGAAGATACAGCAGCAGATTGGCGAGGTGATAAAGAAGTACAAGCTCACCGACATCCAGAAGCCCTCCGTCAACGACATCGCCGGCTGGCTCGAAAAACTGCAGACCAACACACAGAACTAAACACCATACACACTAGATATGCTAACATTAGATATCACTAAAGCTTCGGCATTTCTCCCGGCTGGAACCGTGGAGAGCTACGCCTCGCGTGCCGACGAGGCCAACAAGGCGCTTGCCGACGGCACTTGCCCCGGCAACGATTTCCTCGGTTGGGTGGCCCTGCCCTCCAGCCTCACACCTGAATTCATCGACAGCATCAACGCCTGCGCACAGGTGCTGCGCCAGAACTGCGACACCATCGTGGTGGCAGGCATCGGCGGCAGCTACCTCGGCGCCAAGGCCGTAATAGAGGCCCTCAACAACAGCTTCCAGTGGCTAGTAAACAAGGGCGAGAACCCCGACATCCTCTTTGCAGGCAACAACATCAGCGAGGACTACCTCGCCGAACTGACCGCCTACCTCAAGACCAAGCGCTTCGGAGTGATCAACATCTCCAAATCGGGCACCACCACTGAGACAGCCCTCACCTTCCGCCTCCTCCGCAAGCAGTGTGAGGAGCAGCGCGGCAAGGACGAGGCGCGCAAGGTGATCGTGGCCATCACCGACGCCAAGAAGGGCGCCGCGCGCATGACCGCCGACAAGGAGGGCTACACCTCCTTCATCATCCCCGACAACGTGGGCGGACGCTTCAGCGTGCTCACCCCCGTGGGACTCCTCCCCATCGCCTGCGCCGGCTTCAGCATCGAGCAGCTCGTCAAGGGCGCGCAAGACATGGAGAAGGCCACCGCCCCCGGCGTGCCATTCAGCCAGAACCTCAGCGCCATCTACGCTGCCACCCGCAACGCCCTCTACAACGAGGGAGGCAAGAAGATCGAAATTCTCGCCAACTACCACCCCAAGCTCCACTTCACCTCTGAGTGGTGGAAGCAGCTCTACGGCGAGTCGGAGGGCAAGGACGGCAAAGGCATCTTCCCCGCATCGGTAGACCTCACCACCGACCTCCACTCTATGGGACAGTGGATTCAGGACGGCGAGCGCTCCATTTTCGAGACCGTCATCTCGGTCAACACCACCAACAGCACACTCCTCTTCCCCTCTGACGAGGAGAACCTCGACGGCCTCAACTTCCTGGCCGGCAAGCGCGTCGACGAGGTCAACAAGATGGCTGAGCTCGGCACACGCCTCGCCCATGTAGACGGCGGCGTGCCCAACATACGCATCACCATCGACGCCATCGACGAGTACAACATCGGCCAGCTCATCTACTTCTTCGAGAAGGGCTGCGGCATCAGCGGACTCATCCTGGGCGTCAACCCCTTCAACCAGCCCGGCGTGGAGGCCTACAAGCGCAACATGTTTGCACTGCTCGGCAAACCCGGCTACGAGAAGGAGACCGAGGCCATACAGAAGCGCATAAAGTAAACCCCGCCCCATACGATATGCAGACAGCATTGAAACGATACCTTAAGAACAACGGCTTTGAGAACATGCACCTCAAAGCCGTGTTCTTTGATATGGACGGCGTGCTCTACGACTCCATGCCCAACCACACCAAGTCGTGGGTGAAGACCTCCGACAAGTTCGGACTCGGCATGACCGCCCACGACATCTACATGAACGAGGGGCGCACCGGCTTCTCCACCGTCAACGAGTTCACCCAGAAGATGTTTCACCGCGACACCACCCGCGAAGAGGCGGAGCGCATCTACCAGTGCAAGTGCGCCTACTACAACGCCATGCCCAGTCCCCTGCCCATGCAGGGCGTGCTGCCCCTCCTTCAGCAGATCAAGAGCGACGGCTTCCAGATAGTGCTCGTCACGGGCAGCGGTCAGCACAGCCTGCTCGACCGCCTCAACACCGACTTCCCCCACATCTTCCACTCCGACCTCATGGTCACCAGCTACGACGTGAAGTACGGCAAACCCAACCCCGAGCCCTACCTCATGGCGATGCGCAAGGCCATGGTCAAGCCGTGGGAATCCATCGTGGTCGAAAATGCGCCGCTGGGCATTCGCTCCGGCACTGGCGCCAAGGCCTTCACCATTGCGTGCAACACCGGTCCCCTGCCCGACGACATCTTCTGG
>CAVGQS010000227.1:0-16974 GCA_963631415.1 Lactococcus garvieae | reverse complement strand
GTCTTGTAGCTTCGGAGGGGGTAGCGGACAGCAATCGTTTACAATAGGTTGTTCGCTTGAGTTTTAGCGGACAGCAGTACTTCAAAATGAACTCAAGTCCTAGTTTTGTGATTGCTAATGCGGACGCACCAAGAAATTTGCAAAACGCTGCCTAATGCTCGGTGAGGCTGTGGGCGTTGAAGGCGTCGGGGGTATGGACTACTTGGAAGGGTTCGGCGGTGCCGACCACCGAGACGACGTCGAAGCGGACGGGGCCAGTGACCTTGTTGCGGCGGATGTAGGCGTTGGCGGCGCTGATGAGGTTGCGCATCTTGGTTGCGTCGACGGCTTCTTCGGGGTCGCCGAAGGCATCGGTGGCTCGGGTCTTGACCTCCACAAAGACGGTGACGCCGTCCTTGGCGCAGACGAGGTCGAGGTCTTTGTGGCCGCAGTGCCAGTCGGAGGCGAGGATGCTATAGCCGCGGAGCAGCATGTGGCGGGCAGCCAGTTGCTCGCCGAGGTGTCCGAGTTCGTTGTGTTTTGCCATAGGTGTATGTGATAAGCGGAATTGTGTGTGTGTGTGGTAAGCGGAATTTTGATGAAAAACAAAAAGCGGTGATGAGTAACAAAAATGCGGTGACGAAAAACAAAAAAAGCGGTGTTTCTCCGAGCCTCGGAGAAGCACCGCTTTTTGGTTTCAGACCCGGGTCTGAATAATCAGGTCTTATTCAGGAAGTCTCAGATACCAGTTGGAGGTGTTGAGCAACTTGGCCTTGAGCGTAGCGTCGTATTTGTTGGCGTCGTCGGTGAAGTAGTTGTCGCGACGGGCTATCTTCCATGCGAACCACTCGTTGCCGTCGAAGCCTGCAAGGTTCTTGTGGCCTGCTATGCGGATGAGGTCGCCGTAGCGGTTGCCCTCAAAGGCGGTCTCGAGCGCGAGCTCGTCAACGATGATATTCTCAACTGCATTCTGGATGGCAGCCTTGTCGGTCACGAGGAGCTTGTCGCCGCTATAGAGAGTCTTGGCATAGGCGAGCTGCTGGGCATAGGTGAGGTTGTTCTGACGAGCATGTTCCTCAGCCAGCTTGGCAGCCACCTGCTTGGCATAGGTATAGGTGGTGTCGTAGATACCGCCTACGTCGCCGCAACCACGGGCGTGGATACCGCCCTGCACGCTCTCGTCGGTACAGTTGTCAACAGACCACTTGGAACCGGAGAAGTCGAGGAAGGTGTAGTTGGACATGTTCTTGAGCTCGTCTAAAGACAGGTAGTACATACCGCCTGTGTAGGCCTGGGGCGAGGACATGTATTCCTTTCTAGTGAACAGGGTGTCGGTCACCGATGCCGGCATGTCAGAAACTGCGATGCCTGGAACGCTGTCGTGAGGCTCGTAGGGGATGAAGTCGCCCACGTAGCGCTTGTTGCCGTTGGCGTCTTCATAGACAACCAGAGTAGAGTCGGGAGCCGTGTTCAAATATGTAGATTGGTCGCTAATGGTTATCTTGCCGACTATGATGCCGCTGACGGTATCGCATTTGAGCACGGTCTCGCCGTCTCTGTCGTAGTAGAAGTTGAGGGCTTCGTTGTAGCGAGGAAAGCTGGAGAGATTGGGGAAGTTCTCAGTGAAGAGACCGTCCTTGAGTATACCGAACGCGAGCTCGGGGAAGCCGAGGCGGTTGATGGCCTCAGCGTAGCGGAGCACTGCCAGGGGCACGCGGTAGAGCTGGATGTGGTAGCTCTCCTCCCTGTTGTTGAGCTGTGCGTAGCCGTTTTCGTTCTGGTAGTTGTCGGTGTTGATGTACTTGCAGACCATGCGCGAAACAGAACCTCCCTTGAGGGAAACTCTGGGAGCGGTGACCATATAGCGGCCGTCGCCCGGCTCTACGCTTTCAATCTCAACCACGTCGCCAGACATGCTGAACGAGTTGTAGTTCTGAGCGGTGCTGGTGGTAACGAACTGGTTGGAGGGAATGAGCTGCATGTACTGCTCGTTGGGCGTACAGGTGATGCTCGTTCCGGAGATAGTGGTCTTGAAGCCGAAGACGTT
Source organism: Lactococcus garvieae (assembly GCA_963631415.1). Classification (GTDB taxonomy): domain Bacteria; phylum Bacteroidota; class Bacteroidia; order Bacteroidales; family Bacteroidaceae; genus UBA6382. The sequence goes on along the minus strand of CAVGQS010000227.1, from coordinate 14,948 downwards.
CTGCACCTGAGTGAGGGTCTTGCCGGCCGACGGGGTGGTAGCGCTGGTGGCGCTGGTGATGTTGTCGCCCAGACCGTCGCTGAAGATTTCGCCAATCTTACCGGAGTTTACGTACTTGGTGGACTCGCCGCTCCTGTGGTCCTCGCTGGTGCTGCAAGAGAACTTGTCGACGTTGAACTTCGGAGTTGAAGAGCAGTCGTAGGTGAAGTACTCATAGTAGTATTTGGCTGCGTTGGCGTAGTCGTTGCCCATGAGGTAGGCGTCGGCAAGCATCAGCTCAACGGGGAACATGTTGTTCTGAGAGCTGTAGGACTTGTCGCCGTTGTTGAACGAGCCGTAGTTGGGCATGCCCTGCTTGCGCTGAAGGACGTAGGCATAGTCGAGGCCGTTCTGCACGAGCAAGGTAGCCAGATTAGAGGCGTTGACCTTGCCTGCTGACTTAGCCAGCTTCTCAGCCTCGCTGGTGCTACCTACCGGCGTGGTGACGAAGGGCACCTCGCCGTAGTTGCGCACGAGCTGGATGTAGGCCCATGCACGCATGGCCTGCACCTGTGCCCACTCGTCAAGGATCTGCTTCTTGCCGTTGGTCGTGGTAACGGTGTCCACGTTGGCAAGGTAGAAATTGCAGGAGTTGACGATGTGGTAGTAGTCAGCCACGTTGCACAGCGCCGAAGAACCGTCGGCGGGATTGTTGAAGTTGGCGATGTCGTTGATTGAGTCGGTAGTGTAGGTTCCGCTCGTGACCATGTCGCTGCGGCACGCATCGAGAATGATGGTGCGCTCGGCAACATTCTGGATGCTGCGCAGCACGCCCAGGGCGCCATAGACAGAGTCTTGTGCGAACTTGTCCGCTCCGGCATAACGTTCCATGTCTGGCGTGAGCATGTCGTCACACGACGTGGTCAGCATGCAGGCAGACAAGAGAAGAGAAAATGCTGTTATAATTGAATTCTTTTTCATCATCGTGAATTTTACAGATTAACAGTTACACCAAAGTTGAAGCTGCGTGATGTCGGAAGCATTCCGGTATCAATGCCTCTATAGAGGACACCGTTGCTGCAAGAGCTCTCAGGATCGGAACCGGTGTATTTGGAGATTGTGAACAGGTTGTTGGCCTCTGCCCATACGCAGAATCCCTGGAGCCATGAGAGCGACAGCGGGAGGTCGTAGGTGAGGCGGATGTTCTTGAGCTTGAGGAACGAGCCGTCTTCAATCCAACGGTCAGAGAAACGCTCGTTGTTGACCCACTCGGAGGAGCCTGCCAGGACGGCGCGGGGCACGCTGGTCTGCTGACCTTCGTAGGTCCAGCGATTGGCCATGGCCTTAGACTGATTCCAGAGGTTGTTGCCGCCCTCCAGCTGCGAGCGCTGGTAGTTGAAGACATCGTTGCCGATAGAATACTTGAAGATGGCGTCGAGGCGGAACTTCTTCCAAGTGAATGAGGTGAAGACGTTTCCGTAGAGGTCGGGGTTGGCGTCGCCAATCTTAACCTTGTCGGCCTCGGAAATCCAGCCGTCACCGTTCTGGTCAACGAAGTGAACGTCGCCAGCCTTGAAGTTGCGGTAGGAGTCGCCGCTGAAGCCAGTAGGATAGCGGAGGTAGCCGTACTTGCCGGCAGAGGCTGCGTCAGCGTCGCTGGCGAAGACGCCCTTGGTCTCGTAGCCGTAGAAGACTCCAGCTGCGCCGCCCACTGCGGTCAGGATGTTCTCCGTGCCGTAGATGGAGGAGGTGTATCCCTGAATGGTCTTGTAGACGCTCTCCTTGGTTCCGTCTTCAGACAGGTTGTAGGTAACGATGTTAGAAGACGGGAGCTTCTTGATCTCGTTTGTGTAGTGGCCGAGCGAAACGCCGACCTTCCACTTGAAGTTCTTGGTGTTGATGACAGCGAGGTTGGCGTTGACGTCGAAGCCCTTGTTGGTCATCTCGCCACAGTTGGACCACATCGACTTGAGGCCGGTGAGGTAGTCAAGGTTGATCTTGGCAAGGAGGTTGGAGGTCTTGCTGAAGTAGATGTTGGCACCGAGAGACAAGCGGTTGTTGAAGAGCGATGTCTCGAGGCCGATATTGAACCTGCGGGTGGTCTCCCACTGAATCTTGGAGTTGGAGATATTGGCGAGGTTCAGCGAGGTAGCCGAGTTGAGGTACTTCTGCACCTCGAAATAGGTACGCGACGCATAGTAGTCGATATTGTCGTTACCGGACTCTTCGTAGCCGGCAGACAGCTTTAGGAAGTTGACGGCGGGCACGTTGAACCAAGACTCAGAAGAGATGAGCCAGCCTGCCTGCAACGACGGGAAGATACCCCAATTGACTCCGAAGAGCTTCACGCCCTCTTCGGTCTTGTTGCCGAAGCGAGAGGAGGACTCTGCGGTGAGGGTTCCGTTGACGTAGTAGCGGTTCTTATAGATGTAGGATGCGTCGAGGTAGTAGGCCAGATTAATCCAGCTGTCGTTGGTACCGCCATAGGTAAGATACTGGAGACTCGTGGAGAGGTTAGGCATCTTGTCGTTGGTGTTGTTGTAACCAGAAACGTAGCTCATGGAGTAGTTGTAGGACGCGAGGCGGAAACCTGCGGTGGCCTTCACTGAGTGAGCGCCGAACTTTTTGTCGAAGTTAGCGTAGAGGTTGTTGAACACGGTAGACTCGTCGGCGAACTGCGACTTCACAGCACTCGAGATGGTACCGATGCCCTCGGCAAACTTGCTTGGCGTACCATCGTAGGGCAGGTAGTAGAGCTCAGACACACGGTTGATGCCGTAGCTGAAGCGGTCGGCAATCTGCAGCCATGAGTTGACCTGGTAGCGCGGATTTACGTTGAGCGAGAACTGAGTCTGCTCCTGATAGTTCTTGTTGTCGCCGTCGCCGTTCTTGAGAATCCAGTAGGGATTGGCGAGAGCGTCGGTGTCGTAGTTTTCGCTGAACTTGAAGGGGTTGTTGGTGTCAGAGTAGGTCTTGCCAGAGAAGAGGTCGCTGTTGACGCCAAGTCTGTTGGACTGAGTGGCCTGGTCCCAATAGAGGTAGTAGTCTGTGATGCTAATCATAGACGGAACGATGGTACCCAGCACGTTGGGCGAAGAGATGTTTGACGAAGCGTAGCTCTGTGCCCAGCCGTTGTCGCGCAGGTTGTAGGTTGTGCGGCCGTAGGCGATGTCGAACGATGCGTCGAGTTTGCTTGACAGGATGACATCGGTGTTGAAACGTACGTTCAGACGGTCGAAGTCGTTGTTCCTGGCAGTAGAGTTCGATGTGGTGTAGCCCAGCGAGAGGCCGTAGAGGGCGATGTCGTCACCACCCTGCACGTTGACGCGGTAGTTCTGAGTGGCGGCTGTCTGGTAGAGACCGTGCTGCCAGTCGGAATTGTTGTGGTACAGGTCGTAGTAGGTATAGGCGGGGTCTTCGTTCATGAACGGCTTGCCAGCAATGCTCTGCAGAGCCGAGGTGACAGAAGAACCGTCGCTCGGGGTGTAGGTTCCAAGAATGTCGGACATATAGCTGCGGTACTGCGAGCCGTTGAGCACGTCGATGGTGTTGGGGCGTGTCTCGAAGCCGCCGTAGACGCGCACGTTGATGCGTGTGGCACGCTCTTTGGCGCGCTTGGTGGCTATCTCGATTACGCCGTTTGCACCCTTGGCGCCATAGAGGGCGGTACCAGTGTTGAGCACCTTGATGCTGGCGATGTCTTCAGGGTCAATGGTGTTGAGCACATTGTTGAAGAAGCCCTGGTGGAGGGCGCTTCTGTCATACTGTGCGTCCCATATCACACCGTCGACAACGATGAGCGGCTGGGTCACCGTGTTGAGCGAGGTGATACCGTTGATGAGCATGTTAGCTCCCTGGCCGGGCATGCCGCCGCGCATGGTGGTGAGCACGTTAGCGTTGAGTGTGTTTTCAATGTCGGACTCAATAGAGATGGCGGAGCTGTTCTTTACTGATGCCTCAGCCTTGGTGAACACCTGGTTGCAGCTCTTATAGAAAGCGTTGAACGCTGAACTGTAGAGCTGAGACTTGCACTCACCGTCCTTGATGGCCACCTGGATGGCGTTGTATTCGGGAGTGGAGAGGTAGAGGGTAGTCTCGAAGGTGGGGACGGAGAGGGTGTACTTACCGTCTTCGCCTGTCATGGTTGAGTAGCGGGGATCGTTGAGCGACTGCACCCTGACACCCGAGAGAGGCGCCTTGGTGGCGGCGTCAAGCACCACGCCCTTCACTTCACGCATAGGGTAAGTCGGAGCCTTGGAAACGGTGGGGCGCTTAACTACCACTTGCTCCTCGTCTGCCTCGCCATCCTGGTCCGTCACGTCGTCCTGCGCAAGCACAGGGGTAACGCCGGCAAGGAAGAAGAAGCACAGACTCGCACCGAAAATCTTACCTAAAAGATAATTGCTGAATATATTTTTCATTGTCTTCTGTTTTTTAAGTTAATGGCTTACTCGTCTTTGCCGACTAACAGGATGCAGTCAATCCTCAAGTTAGGAGTACAGGTCTTGCGGTCTTTGAGCTTGATGGAGCTCGTAATGGTAAGCATGGGGTTGCACTTGCTTATCTCGTAGTAGCACACATCGAACTTGTAGTTGTCAAACAGCTTGATAGTGTCTATCTTGGTGACGTCGTTGGTGAACGTGCCGTCGTCGCCAAGGGTGGACGCTACGGTGAGCTGCTTGCCCTGATCGTCGAAATCGTAGGTAAGGGTTGCGGTGAACTTGTTTTTCTTAGGACTTACGTTGGTGGTGTCGCTGATATTTTCAGGAACAATCACTGCGTAGATGTCGTAGGTGCCGGAGAGTACTCCCTTCAGGTCGAACGTAACCTGCGGGTTGGCAGCAGAAGATGAGGGAACGAACTCCTGGTAAGAGTCGTCGCTCAGCTTGCCGGACACTGCGGGGTTGCAGGCGCTCTCGAGCACTGTGTAGGAAACGCCGCGGGGCGAAGCTGTAGACAGAGACTTGGAGTACTGGGTGTTGACCTGGTTGCCGCCCTCGGCCTCGATGGTCTTGTCGAACTGCCAGGACTTGTTGGCCTTGAAGTTGAAGTTGTCTACCATGAACACATAGCCGTTGGACACCTCTACAGGGGTCTGGCCGTCTGTGAGGGTGTTGGCGTAGGGGGCTCTCTGATACTGGTCGTAAGTGCCGTAGTAGTCTACAGACGCCAGCGAGTCGGTTGTCTCAAAGAAACTCTTTACGGTCTCAGCGTTTGCGACGGACTTGGGGAATGCCGGCTGCTCGTTGAGGCTGTAGAACATGTTCTTGAACAGAGCGCTCACGGCCTTGGCCTCCTGAAGGGAGTCGGCGCGCAGAGAGTCGGTATAGACGTCGCCCTTCTCGTCAATGTAAGAGTATGCGGTCTTGTAGCAGTAGGACTTCTTGGTATACTCCAGAGCCTTCTGCCATGCGTCGTTCTTGAAGTAGATGGCTGCCACGAGTGAGTCGGCGTTGGAGGCGATGTCCGGCATCAGCTTGTTGGACTCGCTGAAGACGGAGTCAACGTACTGCACCTGACCGTCGACGGTCGCGCCCTTGATACTCTGGCTCTCCAGGAAGATGAGGGTATCCTTGCTGGCCACGTAGTCGTTCATGAGCGACAGGTCGGGAGTCGCCTCAAGGATTTCCTTAAGGTCATAAGAATAAGGTATATAGGAAGTCAGCACGTGAGCCGTTCCGTTGACAGAGGGAATGGTGCCGTTGGCGCCGCTCTCGATGGCGATGTCCTTTATGGTACCCATTGCGGAGTTGTAGGTGGCGTACTTGCCGTTGGCGAGAGCTATGCGCGAAGAGGTGCCGTAGCTGCCGTTGTAGTTGAAGTAGGAAAGGTGGTTCTTCACGAATTGCTTTTCTACTACCTTATATTTGTCGGCGGCAGTGGTGAGGTCGCCGCTCTCGTCAGCCTGCTTGGCCTCAGCGAGTAGGTCAAGCCACTTCTGCGCGTCGTAGGTGCCGTCCTTCGGAGCCCAAGCGGTCATAGAGTTGTCGGCCTTGAGCAAGTCAGCGTAAGTGATGGACGCCGGAACGCCATACGCCTTCTTGTTCACAACAGCCTTGGAGAGGATGTTGAGGAAGTCGTTGCATTCTCCCGTGGCGCTGAGGTTCTCCCAAAGGGTGCCCTTCGCGTTGTTAGAATTCAAGTCGTAATGGTCGTCGGTACATGAATCAAGGCAGAGCACAGCCATGAGCCCAAGGAAACCGCAGGTGACCCATTTTGCATATTTGTTTTTCATAATCAATTCCTTTTGAATTTGCGAGTTTACTTATTCCTTTCTACAGTTTCGTCTGTTACCCATGCAGGATTCTGATTCAAGGCTGTATTGATCTTGATTTCATCATTGTAAACGGGGTTGTACAGAGAATTGAGTGAAGCGAGCTTCGCCTTGATTGCGTTAGAGTTGGTGCTGTATTTGCGAGTGAGCAGCGACAGCATCTTCTGGGTGTTGCCCTGGCGCATAGCGTAGCGCACGAGGTCGAACCAACGCTTGCCCTCGCCGAAGAACTCGCGCTGACGCTCACCCAGCACAAACTCTTCGAGCTTCTGAGCCGTGCTGTAGTCGTCGAAGACGAGGTCGTCCTCAGCGTCAATCATCGGGTTGGAACGTGCGAACACGGCCTTGGCAACCTTGAAGCCCTCCTTGAGGGTAGCCTCGTCGTCGGTCTTGAGGATGTACTGGTGCAGGCAGGCGATGGCCTCAGCCTTCATCAGGAGAATGTCGCTCATGCGATAGACCTTGAAGTTGCTGTTGGTGGGGGACCACTCGTAGCTGACGGAGCAGCTGGAGCTTGTCTGGTCTTCGCTGTTGCTGACCGTAACCTTCTTGGCAACGAACTTCACGATGTTGTATACAGCGTTGGTCGTAGAACCGGTGGATTTCTGGATAGTGGCGTAATACCTGATGTCAGACTTCGAGAAAGCATTGTTCGCGTCGTTTGGCTTCGCGGAAAGGGCCTGGAACGGAGCGGCAGCCGAGAAGCTTCCGGCAGTGAAGTTGTTGTCCCACGAACCGAAGTAGGCTGACGCCATCGACGACATGCCGCCAATTACCTCAAAGATGTCTTCGAGAGAGAAGCTCTCGCCGAATATCTTGCTGTAGGGGTAGTTCTCTACGCGGTTGCTCTTGTCGCTTACATAGAGCGGCAGCGGGTCTTCGTTGGAGAACATGGAGCGGCCGCTTCCGTAATATGTCTCGTTGGTCTTGGCTCCGGTGTTGATGCCGGTGCCCTTGAAGTCGTTGAGAATGTCATTGGAGAGGTAGTCGGCATATTCGATAACCTTGCGGTAGTCGGCCTCAGCCTCACCAGGATACTTGGCGATGGAGTCTGCCGAAGAGTTCTTGGAGGCTCTCCAGAGATAGATGTCGCAGAGCAGAGCGTAGATGCTGCGCTTGCCGAAGCGGCCCTTGTTGAACTCGTCGTTGCCGTAGTTCTTCATACCATAGTCCTTGATTCCCTCAAGGTCGTTGATGAGGTATGTCAGGATGGTCTCGGAGGCAGTCTGCGGAACGGGGTCCGTAGCGCCCTCGCTGGTATCGTTGGCCTTAACTACGAACGGCACGTCGCGATAGGCGCGAACGAGGTAGAAGTAGTAGAGGGCGCGCAGCGCCTTCAGTTCAGCCTCCATAGGCTTCCAGTCGCTTTCCTGGAAGCTGGCGTCTTTCTCTACAACCTCGGGACCCTTCTGCAGGCAGAGGTTGCAATAGCCGATACCGGTGTAGAACGATGCCCAGTCAAACCAGCTGTTGGTAGGCAGGAGATTGGCGTTCATGATGTTCTTGAGGTCGGTGTCGCTCTCCGACGTCATCAAGAGGTTGTCGGAGCGGAGCTCACCCCAAAGGAACATGCGGCGGGTGACATTGGTTCCTGCCAGCTGTGTGTAGCAGGAGGCAAGCACGTTGGTCACGTCATTCTTGTCCTCCCAGAACTGCTCACTCGTAATCTGATTGGTAGGGTATACCGTCAGATAGTCGTCAGCTGCGCTACATGAAGACATCAGCGCCACGACGGCGAGGCATACCGGCAGTATTACTTTATTCTGTATCTTGTTGTTTTTCATCTTATCCAGTTTTTTAGAATTAGAACTGTATATTCATGCTAAATGTCACGGAACGTGAGCGAGGAGTCTGCGAAGAGTCGTAGGCAGGGCTGTAACCGCTGGCAGAGTGCTCCGGGTCAACACCAGAATACTTGGTGAAGAAGAACAGGTTGTTTGCGGAGATGTAGAAGTTCAAGCCCTTCAGACCCAGACGGCGCAGAGTCTTCTGTTCGAAGCTGTAGGAGAGCTGCACATATTGCAGACGGATGAAGTCGCCAGACTCTACGTAGCGGTCGGAAGGCAGCGCATTGTAGGAGTCGCCGGCATTGGAGTTCATGGCGCGCGGAATCTCCGTGATGTCGCCATTCTTGCGCCAGCGCCAGTTCACAGCGGTAGACTGGTTCTTGTTGGTGCGCATGTCTTCAGCCTGCATACGGGCCTTGTTGATAATCTTGGCACCCAGACGCACGTTGAAGCTGGTCTTGAGGGTCCAGCGGCCGTAGGTGAAGTCAATACCGAAACCACCAGTGAACTTCGGGTTGGAGTTGCCCAGGTAGACGATATCGAGTTCGTTGATCTGACCATCGTGGTTGATATCCTCGTAGATAGCGTCACCACCGGAGAACTGGTAGTTGATGCCGCCATAGTTGTAGTACATGCGGAGCGGGTCGCCGCTGGCGTCGAAGATGATGTTGCCGTTAGCGTCGTGAGCCACAGGGCAGGTAGAGTTCTCGCCACGGGCTGCGGCTGCGGCTGCAGTGTTGTCGCCATAAACCTCGTTCTTGGACTGGTCAGCGAAGTAACCGGAGTGGTCGTAGTCATAGCGGTATACGCCCTTGTAGCGGAAACCGTAGATGGAGTACAGCGCGTTGCCAATCTGCACGCGGCTCAGGTAGCTACCGCCGTCGGTTACGTTCTTGTAGTTGTAGTCAGCGTTGAGAGAGGTCAGCACGCTTTCGTTCATCGAGGTGATGCGGTTCTGGTTCTGCGAAGCGTTGAACTTGAACTTCATGGAGAACTTGCCAACCTTGAAGATAGGCTTTGTGTTGAGTGAAAACTCCCAACCCTTGTTCTTCAGCGTACCCACGTTGTCGTAGTCAAGACTGGAGAAACCGGTAGAAGAAGGAATCTTCACGCCCGACTGGAGCAGGTTGCTCGTGTGCTTGTTGTAGAGGTTGACGTTCATCTGGATGAGGTCCTCTAACAGGTTGAGGTTGAAACCGATGTTCCAGGAACTTGTCTTCTCCCACTGGATGGTGGTGAGGCGGAGGTTGTTAGGACCGATGGCCTGGATGGTGTTACCGTTGGCGCCGTAGGTGCCCTTGCTCGAATATGTGTTGTACATAATGGAGTTGGTCGACGGAGAGTTACCCGTCACACCCCAGCCCGGAGCGATAGAGAACATGTTGATGTACTTCTTCAAAGGACGGAAGAAATACTCGTCGCTGACATTCCAACGACCGGAGATAGCGGGGAAGTAACCCCAACGCTTGTCCTTACCGAAAGAGGTGCTACCGTCTGCACGCAGGATGAAGTCAAGAATGTACTTGGACTTGAATGCGTAGTGAGCGGTGGCGTAGGCGTTCAGACCGTGAGACTTGCCGGTAGAAGTAGATGCCGACTTGAGCTCAGCGCTGATGGTAGGATCGGTGATACCGCCTACTACACCTGCTGAGGAGAGATCTTCCGAAACGCTGTTGCTGGAAGTCAACTGACCGCGCACCTGGAACTGCAGCGAGTGGTCGCGAGGCAGCTTAGGAGTGAAGGTGATGGTGTGGGTTGTTGTGAAGTTAAGGCTGCGGCTGGTGGCAGTGGCAGTTCTGTTGATGCCCGAAGCCCAAGTGTCGGTAGAGAGCGAACCGGGATAGTAGGCGTCGGTAGTATTAGAGGTAGAGTTCATGTAAACCTCGCCTCTATAGTTCAGCTGAGTGCTGTTGCCGTCGATGCCCATCAGCTTGTACTCCAGTTCAAACTGCGGAGTAATCACATACTGGCTGGAGGTCTTCCACGACTGGTTGGCGATGGCCACAGGGTTACCGTTCGAAACCATGTCGCTGAGGTAGTAGGACGTGTAGCCGTCGGTCACCTCACCGGCTGCCGAAGCCAGAGGATACATCTTGAAGTATTCGCCCGTGTTGACGTCGCCGTCATAGCGGTAGATACTCATGTTAGGCATGGCGTTGTAGGCCAGGCCGAGGATACCGCTGTAGTTCTGCTGGTTCTTCGTATAAGTAAGGTTGAAGTTAGAGCTGAATTTGATGCGGGTAGACACGTTATAGTCAAGGGTCATGCGGGTAGAGAAACGGTCGAGCACCTGCTTGATGATGGTACCGGTCTCGTGGTCGTAACCACCCGACACGCGGAACTGAGCCTGGTCACCACCACCCGTCACGCTGACGTAGAATTTGTTGGCGGTACCAAACTGAGTAACTTCGTCAACCCAGTCTGTGTTCTTGTTGTAGTTGTTGTAGTACATGGCGCGGTCGGAGCGGTACATCAGCTCTATGATGTTAGAGGTGAGGTCGCTCTGGCGCGGGTTGAAGTAACCCTCCTTAAGCATCATGGTGTAGCCGTCACCGTTGAGCATCTTCATGCCGGTCGGCTGCCAGCTGCCCTGGAAGGTGTAGCTTCCCGATACGCGGGTCTTACCCTTGGCACCACGGCGAGTCGTAATCTCGATTACACCGTTAGAACCGCGGGCACCCCACATGGCGCAAGAACCTGCGTCCTTCTTCACCTCAATCGACTTGATGTCTTCCACATTGACCGAGAGGAGGTTGGCGAACTGTTCGGTGTTGTCCATGTCCTGGAGGTCCACGTCGGTAGAGGTATAGTTTTCAAGGATGTGGCCGTCGACAACGATCAGCGGCTCCTGGTTACCAGTGATAGTGGTCACACCACGCAGACGCATGCTCATACCAGAACCAAGGTTACCGGAGTTTGCCACAACGTCCAGACCGGCAATCTGACCCTGCAGGGCCTGGTCGGCAGACTCGAAGGCAAGACCCTTCATCTCGTCCATGTCAAGTTTCTGCGTAGCGACGGATACCTCGCGCTCAGGAATCACAAGGCCGTTTGACTTGACCACCTTGCGTCCCGAGATCTTCACTTCCTTCAGGGAGCGGGAGTTCTCAGTCAGCTGGATTCTCCAAGTTGTCTTGTCGCCAATGACCTGCTCAAACACGCGGTAGCCATAGAAGTGTACCTTGAGCTTGTTCTTGGGATTCTTGATTGTCAACGCGAAGTTACCGCTCATATCCGTCTGCGTAGACGACTGGATACGGTTGTTTCCGTCAATCTCAAGTACGTTTGCCATCATGATAGGACCGTCCTTAGGATTGAAGACGTGTCCCGAAATTCTCTTCTGGGCATATATAGAGGAAACGCCAAGACAGAGAACGAATAACAGTAAATACTTTATCTTGTTCATAGTTGCACTTTTTTATCGGATTGGATACTTCTTGACGAAAGCCTTGGCCTTGGCGGAAGTATTGTAAAGTCCCTCGTAGCGGTTGTTGGGCAGCTTCACGAAGTGGAGCGCGCCACCAATCTGGTGCAACACGGCGAACGAAGACGTTTCAATTGTCGAAGCGCTCGAACCGGCCTTGTCGAACTGCAGGTCGCGGGTGAGGATATTGTTGCGTGTGGCGTCAACAGAGTAGGTGTTGCCGGTCTTGTCGGTCACAGTCAGCTTGTTGTTGCCGGGGTTCTGTACGGTTACAGTGATGTAGCGGTTGGTTTCCGAATTGATGCAGGCTGTCTCGTACTCGGTGCTCTTCAGGGAGTTCTTGTCGTTGTAGACAGCGTCGTCCTGGAAGTGGTACTTCACGAAGTTGAGCAGGCAGGTACACATGGCCTGAGCCTTAGCCTTGTAGGCGGCGGTGGCAGCCTCCACGTTGTAGCTCGAGTTGTTCTCGTTGCGCGAAATCTCGTTCTTGGCCTCCTCAATGTAGGTGGCAATCGACTCCCAAGTAGGCAGGCCCTTGGCTATCTCTGCCTCTACAGCCTCGTTGGTGGGGATGTAGACAGTGTAGCGGTAGGTGCTGAAGAAGCGCACGTTGTAGTCCATACATGGGTTCGACGAAGAGAAGATCTGATACTTGGCCAGAGCCTTGTCCTTGTCGGTGCGGTTTGAGTAGTCGTCGGCGAAGCCTGCCTCTTCAAGCACGTCGGGGTCAGCCTGGCACAGCTGGAAGAACTTGGCGTAGGGAGAGTCCTCGTCGCCGTTGTCGTTCATTACCCTATATACAGATTTGGTCGTGGCCTGGATGGGCGCGTCGATGATGTAGGTCATACCGTTACCATAGCCGTTGGTCTTCTTCGTCTGGTCGAAGTACTCGTTGATGGTGGCGTAGGTGCCGCGCTCAATCTGCCAAGCGCCCTGCACGTGGGTGCCCACGATGCCGTCCTTGCTGATGCCGCCGCGGGTCTCCACCTTGATGGGCGCGCCGCCCTTGGTGGTGAAGAACTCCTTGTTGGTGTTGAGGATGCCGTCCACGTCAGCCGAGTCGTGCACGATGATGTGCTGGTCGAGCATGTCCTTCAGGCGGTTGTTCACTTGCGACGACTTGATGCTCGTGGTCAGTCTCACCTTGTCCACCTCGTAGGTATTGGGATCATACTTGTAGGCGTAGGCGGTCACAGGCGTCGACGCGTTCTTCGAGTCGTAGCTGAACGAGAGCACGTAGGGCTGGGTCAGGTTCTGCGACACGGGATCGTAGTAGCACTTCAGCGCGTTGTCGGTAGGAATGAAGAAACTGAAGTTAGAGCTCATCGCCAACAGATAGGTGGAGATAAACGAGTTCAGAGGCGCGCTGTTAGGATTGGTGATATACTTGTCGTCGGCAGTGATGGCCCAGTTGAAGATGTGGAGGCTGTCGCCCACCAGCGCCGGAGCCGATACCGAAGCGTACTTCGCAGGCGTGCGCACTTCGTTCATCACATACACCACGCCGTTGTTGGCGATAAGGCAAGTGTCAATCTTAGACTTGTATTCCGCAACCGAAGACACGTCGGAGAACATCGGGTCGCGGGCGTCGTTCATGATGGTCAGATACTTGCTCGGCACTGACTCTATGAACGAAATCTTCATCAAGTTGTTGATCATGGCCTGGATCACGTCGAGAGGAATCTGGTCGAGGTTCTCCATCAGGTTCTCCCTGGTGTTGGCCTTCTGCGCGTAGGCGTTGATCAGGAATTCACCGCCGCCGCCAGGGAGGAAGTACTTCTCCATAGCCTCGTCGGTGGGCGCAAACATGGCGCCGATGTCCTGCTGCACGCTGCGGCTGGCATTATAATAGGTATTCCATCCCGGGTCATAGTTGAGGTAGTATGACACCTTGTTGCCAGACGGGTCGGTCTCGAGCGAAGAGGCGTTCTTCGAGCGGCTGGAGAGGTAGCGCTTCTCAAAGACAGAGTCTACGCCCTCAAAACCGGCAATCTGCCTGAGCGAGTTGGTCAGCGTAGCGTTGTAGTACGGAGCGCTGAAGCGGTCAAGCAGGTGGCTGTAGAGAGAGGTGCGGCCGTTGGTGCGAATCATCTCCGCCATGTTGGTCGGAGCCAGGAGCACGCGGTCGAGTTTGTCGACATAACCGTTCTGGCAGGTGATGTCTTGCTCCAGCACCTTGCTGCCGTAGATGAACACGTCGTTCTTCTCGCGGGAGCGTCCGCAAATAATCTCAAAGTCTTCGTCAGTGATGCTCTGTTCCTCCATCTGGCCGTTAATCCAGTGGATCATCATGGGCACCGTACCGTCGTTGGCCATATAGAGGCCGCCCTTGCTCTCTGTCTTGAAGCGAGACCAGTAGTCCTTGTCGTCTGCGTTGTAGGTAGACGGGATGGCCGGGCTGTTCCAGCTGAAGAAGGAGATGGAGTCAGTTATCTCCAACGACGTCGGACGGCGCATACACACGTTCTTGTCGAGGTAGCTACCGTCGGTGCTGGTGGTCGACGATGTCTGGTTGGGCAACATCTCAAGCAGATACGGGTTGTCCAGCATGGCGGTGTGGAGCAACAGCTTCTTCTGCTGCAGGGTCAGGTCCTCGTAGCAGGTTACCCCCCAGTCGTTTTTCTTGAAGAATTCAGCAAAAGCATCGTCGTCGGCAACAAAGAGAGTCTTGCTGCCAGTCCTCGAGAGCACTGTTGCATAATCCAAATCATCAATCAGCCTAATTGTGTTGGTGTAGTTCTTCTGGTTCTCCAGATAATTGTAGATGCTAGTACCCAACCAACTCGGAGTTTTGTCAGGCAGATCATAATCATCCGAACAAGAATACATCAACGCGCCGACCATAAGCAAGCCAACAGCTCCGAAGAGCTTCTTGCTAAACCTCAACAAACGGTTTTTCATACACATTGATTTTATAATTTATATTATTTTTATTTTTCTCGTCCCGACGCAGTCTCACTGCGTCAAGTTTGCACAATTTTCCCATGCCGTCTTAACACAGGCACTCTATGCAATGCACAAAGTTAATGAATCTTAGCAATTCAATACTCTTTTGGTACCTCAAAATCGCACTATCTCGCAACAAAAAAGGCTTTTTTCGCCTCTTTTGGTAAAATTCAGATTTTTTTTCACGCATTAACACTTCTCGGGAGCCCCTCAGCGCACCGCCGGCAAGCCTCTTCCGAAACCCGCGCCGCCGGTCCCCGCCCCACCCCAGCGCGCACGCAACCGTGTGCCGCCGCTCACCCCGGCCCCGCCCGCGCACGCAAAATGCGGACAGGCGCCTATATATATAAATAGGTACGCGCGTACATTATATATATATAGGCAACGGGCCAAGAAATCCAGGAAACCAACGGAGCCCCAAAACAACAAGAATGCCGTCCGCCAGCACTTCCGAGTTTTTTGGTAGTACTTGAGAGTTTTTTGTGCGGACTTAAAAAATTTTCGTGCGGACTTAACGAAAAAATTTCCGCGGAAACGC
>CAVGQS010000226.1:0-22800 GCA_963631415.1 Lactococcus garvieae | reverse complement strand
CGGCGGAGACGTCGCAAGCTTCAGGCGACTTGAGCTTCGTTAAGTCCGCATAAAATTTTTTTAAGTCCTTGTTTTCAATCGCTCAAGTCCTACTTAAAAATTCTTAAGTGCGCACGAGATGTAATGCTCTGAAAATGAGGCGCACACAAAATGCGTGAATTTCCACGAAAAGGACTTTTTGGAGGAATGGAGGTTCAAGGGCTATAATGTTGGAATGGTTTGGCGGACAGCAATAGTTTTATAGCGGGTCTACGTCGAAGTATATCGCGACGGAGCGGTAGCGCCGTTCCGAGTTGACGCGGCTGGCCACTTCATTGAGTTTTGCGCGGACCTCCGCCACTGGCATTGAGGGCGGCACCTTGAGTGCGGCCTTGCGCAGGTGGAGCATGTGGATTTTTGCCACAGGCGGTTTGTCGGGTCCCAGTACACCGCCGCCAAACGCCTGGAGAAGCAGTTGGGCAGTGAGTGCGGCTGCGCCGTTGACCACCGCTTCGTCGCGGTGGCGCAACCATATATATATAAGGCGGTAGTAAGGCGGGTAGTAGAACTGTCGGCGCTCGGCGAGCTGTGCCTCGTACATGGCGCGGTAGTTGTCGTCTACCACGTGCTGCACGATGGGGTAGTCGGCGTGTTTGGTCTGCAGCACCACCAGTCCCCTCTTGGCGCGGCGTCCGGCGCGTCCCGCCACCTGGCTCATCATCTGGAACGCCCGTTCGTGGGCGCGGAAGTCGGGCACGGAGAGCATGGCGTCGGCGTCGAGGATGCCCACCACGCGGACGTTGTCGAAGTCCAGTCCCTTGCTCACCATCTGAGTGCCGATGAGGATGTCGGTGCGCCCGGCGGCGAAGTCGCTGATGATGCGTTCGTAGGAGTTGCGCGAGCGGGTGGTGTCGAGGTCCATGCGCGCGGTGCGTGCCTTGGGGAAGCGGCGCTGCACCTCTTCCTCAATCTTCTCGGTGCCGAAGCCGTGGGCGTGGAGGTCCTGGCCTTCGCACGACGGGCACTTTTCGGGCACGCTGAACGTGTTGCCGCAGTAGTGGCAGTGCAGCCGGTTGTCGTTGCGGTGGTAGGTGAGGCTCACGTCGCAGTACTGGCACGTGGGCACCCAGCCGCAGGTGGCGCACTCGAGCACGGGAGCGTAGCCGCGGCGGTTTTGGAAAAGTATGATTTGTTCGCCCACCTCGAGAGCTTTGCGCATCTCCTCTTCAAGCAGCGGGGTGAAGGGCGGCTTCATCATCTTGCGCCTCATGAGGTCTTGTACGTCTGCCACCTTGACCAGCGGCAGCATCATGTCGCCAAAGCGCTTGTCGAGGCGTACGTAGCCGTACTTGCCGCGCTCGGCGTTGAAGAAACTCTCAACTGAGGGCGTGGCGGAGCCGAGCACCACCTTGGCGCCGTGGAGTCGGGCCAGCACGATGGCCGTGTCGCGGCCGTTGTAGCGCGGGGCGGGGTCCTGCTGCTTGTAGCTCGTTTCGTGCTCCTCGTCTACGATGACCAGTCCCAGGTCTCTCTGCGGCAGGAAGAGCGAGGAGCGTGCTCCCAGGATGATGTCGTAGGGTTTGTCGCCCATCTGCTTGCGCCATATCTCGACGCGCTCGGCGTCGGGGAACTTGGAGTGGCAGACGCCCAGCCTGTCGCCGAAGACGCGCTGCAGGCGCTTGGTGATTTGAGTGGTGAGGGCTATCTCTGGCAGCATGTAGAGCACCCGTTTGCCCTGGGCGAGGCACCGCTTCATGAGCTGAATGTAGATTTCCGTCTTGCCGCTCGAGGTGACGCCGTGGAGCAGGCAGACGCCCTTGTCGGAGAGCGAGCGGCAGATGCCGTCGAACGCCCCCTGCTGTGCTGGCGAGAGCGTGATTTGGTCGTTGACGCTGCCGGTGAAGGCGTGCAGGCGCTTCACCTCGAAGTCGTAGGTCTCGACCACGCCCTTGGCCTTGAGTCCGAGCAGCGCTGAGGAAGCGGCTCCCGACTCCTTGAGCAGGTCGGCGCGGCTCACCTCGCAGAGCAGCTTGGGGTTTTTAAGTTTGAGGGCTGCGGTGACACCTGACATCTCAATCAGTTTGGCGATGATGGCGAGGCGGCGTGGCGTTTTGGCGAGCGACTGGAGGAGGGAGTCGAGCGCCGCTTGGTTCATGTAGCTGGGGCAGAGCCTGACGTGCATCTCCTTCTTGGGCTTGTAGGTCTTCTCGAGCGTTTCGCTCACTTCGACGGCGCCCTTGTCCATCAGCGAGCGCACGCCGCGCATCAGTCCGCTGCGCGGCACCGACTTCTGCATCTGCGCTATGGTGGCGCCCTTGCCGCTGCGAAGGAGGTCGGTGATTGCAGCCTCGGACTTGGTGAGGCTGTCGAAGTCGGCGAAGCCCTCAGCCAGCCGCACGGTCGTTTCGCTCGCCAGCTTCATGCCGCTGGGCAAGGCCGCCTTCATCACGTCGCCCACCGAGCACATGTAGTAGTCAGCCATCCAATGCCACAGCCGCAGTTCGGGCTGCCCAACCACAGGGGCGGTGTCGAGCACCTCGGAGACCTCCCTGATTTTGAAGTCGCCGGCGGGCGGCGTGTCGGAAATCTCTGCTACGATGCCCGTGTAGAGCTTGTCGGTGCCGAAGGGCACGACGACCCTGCAGCCGACCGCCACACGGCAGCCGCCGTCGGAGGGCAGGGCATAGGTAAACGAGCCCTTGACCGGCACGGGCAATATCACCGACACATAAGTCATCGGGCTACTGGGCGGCGGGGTTGACGATTGTGTCGGGGTTCTCTTCGGCGAACCACTTGGTATACATAAGGTAGTGGGAGGCGATGCCAATGTTGAGCTCGCGCGCCTGGGCGGGGTCCACTTTCTTGATGAACTTGGCGGGCACTCCGCCCCACAGTTCGCCAGCGCCCACCTTAGTGTTTTTGAGCACCAGCGCGCCGGCAGCCACGATGGCGCCTTCGCCTATCTGGCAGTCGTCGAGCAGCGTGGCGCCCATGCCTATGAGCGCGCCGCTGGCTATCTTGGCGCCGTGGACCGTGACGTTGTGGCCTATGGTGACGTCGTCGCCAATCTCGATGGCGGCCTTCTTGTAGAGAGTGTGGAGGCAGGAGCCGTCCTGCACGTTGACGCGGTCACCAATCTTGATGTAGTTGACGTCGCCGCGGACGACGGCGTTGAACCAGATGCTGCAGTTGTCGCCCATCTCCACTTCGCCTATGACGGTGGCGTTTTCGGAGAGGTAGCAGTTTTTGCCGAACTTAGGCGTTTTTCCTTGTATTGTTTTTATGAGAGCCATTGGTGGGTGTTGTGTTTTGTGTTTTATGTGTTGGGTGTTGGGTTAGAGCGGGGCGCAGGCCTGTTGGAGCCAGGCGCGGTCGGCCGGGTCGTCGAGGTGGGGGAGGAGGGCGGAGAGCACCGTCTGGTGGTAGGCGTTGAGCCACGATGTCTCGACGGGCGTCATCATGGCGGTGTCGATGAGGCGCGTGTCGATGGGGCAGAGAGTGAGAGGCTCGAAGCCCACGAAGCGTCCGAACTCCGTCTCGGTGAAAGGCACGCAGAGCAGCACGTTCTCCGTGCGCACGCCGAAGCGCCCCTCCAGGTAGAGTCCCGGTTCGTCGGTCACCGTCATGCCCTCCACGATGGGCGCCGGCATGTGGTTCATGCGTATCTGGTGGGGGCCTTCGTGTACGTTGAGGTGGGCGCCCACGCCGTGGCCCGTGCCGTGGCCGAAGTTGTAGCCCTCCTGCCACATGGCGTAGCGCGCGGCGAGGTCGAGTTGGGTGCCGCAGGCTCCGCGCGGGAACTTGAGGCGGCTAAGCGCTATGTGGCCCTTGAGCACGAGAGTGTATACCTTCTTCTGCTCAGGGGTGGGAGTGCCGCCCAGCAGCATGGTGCGCGTGATGTCGGTGGTGCCGCAGGTGTATTGCGCGCCGGTGTCGACCAGCAGGATGCCCTCCGCCTTGAGCGGGGAGTCGGTGTCGGGAGTGGGCTCGTAGTGAACGATGGCGCCGTGGGCTTGGTAGGCGGAGATGGTGTCGAAACTCAGTCCCTCGAAGTCGGCGTAGGCCTGGCGCAGCGAGGTCAGTTTGCGGTCTACAGACATTTCTGTCTCGCCGCCTCGTGGCACTGCCTCCTCCAGCCACCTGAGCCACTTGACGAGAGCTACGCCGTCCTGCAGCATGGCTTGCTTCATGCCGCGTATCTCGGCTTCGTTCTTGACCGCCTTCATGGCGGCGATGGGCGAGTCGTCCACCAGGTAGCCTTCGCGCGGGTCGTCGAATGTCATGAAATCATTGAGGCGTATGGATGCCAAGCTGACGTTGGTGAGCGGCGAGAGCAGAACAGGACCTTCCGCCTTGGCGAGGCCAGCGATGGCCGCTTCGTAGGGGTAGAGGCTCACGTTGTTGGCAGAGAGGTACGCCATGACCTCGTCGCTAATTTTCTCGGGGAAGCAGAAGAGGGCGGTCTCCTTGCGGCTGACGAGGCAGTAGGACACGAACACGGGATTGCAGTGGACGTCGTCGCCGCGCAGGTTGAGCAGCCACGCCACCTCGTCGAGCTGGCTGATGAAGATGCTGGCGCACCCCTTGGCCTCCACGGCGTCCATGAGCCGGGCGACCTTGCTGGCGACGGTTTCGCCTGCCCACTGCATGGGCTGAATCCTGACCATGGCGAGCGGCATCGACGGACGGCCAACTTTCCACAAGTCGTTGGCGGCACTTGCGTCTCCACTGAGATATATGCGGTGTTCTAACAGTTCGTCCTGCAGATCCCTTGCCGCCTGGCAGGTCACCAGGTCGCCGTCGATGCCCACGGTGTCGCCTTCCTTCAGGTTTGTGGCGAGCCAGCCGGCAATAGACGGAGTGCCCTCCTGTCCCTCCTTCATCAGTTGGTAGGGCGTGCCCTCGAGCGCTTCGGCAGCGGCTATGAAGTAGCGCGAGTCGGTCCACAGCGCGGCGTCAGTGAGCGTCACCACCGCCGTGCCTGCGCTGCCCTCAAACCCGCTTATCCACTGGCGGCACTGCCAACGGCCGGGGATGTACTCGCCCGCATGCGGGTCGGTAGACATGAAGACGTAGGCGCTAAGTTTTTTTTCCTTCATCCACTGGCGCAATGCCGCCACACGGTCTGCTATTTTCTGTTTCATATATGTTTGTTTTTTGTTTTTCGTTTGTGGCAAGCCTCCAGGCCTTGCCGTAGGCAAAGTTACTAAGTCCGTGGCGGAAAGTGGCGGAGAGGAGGCAAAAAAAGGAGGGGGACGGAGAGTGTCCGCAAACAAACTCCGCCAAATGTGACGAGGTAGGCTTTTCAAAAGCCTTGCTATGGGTTCGTCTTATTCAAAACAAGTCGTCCAGCGCGACCTCGTCGCTCACGATGCCGGAATGCTTGTTCTGCAAGACTCCGTAAGTGGTCACCATGGTCAGTCGTGTGCTGCATCGGGTCTTGGTCTCAGCCTGAAAGATAGACATGCGCTCACGGAGTTTCTGCTCGTACTCTTTGTCAATGGCGTACATGCCTGTAGAAAATTTCATCTCACAAAGATTGATGTTGTGGTCGGCACGTTCTATCACCAGGTCAATCTGTGTGTTTCTTTCCGTCTGCTTGCTGCGCCAGGCACTCGCGTCGTTGAGTATGCGGTCTATGCCCAATGCCTTCTTTATTTCATCCAAGTGCAAGAGGCACAAGAGCTCAAAGCTGAACCCCTGCCAACTTGATACTTGGGCAGAGGACGACAGGTGAGTCCAACGGTGGCGGTCCTTGGTGTCCATGCCATGCACATACTTGTAGTAGAACAGCGTGTAGAAGTCCTTGATGCGGTAGATGGCGTTGTTCTTAGTATTGCCGTAGCGGGCGTAGGAGAGGATGAAGTCGCACTGCTCCAAGTCAGACAGAATCTTGGTAAGGGCAGAGCCTTCCAATTTTGTTTTTTCGCTGATTTCCTTTCGGGTGAACCCCTCCTTGCGCTCTGTAAGAAGCCTGATGACCGTCATGTAGTTCTCTGGGCGCTTGAACAGGGTGGAATACAACTCGTTGTACTCTGTACGCAACAAAGCGTGCGCATCGGAAAAGAAGAGTTCGTCAATGTTGCTCAACAACGAGAGTTTAGGGTTGAGCAACGTCAGGTAAAAAGGAATGCCGCCCAAGATCATGTAGCACTGGGCTGTCTGGTAGCGGTCCCATCCGAAGCGGTTCTCCTCCAGATACTCCTCCGTCTCGTGCAGATTGAACGGTCGGAGATAGAGTCTCTGCGTGATACGGTTGAAAAGGCCTCCCTGGTTATGCAGAAGCTTGTCTGCCATCCACGAGGTAGCAGAGCCGCAAGCCACCAAGAGGATATCGTCGCGCATGTTGGCCCACCCGTTCCAGAAGTTTTCCAAGGCTGATACAAAATCAGACTTTGGAGTGTCCATCCAAGGCATTTCGTCAAGAAATATGACCTTCTTGCCTTGTTTCTTGGATGATTCCAGCATTTTCTGTAAGGCATCGAAGGCCTCAGTCCACGATTTCAGGCTGGGAACAAAAGCCGATTGCGAATACCTGCCCAGTTCTTTGGCAAACTCTGCCAGCTGCTGCTCGCGCGGCATCTCGTGCTTCCCCACAAAGGAGAACGCATAGCAGTCCTTGAAAAACCGCCTCACAAGAAACGTCTTTCCTATGCGGCGACGACCGTAGACCACCACAAACTCCGACCGCCCCGACTCCACACAGGCCTGAAGTTTGGCCTGTTCTTGCTGTCTTCCAATCAGTTTGTTCATAAGCAAAGCAATAGAAAGTTCTGAATAACTCGCCAAAATTAAGAAAAACAATTAGTTTTGGCAAGTTATCGGAATGGAAAACTTGCCAAAACTGCCGAAAAAAGGCGATTTTGGTGAGTTATTCAGGTGGATAGCTCGCCAAAACTTGCGAAAAAATGCAGTTTTGGCGAGTTATTGGCGGGGAAAGGCGTGTGAGAAAACCAAATTTTCAATGAGGATTTTCATAACTGCGTAATGTAAGTTTGCGGTAGCGTGATTTTCTGACTAAAAGTAGAATGAAATGACTAATAAATTGGTTTTTGTGACAAAGGTGAGAGTAAGAGGATGAAACAATCACGAGTTTTCGCAGCGGATTAAAAGGTTTTCATAATTTTGCACGCGACGGTTCTGGGGCGGCTGGCACCAGGCAAGAACGGAGCGGTTATCGTCTGACAAGACTTGTACAGTTGGTCTCCGGGCACAAACTTGTGCCGTTAGCCTTTGGTCGGACCGGAGTCGTTAGCCTCTGGCAAGAGGTTTGCGGAGAAGGTCGTGCTATACCCTATTTATATGTCGTTATATACCTTATTATATATGTAGATGGACAAGATCAGTTCGCTGTTTGAGTTGTCTGACAGTGTGTCGGCGGTGCTGCTGATAGCGGTGGTATGCGCTGTGGGCATTGTTTTGGGCAAGATAAAGGTTAGGGGCGTGAGCCTGGGTGTGACCTTCGTGTTTTTTGCTGGCATCATGGCTGGCTACAGCGGTCTGCATGTCAACGGCACAATGGTGCAGTATGCGATGGACGCTGGTTTGGTGCTTTTTGTCTATTCGCTCGGTCTGCAGGTGGGTCCCGGTTTTGTGGGCGCCTTCAGACATGGTGGCGCACGGCTCAACTTTATAGGTCTGGTCGTGGTGCTGGTCGGCACTATGCTGGCCTTGGCGTTGTGTGGCGTGACTGGCGTGAGTTTGCCCGACATGACGGGAGTGATATGCGGCGCTACCACCAATACGCCTGCTCTGGGTGCGGCTCAACAGGCCATGGCGCAGGCCGGCATGGCGGACGAAGCCGCGTCGCTGTCGTTGGGCTGTGCGGTGACCTACCCGTTGGGCGTGGTTGGCGTGATAGCGGCCTTCATGCTGCTGAGAGTGCTGGCCAGCAAGACTGGTAAGGGCAGTGAGGCGCAGGACGAGCCTGAGAAGGATGCCGCTCCTTACATCGTTTCGTTTCATGTGCGCAACGTGGCGGTGTGCGGCAAGACGCTGGGCGAGGTGACGAGCCTGTCGAAGACCGAGTTTGTGGCATCGAGGCTATGGCGTGACGGCAAGGTAACGCTGCCTACGGCTAATACCGTGCTCAAGGCTGGCGACCGGATACTTGTGATTGCCCACCGCAAGGATGCAGACTACCTGACCGTACTCTTCGGCGAGCGCGACGCCACCGACTGGAACCGCAAGGATGTGGACTGGGACAAGATAGATAGTCATATAGTGTCGAAGCGCATAGTGGTGACGCGACCGGGCATTAACGGGAAGCGGCTCGGCGCGATGCAGCTGCGCAACAGGTTTTCGGTCAATGTGAGCCGTGTGAGCAGAGCCGGCATAGACCTTGTGGCGACGCCCGACCTGGTGCTGTGTATGGGCGACCGCATCACGGTGGTGGGCGAGGAGAGGGCCGTGGAGCACGTGGCTGCACACATGGGCGACGTGGTGGCTAATCTTGACGAGCCCAACCTGGCGGCGATATTTCTGGGCATAGTGCTCGGCCTGCTGCTAGGGGCGATTCCCTTGAGCCTGCCCTCGGTGGGAGTGCCGGTGAAGCTGGGCCTTGCTGGTGGCCCGATAGTGGTTGGCATACTGGTTGGAGCCTACGGGCCTCGCTTGCACATGGTGACCTACACCACCAACAGCGCCAATCGTATGCTGCGGGGATTGGGGTTGTCCGTGTATCTGGCATGCTTGGGACTGACTGCTGGTCCACGGTTCTTTGACACCGTAGTTGGGGCTGATGGTGCGTTGTGGATAGGTCTGGGGCTTCTTATTACTGTGCTGCCAGTGGTGCTGGTGGGGTGGTTTGCGCTGAAGTTCACCAATCTGGGACTGCCGGCAGTGGGCGGACTGCTGTGCGGCAGCATGGCTAACCCCATGGCGCTGGACTACGTGAACGGCACGACTGACGCCAACAAAGCCTCGGTGGCGTATACTACGGTTTACCCGTTGTGTATGTTTGCGCGTGTTGTGATAGTGCAAGTGGTGCTTCTTTGGGGTTTGTAGGCGGCAAAATGCGTCTGCAAGGGCGGTTTCGGCGGCTGTGAGAGGAGAAAAATCCTCTTTTTTTTGAAAAAAGTCGCGAAAACTTGTTTGAGAAAGAAAATGTTATTACCTTTGCACTCGTTTCGGAGTCCTGCAGTGGTCTCGCAGTGGTGACACGGCGGAATCGGCGGACGGGATGACGGAATAGACTCGGGTGTTTTCCAGAGTGGCCAAATGGGGCAGACTGTAAATCTGCTGTCTTTCGACTTCGGTGGTTCGAATCCATCAGCACCCACGTTTAGCTTGCAAGCACAGAGAAGCCGGTTAGGCGCAACGCGGAAGTAGCTCAGTTGATAGAGCACTAGCCTTCCAAGCTGGGGGTCGCGGGTTTGAGCCCCGTCTTCCGCTCTTAATAAGATAACAGTGATTGCTGCTTTAGCTCAGTGGTAGAGCGCATCCTTGGTAAGGATGAGGTCCTGAGTTCAACTCTCAGAAGCAGCTCAAATAATAACAGAAGTACTGAAGTGAGAGAGGCCGGCACACGCGGTGTTATGTCTCTCTTTTTGGTCAAGAATATCTCAACATCAAATAAACTGAAATTATGGCAAAAGAAACGTTCGTACGTACCAAACCGCATGTTAACATTGGTACAATTGGTCACGTTGACCACGGTAAGACCACTCTGACCGCTGCTATCTCTAAGGTTCTTCACGAGAAGGGCTTCGGTAGCGAGGAAGTAAAGTCTTTCGACCAGATTGACAACGCTCCCGAAGAGAAGGAGCGTGGTATCACTATCAACACCGCACACATCGAGTATGAGACAGAGAAGCGTCACTACGCTCACGTAGACTGCCCGGGTCACGCCGACTATGTGAAGAACATGGTAACTGGTGCTGCCCAGATGGACGGCGCCATCATCGTGGTAGCCGCTACTGACGGTCCTATGCCCCAGACTCGTGAACATATCCTTCTTGCACGCCAAGTAAACGTGCCCCGTCTTGTTGTGTTCCTCAACAAGTGTGACATGGTTGACGACGAGGAGATGCTTGAGCTCGTTGAAATGGAAGTTAGGGAACTCCTCGAGTCTTATGAGTTCGAAGAGGATACTCCTATCATCCGCGGTTCTGCGCTGGGCGCCCTGAACGGTGTGCCTGAGTGGACTGACAAGATCATGGAGCTCATGAACGCTTGCGACACCTGGATTCAGGAGCCTGTTCGCGACGTAGAGAAGCCCTTCCTGATGCCTGTGGAGGACGTGTTCTCCATCACTGGTCGTGGTACTGTGGCTACTGGCCGTATCGAGACTGGTGTCATCAAGGTTGGTGACGAAGTTCAGATCCTCGGTCTTGGTGAGGACAAGAAGTCGGTTGTTACCGGTGTCGAGATGTTCCGCAAGATCCTCGATCAGGGTGAGGCTGGCGACAACGTAGGTCTGCTTCTCCGCGGTATCGACAAGACTGAAATCAAGCGTGGTATGGTAATCACCCACCCGGGTGTGATCAAGCCTTACAAGAAGTTCAAGGCTTCCATCTACGTGCTGAAGAAGGAAGAAGGCGGCCGCCACACTCCGTTCGGCAACAAGTATCGTCCTCAGTTCTACCTCCGCACCATGGACTGCACCGGTGAAATCTCTCTGCCGGAAGGAACTGACATGGTAATGCCTGGCGATAACGTTGAAATCACCGTAGAGCTCATCTACGCTGTAGCCCTCAACGTAGGTCTCCGTTTCGCCATCCGTGAAGGTGGCCGTACGGTAGGTTCTGGCCAGATTACCGAAATCATGGACTAATCCTCAGCCGAGAAAGCTGAAAGATAATTAAAAGGAGTCCCCTGTGTTGGACGCACAATCTTGCGCAGGGGACTTGTTTACGGGAATAGCTCAGTTGGTAGAGCACTGGTCTCCAAAACCAGGTGTCGGGAGTTCGAGCCTCTCTTCCCGTGCCAAAAAACAAAGTATATGTTTAAGAAGTTAGTCAAATACTGTAAAGGTTCTTATGAGGAACTTGCCCATAAGACAACCTGGCCTACCCGTAATGAGCTGACTCACAAGGCACTGATCGTTTTATCCGCTTCCGTGATTATTGCTATTGTGGTGTTTGCCATGGACAAGCTGTTTGAGTTTGTGATGACATCGGTATATCCTCATTGACTTCCTGAATAGAATTGCGCTATGGCTGATATGAAATGGTATGTGCTTCGTGCAATTACTGGCAAGGAGAGCAAGGTAAAGGAGTATATCGACGCTGGCATTAGCAACGGTGCCTACGGCGCATATGTCGCCCAGGTGCTGGTGCCTACAGAGAAGGTTGTCCAGGCGCGCAATGGAAAGCGCGTTGTGGCTGACCGCATTCTCTATTCCGGCTATGTGTACGTTCAGGCGGCCATGGTCGGTGAGATATGCCATGCGCTTCGCAATGTGCCCAATGTAGTGGGCATCCTTGGCGGCATGGATAATCCTACGCCGATAAGGCAGAGCGAAGTCGACAGACTCATGGGTAACGCTGAATCTGAAAACGTGGAGTTGGACAACGACTACACTTTTCTGGTTGGCGAGCAGGTCAAGGTTACCGACGGTCCGTTTTCTTCTTTCAACGGCATCATCAACGATGTCAATGCCGAGAGGAAGAAGCTGACGGTGTTGGTCAAGGTGTTCGGTCGCGAGACGGCTTTGAACCTTGGTTTCGGACAAGTTGAGAAACTTTAGCGCCGTTATGTTACGGACGGAGCTGAAGAGCCTCGAAACAATAAAAAACAATAAAAACAATGGCTAAAGAAGTTGCTGGAATAATCAAATTACAGATTAAAGGCGGCGCTGCGAATCCTTCGCCTCCAGTTGGTCCTGCCCTCGGTTCGAAGGGTTTGAACATCATGGATTTCTGCAAGCAGTTCAATGCACTGACGCAGAGCAAGGCAGGTAAGGTGTTGCCTGTAGTCATCACTTATTATGATGACAAGAGCTTTACATTTGTCATAAAGACTCCTCCTGCAGCAGTTCAGCTTATGGAAGCAGCCAAGGCGAAGAAGGGTTCTTCGGAGCCTAACCGCAAGAAGGTTGCCTCCGTGACATGGGATCAGATCAAGGCGATAGCAGAAGACAAGATGCCCGACTTGAACTGTTTCACTGTGGAGAGCGCAATGCGCCTGATAGCTGGTACTGCCCGCAGTATGGGTATCACTGTAACCGGGGAATTTCCCGCAAACAACTAAAATCTTCAAACAATGAGTAAACTTACAAAAAACCAGAAGTTGACCGCCGGGAAGATTGAAGCAGGAAAGTCCTATACCCTTGCTGAGGCGTCTGAGCTCCTCAAGGAGATTACGACGACCAAGTTTGACGCGTCTGTGGACATGGACGTGCGTCTGGGTGTAGACCCGCGCAAGGCCAACCAGATGGTCCGCGGCGTGTGCACACTGCCTAACGGCACCGGCAAGACGGTCAGGGTGTTGGTTCTGTGTACTCCCGACAAGGAGGCTGAGGCAAAAGCTGCTGGAGCCGACTATGTTGGTCTTGACGAGTATATCGACAAAATCAAGGGCGGCTGGACTGACATTGATGTAGTGATCACTATGCCTGCCGTGATGGGCAAGCTCGGTCCGTTGGGCCGCGTGCTGGGTCCTCGCGGACTTATGCCTAACCCGAAGGCTGGTACTGTGACAATGGATGTAGCCAAGGCTGTGACGGAGGTCAAGGCCGGTAAGATAGATTTCAAGGTTGACAAGTCGGGCATTATCCATGCCTCTATCGGCAAGATTTCCTTTGAGCCGGGCAAGATAGTAGAGAACGCCAGTGCGTTTATGTCTACCATCATGAAGCTGAAGCCCTCCACCGCCAAAGGCACCTATGTGAAGAGCGTTTTCATCTCGACTACCATGAGTAGAGGTATCAAGATTGATCCGAAAAGCGTCGTTGAATAATAACAAAGAAGTCAATCATGAGAAAAGAAGATAAAAACGTAGTTATAGCTAATTTGGGTGAGATGCTTACGAAGTATCCTCATTTCTACCTTGTAGACACTGAGGGTCTTAACGCTGAGCAGACTACCGCTCTCCGCCGTTTGTGCTTCAAGCAGAACGTGAAGATGGTGACCGTCAAGAATACCCTTTTCCAGAAGGCTCTTGAGGCATCTGAGACGGATTTCTCCCCTCTGTATGATTCTCTGAAAGGCACCACTTCTGTACTGTTTACAGAGGTAGCCAACGTTCCCGGCAAGATGCTGAAGAACAACCCGAAGTCTGGCGTGAAGGCTCTCAAGGCCGCTTATGCTGAGGGTGGATTCTTTAGTGGTGACCAGCTCGAAGCACTCGCTTCTCTCAAGAGCAAGGACGAACTCATCGCCGACGTTGTTGCTTTGCTTCAGTCTCCGATCAAGAATGTTGTTTCCGCTCTCCAGTCTGGAGGCAACAATATTCACGGTGTCCTCAAGACTTTGAGCGAGCGTGCTTAATGGAGTACGTTGCTTGAAGCATCAGTTTTAACATTTATTTAGTATAAACAATTTAATTTAGAATAAAAATGGCAGATATTAAAGCTATTGCTGAAGAATTGGTTAATTTGACAGTAAAGGAAGTAAATGATTTGGTAACAGTATTGAAGGAAGAATACGGCATTGAGCCTGCAGCTGCCGCTGTAGCTGTTGCTGGTCCTGCAGCCGGTGGCGCAGCCGAGGCAGCAGAGGAGAAGACTTCCTTTGACGTAGTGTTGAAGAGCGCCGGTGCCGCTAAGCTCCAGGTTGTTAAGGCCGTTAAGGAAGCTTGTGGTCTTGGTCTGAAAGAGGCTAAGGAACTCGTAGACGCTGCTCCTAAGGCTGTTAAGGAAGGCGTTTCCAAGGACGACGCTGAGGCTCTGAAGAAGGCTATCGAAGAGGCCGGCGGCGAAGTGGAGATTAAGTAATTCCGCTCAACGAAGACATCATCGGTTAAGAATCCTCTGGTAGGGGGTTCTTAACCTTTTTGTATCCGTATACATACCAGCCCCGTGTGTATTTGCGGATTACGGCGGCCGGACGAGGGGTGCGCACGCGACGAGCGCCGCGCCTCAAGCGAGTAAGGCCCAAGGGGGCGACAAAGATTACAGAAATATTTACAACAAACGATAACGCGCGTTTTTATGTCTCAGATAGTAAACAATAGAATTAATTTTGCGTCAATCAGAAAGCCGATGCCTTATCCTGATTTTCTGGATGTGCAGCTGAAGT
The DNA here is from genome assembly GCA_963631415.1 of Lactococcus garvieae. Taxonomy (GTDB): domain Bacteria; phylum Bacteroidota; class Bacteroidia; order Bacteroidales; family Bacteroidaceae; genus UBA6382. Next base: position 8,641 of record CAVGQS010000226.1, on the reverse strand, counting down.
CGTTCAGGGAGTTCTTCCAACTGGACACGCCGCCAGAATTGCGCAAGAATGATGGCTTGTACAAGGTATTTGCAGAGAATTTCCCTATTTCTGACACTCGCAATAATTTTGTGCTTGAGTTTTTGGACTACTATATTGACCCTCCCCGCTACACCATTGAGGAGTGTCTGATAGGCGGCCTCACCTACAGTGTGCCTTTGAGGGCTAAGCTCAAGTTGTATTGCACCGACCCTGACCACGAGGATTTCGCTACTCAGATTCAGGACGTCTTTCTGGGCCCCATTCCTTATATGACGGACAACGGCACGTTCATCATCAACGGTGCCGAGCGTGTTGTCGTTTCACAGCTTCACCGTTCTCCGGGCGTGTTCTTCGGTTCGTCGACCCACTCTAACGGAACCAAGCTCTATTCGGCTCGCATCATTCCGTTCAAGGGTTCGTGGATAGAGTTTGCCACCGACATCAACAACGTGATGTACGCGTACATCGACCGCAAGAAGAAGTTGCCCGTGACAACGCTGCTGCGCGCTATCGGTTTTGAGAGCGACAAGGACATCCTTGACGTGTTTGACCTTGCCGAAGAACTGAAGGTGACCAAGGCTGGCCTGAAGAAGTGCTACGGCAAGAAGCTGGCTGCCCACGTGGTTAGGAAATGGTCGGAGGACTTCGTGGACGAAGACACGGGTGAGGTTAGCATCAATCCGCGCCAGGAGGTGCTGGTGAACCGTGAGACCATCATCGACGAAGAGGTTGCCGCCAGAATTCTTGAAAGCGGAGAGAAGACTATCCTCGTGCACAAGGAAGACGCAGCTCTCGACTACTCCATAATCTTCAATACCCTGCAGAAGGATCCGAGCAACTCGGAGATTGAAGCCATCAACACAATATACCGTTCGCTGCGCAACGCAGAGCCGGCTGACGACGCAAGCGCCCGCGAGGTGATCAACAACCTGTTCTTCTCCGACCGCCGCTACGACCTGGGTGAGGTGGGACGCTACCGCATCAACCACAAGCTCGGACTGAAGACTGACGCCAGCGTGCGTGTGCTTACCAAAGAAGATATCATTGAGATTATCAAATATCTCATCCAACTCATAAACTCCAAGGCCCAGCTCGACGATATCGACCACTTGAGCAACCGCCGCGTGCGCACGGTGGGCGAGCAGCTGGCCAACCAGTTCAACATAGGTCTGACGCGCATGAGCCGCACCATCCGCGAGCGCATGAACGTGAGGGACTACGAAGTGTTCTCGCCTACAGACCTGATAAACTCGAAGACCGTTTCGTCTGTGATAAACTCGTTCTTCGGAGCCAACCCGCTCTCGCAGTTTATGGACCAGACCAATCCGCTGGCAGAGGTGACCCACAAGCGCCGTCTGTCTGCCCTCGGTCCTGGCGGTCTGACGCGCGACCGTGCCGGATTTGAGGTGCGCGACGTGCACTACACCCACTATGGCCGCCTGTGTCCTATCGAGTCGCCTGAAGGCCCGAACATCGGTCTTATCTCCTCGCTCTGCGTCTATGCCAAGATAAACGAGCTTGGTTTCATTGAGACTCCGTACCGCAAGGTTAAGGACTCTGTGGTAGACCTTAACAACGACCACATCGTCTATCTCTCTGCAGAAGAGGAGGACCAGAAGATAATAGGCCAGGGCAACGCTCCGCTGAATGAAGACGGAACCTTCATTCGCAAGGTGGTGAAATGCCGCCAGGACGCCGACTACCCAGTAGTGCCCCCTTCGCAGGTGGAATATATGGACGTTGCTCCGCAGCAGATAGCCTCTATCGCGGCAGCCCTGATTCCGTTCCTTGAGCACGACGATGCCCACCGCGCACTGATGGGATCTAACATGATGCGCCAGGCTGTGCCACTCATCAGGACAGAGCAGCCTATCGTGGGTACCGGTATCGAGAAGCAGGTCTGCGAAGACTCCCGCACTATGATAGCAGCGGAGGGTGCTGGCGTGATAGAGTATGTTGACGCCTCCAAGATTGTCATCCGCTATGACCGCACCGAAGACGAGGAATTCGTAAGCTTCGACAGTGCGGTGAAAGAATACAAACTGCCTAAGTTCCGCCGCACAAACCAGAACATGACCATCGACCTCCGTCCTATCTGCAAGAAGGGCGACAGAGTCAAGAAGGGCGACATCCTCACTGAAGGCTACGCTACGGCTCAGGGCGAGCTGGCGCTTGGCCGCAACCTCCTCGTGGCATACATGCCCTGGAAGGGTTACAACTATGAGGACGCCATCGTGCTCAACGAGCGACTGGTGCGCGAGGATATCCTCACATCTGTACATGTAGACGAATACTCTCTTGCCGTGCGCGAGACGAAGCGCGGTCAGGAAGAGTTCACCTCTGACATACCTAATGTTAGCGAAGAGGCCACCAGGAACCTCGACGAGAACGGCGTGGTACGTATCGGCGTGCGCGTTGAGCCGGGCGACATCCTGATTGGTAAGATTACTCCGAAGGGCGAGAGCGACCCGTCGCCGGAAGAGAAACTGCTGCGCGCCATCTTCGGCGACAGGGCAGGCGATGTGAAAGACGCTTCGCTGAAGGCCAACCCGTCACTTTCAGGCGTCATCATCGACAAGCACATGTTTGCCCGTGCCCAGAAGACCCGTTCTTCGCGTGCGGAAGACAAGAAGGTGCTGGCAAAGATTCAGGAAGACTTTGAGGCCGACGTGGCCAAGCTGAAAGGAGTCCTTGTGGACAAACTCCTTGTGCTGACGAAGGGTCAGACCGCCTGTGGCGTCAAGAACAACCTGGGAGAGACCGCCATTCCTGAGGGCACTAAGTTCACAAAAGCCATACTCGAAACTATAGACTACTCCTCTATACAGCTCAGCGGATGGACCAAGGATGAGCACACCAACGAGCTTATCTTCAAGCTTGTGATGAACTACCTCAAGAAGTACAGGGAGCGCGACGCCGAGCTCAAGCGCAAGAACTTTGCCGTCACCATCGGCGACGAACTGCCTTCGGGCGTTCTCCAGCTCGCCAAGGTGCTTGTGGCCAAGAAGCGCAAGATTGGCGTTGGTGACAAGATGGCCGGCCGTCACGGTAACAAGGGTATCGTGTCGAAGATTGTGCGTCAGGAAGACATGCCGTTCCTTGAGGACGGAACACCTGTGGACATCGTGCTCAACCCGCTGGGTGTGCCTTCGCGTATGAACCTTGGCCAGATTTTTGAGGCTGTGCTCGGTTACGCCGGCAGCAAGATGGGCGTGAAGTTTGCCACCCCGATTTTCGACGGCGCCTCTTTGGCAGACCTAGAAGAGTGGACCGACAAGGCAGGCCTGCCCCATTTGGGCTCGACCCAGCTGTATGACGGTGCCACGGGCGAGAAGTTTGACCAAAAGGCCACAGTGGGCATTACCTATATGCTTAAGCTCGGCCACATGGTTGAAGACAAGATGCACGCCCGTTCCATTGGTCCGTACTCTCTCATCACGCAGCAGCCGCTTGGCGGTAAGGCTCAGTTCGGTGGTCAGCGTTTCGGAGAGATGGAGGTCTGGGCACTTGAGGCATTCGGTGCTTCTCACGTGCTCCAGGAGATGCTCACCATCAAGTCGGACGATGTAGTAGGGCGCGCCAAGTCCTATGAGGCTATCGTCAAGGGCGACCCGATACCGACGCCGGGCATTCCGGAATCGCTCAACGTGCTTCTGCATGAGCTCCGCGGTCTGGGTCTGAGCATTAAGTTAGATTAAAATTACCCCATTTATACATCATAAATCAATATGGCATTCAAGAAAGAAACAAAATCAAAGGGTTCGTTCTCCAAGATAACTATTGGTTTGGCTTCTCCAGAAGAGATTTTGGAAAACTCTCACGGCGAAGTAACAAAGCCCGAGACCATCAACTACCGCACCTACAAGCCCGAACGTGACGGCTTGTTCTGCGAAAAGATTTTTGGCCCTATCAAGGACTATGAGTGTAATTGCGGTAAGTACAAGCGCATTCGCTACAAGGGCACGGTGTGTGACCGTTGCGGCGTTGAGGTGACCGAGAAGAAGGTGCGCCGTGAGCGTAGCGGCCACATCAATCTCCAGGTGCCCGTGGCCCACATCTGGTATTTCCGTACCCTCCCCAGCAAGATGAGCTACCTCTTGGGCATCCCGTCCAAGAAACTGGAATCAATCATATACTACGAGCGCTATGTGGTAATCAATCCGGGTATCTTCGCACCCGAGAACGATGAAGACAGGCGCGGCATCGAAGACGGCGTGCTCCGCAAGCTGGACCTCCTCTCTGAAGACGAGTATCTCGACTTCATGGACAAGCTCCCGGCAGAGAACGCACAGCTCGACAACGAGGACCCTGCAAAGTTCATCGCCAAGATGGGCGGCGAGGCTATCTACGACCTCCTTTCCAACATAGATCTCGACAAGCTGTCGTTTGAGCTCCGCGACCGTGCCCACACCGACACTTCGCAGCAGCGCAAGACCGAGGCTCTGAAGCGCCTGCAGGTAGTAGAGGCATTCCGTTCGAGCAAGGGCATTAACCGTCCGGAATGGATGGTGATGAAGGTGCTGCCCGTCACTCCGCCTGACCTGCGTCCGCTCGTGCCGCTTGACGGTGGCCGTTTCGCCACCTCTGACCTCAACGACCTGTACCGCCGCGTGCTGATTCGCAACAACCGTCTGCGTAGGCTCATCGAAATCAAGGCTCCTGAGGTCATCCTCCGCAACGAGAAGCGCATGCTGCAGGAGGCTGTGGACTGCCTGTTCGACAACTCCCGCAAGAGCTCGTCGGTCAAGAGCGACTCCAACCGTCCGCTTAAGTCTCTGAGCGACTCGCTGAAGGGCAAGCAGGGCCGCTTCCGTCAGAACCTGTTGGGTAAGCGCGTGGACTACTCTGCACGTTCCGTGATCGTGGTAGGTCCCGAGCTCAACATGGGTGAGTGCGGTCTGCCTAAGCTCATGGCTGCCGAACTCTACAAGCCGTTCATTATCCGCCGCCTTATAGAGCGCGGCATCGTCAAGACCGTGAAGAGCGCCAAGCGCATCATAGACCGCAAGGATCCCATCGTGTGGGACATCCTTGAATTCGTAATGCGCGGTCACCCCGTATTGCTCAACCGTGCGCCGACACTTCACCGTCTGGGTATCCAGGCGTTTCAGCCCAAGATGATTGAGGGCAAGGCCATCCAGCTCCACCCGCTGGCATGTACGGCGTTCAACGCCGACTTCGACGGCGACCAGATGGCGGTGCACCTCCCCCTCAGCAACGAGGCTATAATCGAGGCTCAGACGCTGATGCTCCAGAGCCACAACATCCTGAACCCCGCCAACGGTGCGCCTATCACGGTGCCTTCGCAGGATATGGTGCTCGGACTTTACTACATCACCAAGCTGCGTCCGGGCGCTAAGGGCGAGGGGCTGACGTTCTATGGTCCCGAAGAGGCCATCATCGCCTACAACGAGAAGCGCGTGGACATCCACGCTGTTGTCAGGGTTGTCGTTGACGACCTCAACGACGCTGGCGAGATTGTTCCCACCATGGTGGAGACCTCAGTAGGCCGCGTCATCGTAAACGAAATCGTGCCGAAGGAAATCGGCTATGTTAACACCATCATATCCAAAAAGTCTCTGCGCGACATCATCGCCAAGGTAATCAAGAGCGTCGGTATGGACCGCGCTTGCGCCTTCCTTGACGGAATCAAGAATCTCGGTTACAAGATGGCGTATGAGGGCGGACTTTCGTTCAACCTCGACGACATCATCATTCCTAAGGAGAAGGCCGAGTTCGTGCAGAAGGGTAACGAGGAAATCGAGCAGATCACTGCCAACTACTCCATGGGTTTCATCACCGACAAGGAACGTTACAATCAGGTGATCGACACCTGGACCCACGTCAACAACAACCTGAAGAAGACCCTTATGAAGCAGATGACCGAGGCCGACCAGGGCTTCAACTCCGTCTTCATGATGCTCGACTCTGGTGCGCGTGGTAGTGCCGACCAGATTGCCCAGCTTGCAGGTATGCGTGGTCTTATGGCCAAGCCCCAGAAGGCAGGAGCCGAGGGCGCGCAGATCATCGAGAATCCTATCCTCTCTAACTTCAAGGAGGGTATGTCGGTGCTTGAGTACTTCATCTCCACCCACGGTGCCCGTAAGGGTCTTGCCGACACGGCGCTTAAGACAGCCGACGCCGGTTACCTCACCCGTCGTTTGGTCGACGTGGCTCACGACGTCATCATCAACGAAGAGGACTGCGGCACGCTGCGCGGACTCGAGTGCACTGCGCTCAAGGACGGCGACGAGGTCATCTCCTCGCTCGGCGAGCGCATCCTGGGCCGTGTCAGTGTTCACGACATCATCAACCCCACTACTGGCGAGCTCATCCTGCCTGCAGGTGAGGAAATCACCGAGCCTATAGTGGCACAGATAGAGGCTTCGCCCATCGAGACTGTTGAAATCCGCTCGGTACTCACCTGCGAGAGCAAGCGCGGCGTATGCCAGAAGTGCTACGGCCGCAACCTTGCCACCAGCAAGATGGTTCAGATTGGCGAGGCCGTCGGCGTCATCGCCGCCCAGTCAATCGGTGAGCCTGGAACCCAGCTTACGCTCCGTACGTTCCACGCCGGTGGTATCGCGTCCAACGCCGTTGCCAACGCCACCATTAAGGCCCGCCACAAGGCTCGCCTCGACTTCGACGAGTTGCGCACCGTAGAGGTTGTCAACCCCGACGGCACGCCCGGACAGATCGTGGTCAGCCGCCTTGCTGAGGTGCGCCAGGTCGACGAAAACACCAACATCGTCCTTTCTACTCAGAACGTCCCCTACGGCTCTCGTCTGTTCGTTCACGACGGCGACGTTGTGGAGACCGGCACCGTCATTGCCCAGTGGGACCCGTTCAACGCAGTCATCGTTACGGAGTCTGCCGGTAAGATTAAGTTCGACGGTGTCAAGGAAGGCGTTACCTACCGCATTGAGGAAGACGAGGCCACAGGTCTTCGCGAAATCATCATCATAGAGTCCAAGGAACGTTCGATGGTTCCCGCTTGCCACATCCTTGACGAAGACGGCAACATCGTGCGCACCTACAACTTCCCCATCGGCGGCCACGTTGTGGTCAGCGATGGAGCCCAGGTCAAGACGGGTGAGATACTCGTCAAGATTCCTCGCGCCGTAGGCAAGGCTGGTGACATCACCGGTGGTCTGCCGCGTGTCACCGAGCTCTTCGAGGCCCGCAACCCGAGCAACCCCGCCATCGTCAGCGAAATCGACGGCGAAATCAGCATGGGCAGCATCAAGCGCGGAAACCGCGAGATTATCGTCACTCCTAAGGTGGGCGACTCCAAGAAGTACCTCGTGCCGCTGAGCCGCCAGATCCTTGTTCAGGAGAACGACTACGTACGCGCTGGTACACCGCTGTCCGACGGCGTCATTACTCCTGCCGACATCCTGGCCATCAACGGTCCTACAGCCGTTCAGGAGTATATCGTCAATGAGGTGCAGGACGTATACCGCCTGCAGGGTGTGAAGATCAACGACAAGCACTTCGAGGTAATCGTGCGCCAGATGATGCGCAAGGTATGTATCGTAGACGCTGGCGACACCAACTTCCTGGAGGGCGACCTTGTCGACAAGATCAACTTCTTTGAGGAGAACGACCGCATCTGGGGCAAGAAAGTCGTTGTGGACTCTGGCGACAGCGAGAACATGACCAACGGCATGATTGTCACCGCACGCAAGCTGCGCGACGAGAACTCCTACCTCAAGCGCCGTGACCTCAAGCCCGTCGTGGTGCGTGACGCTATCCCCGCCACCTCAAACCAGATACTCCAGGGCATCACGCGTGCAGCTCTCCAGACCTCGAGCTTCATGTCGGCAGCCTCGTTCCAGGAGACCACCAAGGTCTTGAACGAAGCCGCCATCCGTGGTCGCGTAGACTACCTCAAGGGTATGAAGGAGAACGTCATCTGCGGTCACCTCATCCCTGCCGGTACCGGAATGCCTCAGTTCCAAGACATCGTCGTTGGCAGCAAGGACGAGTACGAGGAGAATATGGAACAGACCTATACCGAACCCGCGGAATATTAGTCCGCGCATAACAACCAACAAAAAAAAGGCCAAGCCGTTACGACGGCTTGGCCTTTTTTTTGTTGGCGTCTGGCAGACTCTACACGAGGTTGTTGAAGCAGAAAATCAATTCATTGGCCGCAATAGGTAATTTTTCCTTCTCTATGTTGTTCTAACCCCTAAACTTTATTTCCTTTGTGCTCAACAGAACGGCTTCAGCAGGCGGTCTCTGTTGAGCGCACAGTTTCCTTTCCCGTCAATCTTATGGCAAAGCGAGTATTCCTCACGGTATCTTTCTCTGTTCTTGCGATATTGTCTTTTGCTGATTCAGGGCACCGCCTTCTTGGCCTTGTCAAAGACCAGATAACGCAAGAAATACTGCAACATGTCAGCGTGTCAATATACAAAGACACCATGTTGGTCGGGCAGAACGACCCTGAGATAAACATTGACATGAACGGCACCAGCGGATATTGGATGGTGACCGTTCCTCGCGACGGAGGCCTGTATCGTTTTTGCTTTGTCAAGGAGGGATATGAATATTTGGAAATATTGCTGTCCGCTAAAACTCAAAACGGCATGTTGACCTGCTCCACAGCCCCAAT
>CAVGQS010000225.1:0-2006 GCA_963631415.1 Lactococcus garvieae | reverse complement strand
AGATTGGACCAATCAATCTCTTTCATATCTATTTCAAGTTTATATATTCTTCAAATTGTCGAGCAAAAATAGACAAAAGTTTAGTAATGGCCGACGTTTTTGGAAGATATTTTATAGAACGGGCCTAAATAGTACGCAGAATGGGGTAGGAACGTCTATTTGACGCGTCCTTGCCAGTCTGCTCGGCTGTAAAAGGTGCACAGCCGACCTTCGCTGTTGGCGACAGTCGTGCCCACCCGACTCAGACTTCCGTGTCCGCCTGGAGCAGCTCCTTCACCTCACTGTCTACCTCGAACAGCCGTTTCTTGCAGAAGGCCACCAACTGTTTGGCTTCCTTCAGGTTGGCACTCAGCTGGTCGATGTCCAGTTCGCCGTTCTCTATCTGTTCCACGATGGCTTCCAGCCGCTTCATGGACGCTTCGTACGATTCTTTCTTTGCTGTCATATCTCTTTACTTGTTTATTTCTTGACTATACTCTTTATGGTTCCCTTGGCTAAGCGCGTCTCCAGCGTATCGCCCTCTTTCAGTTGTGCCGGGTCGGTCACCGCACGGCCATTGTGCAGCGTGATGCTGTAGCCCCGCTTGAGCAACAACTCCGGTGAGGCATGCTTGGCGGTCTGCTCTATCAGCTCCAGGGCATGCTGTTCCTGCGCGATGCGCAGTCGGCAGGCCTGTGCCAGCCGTAGCCAGAGCGATGCCGTGCGCTGCTCCTCGTGCAATTTGCGCAGGGCAAAGATGGTCGAGAGCTTGTCGGACAACTGCTCCACACGGCGCTGCTCCTCGTGCAGGCGGTTCGTCACCGTCGCCTCCATACTGTTCTGCAGCTCCGCTAACTGCGAGGCACTCTCCTGCATGACGCTTATCAGAAACTCCGCTGCCGCGGTAGGGGTCTTCACCCGGGTATGCGCCACGCAGTCGATGACCGTGTCGTCCCGCTCGTGACCGATACCAGTGATAATAGGTAAGGGGAACTGCGCACAGTTAGTCGCCAACAGGTACGAGTCGAAACAGGAGAGGTCCGATGTGGCTCCTCCGCCACGTATGATGACCACGGCATCCCACCGGTCCTCCTCGTTGTAGATACTGTTGAGTGCCTCGATGACGGACTCCTCGGCCCGCTCGCCCTGCATCAGTGCCGGGAACAGCTTCACGTAGAAGACGAACCCTTGTGCATTGCCGAAGAGTTGGTTGCGGAAGTCACCGTAGCCTGCCGCCGTGGCGGACGAGATGACGGCGATGCGCTGGGGTAACTGGGGGATGGACAATTCCTTGTTCAACGTCAGCACTCCCTCTTCCTCCAACCGTTGGAGTATCTCGCGCCGCTGGCGCGCCATGTCGCCAATGGTGTAGTTGGGGTCGATGTCCCTCACGGTGAGCGAGTAGCCGTACAGTTCGTGAAAGTCCACCTTCACGCATACCGACACCTTGATGCCGGAGGCGAAGGGACGGCCCGTCTCCTGCTCGAAGTAGGGCTTCAGCATGCGGTAGACATTGGCCCAAATCATGCCGTGGGCGCGGGCTATGGGGGTGTTGCCCCGACTGTCCTTCTCAATGAACTCCAGGTAACAGTGTCCCGTGGTATTCGTGCGCACGTCGCTTAGCTCGGCGTGTATCCACACTTCGTCGGGAAACCCTTGCGCCAGTTGCTGACGCACCTGCCGGTTCAGTTCGTAGAGCGATATCACTTCCATTTGTCTGTCTGTTTACGTTGCGTTGTGTAAGGCGGATGCCCCTTGGCACGTGGCTATCGGGGTGTTTCACCTATCTTAACAGGCAAAGATACGGAATCACCGCAACATAATTCGTATCTTTGCAGCCAAATTTAAGGATATGCAAGAAACAAACAAGAAAATCGTCGCTACAGAACTGGGGACGGACAACATTCGGAAACTGCTTGCCAAGTATGCCGTACCCGCTATCATCGCCATGACGGCCTCTTCACTCTACAATATCATCGACAGCATATTCATTGGACAAGGCGTGGGCGCCATGGCTATCTCCGGAC
>CAVGQS010000224.1:0-2018 GCA_963631415.1 Lactococcus garvieae | reverse complement strand
GCATAAGTACACATAGTGGTTACTCGATTAAGTCTCCGTAGAGAAACCGTTGTTTGCCTTTTGAAACGATGAAAGGCATTTCCTCTTGCCCGTCGGTGGTGTCGTAGAGCCAATACAACTTGTCAGAAGGAACATTGCGGAACTCCACATATTCATATTTAGCTGTGGCTTGACCGCAGACTTTCCAACGACCATCCCAATACAACAACAAATAACGATGTCCTGGAGTTATGGTGTTGTTCGCATGCGTTGGCATAAGGCTTATAGCCTCAACTTTCCTCGGCTTAGACAGACGGAGAGTAATATGAGGATAGGCTCCTGCAGAAGTCAGTGGGTTGTGGTCATATTCCGCAACAGTTCCCATATCATTCAGGACAGCATCACGCAGTTGGCGGTAGCGTGTCTGTGCACTACCGGGAATCTGCGATGGGTCGGTAATTCCTTCGCGCGATGCTGGGAAGGTTTCCTTGTCATTCTGTTTCTTGGGGACGAGCCATTCCATGTGCGATACGTTTGCATGGGGGTATTCTGATGGTGCAAGGAAACGATAGTAGCGATAGTTGCCAGTATGGTCCAGGCGGTAAGTCCTCAGATATTGCGGTGGAGCGACCGCAAGACGCCACAGCGTGTCGGCTTTGCTAAACGTTTCGTCGTTGCTACCCAATATTACGCTGCCTTTCATGCGCTCAGCAAGCATTCGCATATTCTTCTTAACTGGATATTTGCGCAGCAAGAGCAAGTTGGTCTTTGCAGTTGAAGCATCTTTGGACTGGAGGTAGCAAACCAGAGTCTTGCCCTTGTTTATCTTCACATAAAAAGGTTTTCCAAAATAAACAGGAGTATCGCCATTATAATACATCGGGAAATACAACATAATACATCGGGAAATACAACGTGTTAGTAAGAACGTTGTTGTACGTTACGCTGTGTCCGCTTTTGTTTATTTTACCCCAAGTTGAAACAACGAGTCCGTCTTGGCCCCTGCTATTAAAGGCAGACAAGTATGCTAGGTTGTTGGAAGTGGAAGCATTGAACGGCAATGTTATCTGCGTTGTCGGAAAATACAACTCAGATACATCTCGCAAACAAGGCGAAGCCAAATCAGACGGCACATATTCGCCCTTAGCACGGATGAAATATGGTGCATCTTTCTGAGCTCCGAACATGTCGCGATAGACATTAAGCGCGGGAGTTCCCATAAAATCGCTGTCACCTGGCAGCGACCCTTCTGGATTGAAACCCTGCCAGCGCCTTAACGCTACATCATAGAGCGAACAGAAATAATGTCTGTCAGGCAATTCCCTAAAACCTACAACGTGATCAACCGCCATAGGCATGCCAAACGAGCGCATAATCATGCATGCACAGTGAGCTATGTCAAGACAATCCTCGTCACGTGAATACAAACTCATTATTCCCTTTGAAGACTTTTTCCCGATTGAGGCGTTTATTTCACGAAGATACATGATGATTTTTGCATAGCAGTCCGCTCGCTCTCTCGATGTCTTTATATCTGCCATTTCTGAAAGCGATGGGACAGCATCGCGGTAATAGTCTCGGCTATGAAATTCACCATAGTTGCGGATGCACACAAAAGGCAGAATACTCTCCTTATATTCGTCAAACGACAATCCTTGAGCGAATGGAGATGTCTTCCACAAATCATAGGCAAAGTCTATTTGTCTGATCAAAGATTCGGATGTTATGGCTGTACGGCATGGCCTGAGTTCAGGACCCTTAGATTCGTTGTCCTTCAGATTGTGTTCTATCCAAGAAGCTGATGCTCCACGTTCTGCATAAATACAATCCATGGGCACGTTGCTCCATCCATGTTTTTCACAAAGTGCAGTGCATACGCTGTCAGTTCGCGCCTTAAAGGCCAACTGCTCGTCAGAAAGACCGTCTTCTGCTATTTCAGTGTTGTGATAATCCAAATTGTTTATCAAAAAGACAGCACTGCGTAGTTTGGTAACTATTCAGCGAATGGTAAAAACACCGATAAAGCCGCTCAGCATCCA
>CAVGQS010000223.1:0-2044 GCA_963631415.1 Lactococcus garvieae | reverse complement strand
CCTATCAAGCGTGTTGACGATGTGAAAGCAGTAAAGGAACCGAAACTGACATACAAGGCCTACATGTCTTAAACAACAATGCCGGCTCTACCATATATGAAAATCATATACAGGTTGAGCCGGCTTTTATTTTTCTATCAGTATGAACACATGTGATTTGATAATTATAGGCGCAGGCCCTGGTGGTTACGAAACTGCCGTTAAAGCTGCTAGCGCCGGTCTGAAGACTGTTCTTATAGAGCAGGACAAATTGGGCGGCACGTGTCTTAACTGCGGGTGCATCCCTACAAAATGTTTCTGCAAAAATGCAGAAACGATAGACCAACTGAAGGAAGCTGACAGCTTAGGCATTCAGGGACTGGCCTATACTGGCATTGACATGCACAAAATTGTCGAGCGCAAAAACTCCGTAGTCAGTACGCTTGTTTCTGGAATTGAATCGCTGATGAGAGCCCCAGGACTGACACTTGTTGAGGGAAAGGCCAGCTTTGTGGACAGTAAAATTGTTAAGGTTGAGCACAAAGACGCTACCAGTGAGGAATTTAATGCCCCCAACATAATCATTACTACAGGAAGCGTCACTAAAACGCTTCCCATCCCAGGCAACGACTTGCCTAAAGTCCTCACCTCTACTGAAATACTGAATCTTACGGAAATACCCACGCGACTGACCATCATTGGTGGCGGTGTGATAGGCATGGAGTTCGCTTCCATCTTTAATAGTTTTGGTTCAGAGGTGACTGTAATCGAGTTTTGCAAAGAGATACTCCCTAATTTTGACGCCGACATAGCTAAACGTCTCAAGACCTCGCTCAAAGGCAAAGGCATAAACATATTAACCAGTGCAGCTGTGTGCAGCATTGAAGACAAGGGCAATTGCTATGAGGTGGGTTACAAATTCAAAGACTCGACCAATGTAGTTGAGGCGGACATCGTTCTGATGGCTGTGGGCAGAGCCGCCAATACAAATTCGCTTAACCTGAACGACATAGGTATAGAAATAGACAAACGCGGCATTGTTACGGACGCAGATTTCCGCACTAATGTCAGCGGTATATACGCCGTTGGTGACATCAACGGCAAGTGTCAGCTCGCCCATGCCGCTAGTTTCCAGGGGCAGCACGTCCTCAACGTCATTCTCGGCAACAGCGACAACATCAATCTCGACATCATACCTGCCGCAGTGTTTACAAATCCCGAAGCAGCAATGGTTGGGCTGACCGCCGAATACTGCAAGAACAACGGCATTACAGCTAAGGCTCATAAAGCGTTCTTTAGGGCTAACGGCAAGGCCCTAGCCATGAACGAAACTGACGGGTTGGTGAAAATTTTGACTGACGAAACCGACCGCATCATTGGATGCCACCTCTTTGGCCCCCATGCTGCCGACTTGGTTCAGGAAATTGCTGCGCTCATGAACAAGCAGGCGACCCTCTCAGATTTGCGTGACATCATCCACGCTCATCCGACACTTGGAGAGGTCATATTGGCTGCTGCCCAATCATAACCTTTGCCGCGAAAATTCTTTATTTTAAGGTAGAATCTTAAAAACACGTCCGAAACCCAGTAAAAAACTAGTTTCGGACGTGTTGCTTTTTCACTGTTACCCACTAAATGCTAACCACAAAATGAGCTGTAGGTCTTTTCTGAAAAACAGCCAATCCTTGCAATGGGTCCATCTGCTTTATATATTGCAGTCCGCTAAAATCCGCAAAAGTAAGCCCACGAAACGACAAGACTCTTACCAATCCGCGACCCCAACCAGCAGGGCTGCGGATTTTTTTGCCTGGCAATACCCAGTCAGTCAAACAAGACAAGAACGCCCCAAGAAATGGTTGTAAAGCAAGGAGGAAACGCTGTAAGCACTTTTTTCGCCACATTTCAGAGTTTTTTGGAAGCACTTGGCGTTTTTTTAGAAGCACCTCGCGTTTTTTTGAAGCCACTTAACGAAAAATTTTCCGCGGAAATTCTGCGATGACTAGACCGAAACGGCGCAGCGTATCGGCGGAGACGTCGCAAGCTTCAGGCGACTTGAGCTTCGTTA
>CAVGQS010000222.1:0-2079 GCA_963631415.1 Lactococcus garvieae | reverse complement strand
TCCCAAGAGTGATACAGATTCTTCTGTAGATGGAGGCACAACCTACGTTACTATGACAGATGCAACAACTGCTAAAACGCAGGCTTATCTGTGGGACGTGTCAAAGAGTACAAAAATTGATGGCGTAACGGGGTTTTTCCTTGGACAACACGGAGTTTCATCGGCAAGGATGAACTTGCGTAGTGGCGTCCTCGCATATTGGGCTGGAGGTGCAGACGCTGGTTCTACCTTTACCGTAGACGCGCTCACTGTTGACGATGCAACAAAGACTACTATTCAAGGTTTGTATGACAAGAACGGTCAGCTTGGCTATCCGAAAACAAGCGCTACCGCTACAAAGGAGTTGGAGTCTGCGATAAGCGGTCTCAGCGCTGACAATCAGACTACCTCTCAGACTTTGCGTCAAAAGTACGCTGCTTACACAAGCTGCACTGATGTAGTCGTGCCGGAGTCGGGCAAGTTCTATACTCTCCTATGCACTTCTGGAAATCGTTATGTCCTCTCCACTCTGTCTAAAAACGAAAGTTATAATACTCGCTTGGCGACATCAGCTGAAGGCGCAGCGTCTACTGCAGACGGCATCTTCTACTATAAAGATGGCAAGTACATGATGGGTTATAACGACGGTTACTTTGTTGGTGAAACAACCACAAACAACCCGTTCGCTGGTCATGCCGTAGCAGGCTCTACCACTGGATCAATATTCTCATTCAGCTCTGCAAGTGTTTCTGATGGTTCACTGTATGTAAACTTCCAAAACGGAAGCCGCAAGTTGAATGCTAACGGTGATGGTTATACAGATGCTGGTGGCTCAAGCGCTTCTGGCAACGGCTACTGCTTCAAGGTTACCGAAGTTACCTCGCTTCCCCTTACCATCGGCTCTAACGGCTGGTCTTCGTTCTCCGCTCCTGTGGATGTTAAGATACCGACTGGCGTTACGGTATACTATGCTAAGGACGAACCTACTAATGGTAAGTTGTTGCTGACCGAATTGACTGGCGGCATTATTCCTGCAAGTACTGGTGTGCTTGTTTCGGGTACAGAAGGCACTGTTGTTAACTTCAGCACAGAAACTGGAGACGCTTCTGCAACTGAGCTTTCTAACAACAAATTGGTGTGCAACTGGTATGTAAATACTGTTGGTAACAGCACAGAAGAAACTGCTAAGAACGATGGTCTCTACGCTTTCGCAACTAAGACAAATAGCACGACTCAGGAAAAGACCACTGGCTTCATGAAGCTGTTGACCGCCGTCACTCTGCAGGGTCACAAGTGCTATCTTAACACTGCAACTGCAGCCTCAGGCTCAACTGCCTCAGCTCAGTTTATCCCCATCTCTCTGACTGATGACCCGACCGGCATCGAGTCTGCCGATACGACCACCGCTAGCGACGCCAACGCTCCTATCTACGACCTGCAGGGCCGCAAGGTGAACGGCACCCAGAAGGGCGGCATGTATATCCAGAACGGCAAGGTGTTCATCGCCATGTAATGACAAAGTATTAGAAATAACACATACTAAAATATCATAGACATGAATAACAAAAAAACATACACCACTCCCGAACTGGACATCGTACGCATCGCACAAGCTAGCATGATTGCAACTTCTGTGAACGCTTTCACATACGACCCTGACAGTAGCGATACTCAGGACAACACAATTACAAGTGAAAACAGTTCTACTATCGAGTTCAACTCCAACGCCTTCGAAGGCGGACTGATGGACGAATAATATCAGGCATTCATTTGCCCAACCACAAAAAAGCCCCCAGCACTCGCCGAGGGCTTTTTTCGTGAGCCTACCCCAACCCCTCCAAAGAGCCTACCCCAACCCCTCCCTAAAAGGAGGGGCTATGACTCATTACAAATCAATGTGTCACGCAAAACATTTTTGTCCCGAATGTTCGAATAGTTCGAATGGCCGCGGCAAACTCTCCGAGTTTTTTGTGCGGACTTAAAAATTTTTCGTGCGGACTTAAAAATTTTTCGTGCGGACTTAACGAAAAAATTTCCGCGGAAATTCTGCGATGACTAGACCGAAGCGGCGCAGCGTATCGGCGGAGACGTCGCAAGCTT
>CAVGQS010000221.1:0-2100 GCA_963631415.1 Lactococcus garvieae | reverse complement strand
GTTACAGCCTACCTGTTCACTTTCATTTGGGGAACATACCACTTGTCGACAGGCGTGATAACATACGGCACATTGATTGCTTTCATACAACTTGTGGCGCAGATACAAAGACCTGCGAGAGGAATGATAAGGTTTGTGCCCGAGTTGATAAACCTCCTTACTTCAGGAGAAAGATTGTTAGAAATAAAGAACATTGAAGGAGAAGACGCATGTGTAGAGAACAAAGAAACTCTTGCAGTACAAAAGCAATTACAATGTAGCCCGGTTGGAATAAGATTAACAAACGTGTCTTTCGGCTACGGCGACAGAAAACCAATCATCGACAATCTCTGTTATGATTTTTTGCCAGGTTCTCGCACTGTGATATCTGCGCCCACTGGCCGCGGAAAGACTACGTTGATACGTTTGATGCTAGCGCTATTCAAACCGACAAAGGGGGAAATTTCCGTTTACAGCGGCAAATTCACGCACATTGCAGACTTAACCACCCGTCCGTTGTTTGCTTATGTGCCTCAAGGTAACACGCTCTTCAACGGAACCATTAGGGCAAACCTTAAACTTGCAGCTCCAGATGCAACAGACGAAGAAATTTTCCGTGTTCTTGACATTGCCAAAGCCGACTTCGTAAGAAAAATGCCACAAGGACTATCTTCACAATGTGGCGAGGGAGGTACCTCCTTGTCCGAAGGTCAGGCCCAGAGGCTATGCATAGCCAGAACCCTACTGAAAGGAGCCTCTGTCCTCTTGCTTGACGAAGCCACATCTGCACTTGATGTTGAAACTGAAGCGGCGGTGCTCAACAACATCACAACCAATTTCCCTGAAACAACAATTATTTGCATATCCCATCGGCCTAAAGCTCTGGAATATTGTACTGCAGAGCTGCGGTTATGACTTAACCTAAAGTGAGCAACTCAGAACTAAGAGGCGAATTTCGGAGCTTGTCATTGCTTTTTATGTCGTGTATTACATGTTTTTGGGGGCCTTTGTGGCGAGCCAACTCAACCGGTAAAGCTTGTTATTTCTGCTTGTTGCGTTCGTAATGTGCCTTTGCGTATGCGAATAAAAACAGTACTCCGACTATGTTTACAATCCAGGCTAGCCAAAATGCGGAATTGTAACCGCCCCAGTCAACGCAAATGCCGCCAAACATGACTCCCAGTCCGATTCCGATGTCCCATGAGGTCAATAGAGTGCTGTTGGCTGTGCCGCGTTGTGATGCTGGTGCCAAACAGATAAACATGTTCTGCATGGCAGGGAACATGTGACCGTTGCCCAGACCGATTATCAAAGCGGCCCCATAATACCCCCAACTATTGTGCAAGGCGGCGAAGAGAAAATATCCACACACACTGATAAGAGCGCCTATGGAGCAGTTGAATACTATCATTCCGCGTCTTAACGTGCGCGCCCCGACCAGTCGACTTGTCATCAATCCACAACAGAGGACCGCAAAAAACAAGCCTGTTCCCGATGTCATGTTTAGTTCTTCCTTGCCATATATCGCCAAATATGTAGAGATGACACCATAGGAAAAAGCCAGGCACGCCAGTGTAGTTCCGAGACTCCAGCCTTTCAAGAGAATGAAACGGTCTAAGGACAGTTTGCATTTGGTCTTCTGCAATAGCCTTTCCTTAAGTTCAACTGTGCTGTTGATATACAGACCTGTTCCGGAAGAAACTAATGCTAGGATAAAGACCATGTCATAAGAATGTAGGTACTGATATACGAAGAGTCCTACAGTTGGAGCGATGGCTGTAGCTAGATTGTTTGACAAACCATAGTAGCCAATGCCCTCCGCCCTTCTTGATGATGGCAGAACGTCGATAGCCACAGTACTGTTGGCCACAGTGACTGTGCCCATCGGCATACCATGAAAAGTTCTTACGATGGCAAACAACAGTAATGAAGCAGCAAAGATATAGCCCGCGAAAAAAATGAAAAACAGGAAATAGCTTATCAACAGAACATTTTTGCGCTTAAAATTGTCGACAAGATAACCACTTAGAGGCCTTGTCAACAATGCTGTGACAGTATAGCCTGACAATACGAGACCGATAACATGCTTGTCAGCTTGAAATGTTTCGCTTAGATAGAGCG
>CAVGQS010000220.1:0-2133 GCA_963631415.1 Lactococcus garvieae | reverse complement strand
TACTACAGATTTTGTCTATCTTGATTTTCCTGAATGGCATTTTCTTGTATTTTAATCGTTCATAAATATCGGCTGCAGCTTTGGTAGGTTCACTGCATTGTCGCAGTTGGATCTTTTTCCCCAAGGCATTTGTAGCTTCTGTTGTTATTGCTTTCTGAGTGGACATCATCCGGACGATTTCTGACCAATAGTGTGTCATTCCGGATTGTTTCAGACGGTAGCGTATGGTGTTCACAACCCAGTATGCCAGCAGTCCAAAGAACAAGTGTGCATCAGACCTGTCATCCTTTTGATGGTGTATGGGACGCAGATTGAGGTCTGTCTTCAGTTGACGGTTGGTGCATTCTATCTCCCTTGTCAGATTGTAATAGTCCCAAGTGGTCTTTTCGTCAAATGTCGCTACGTTTGTGCGCAGGAAATAGATGCCGCTGTCCTTGTCCACATTCTCGGGTATGGCAATCCGCCACTCTATGTCGGCCATGTTCTTCGGCTTCTCCTCGTTGTCTGGAATATAGTCTATAACGTAGTATTTGGCTATTGACGGATATTTCTGCCTTGCCCTGCCGACACGCTCGATGACCTTTGCATAATTCTTTGTGCCGTGCTTTGTTCCCAACGACTTCTTTATCTTCTCCAGTTCTTCCTCGAAATGTCTCTTGAAATTTCGGTTCATGGATTCCTCCTTGAGTTGTTTGGCAGGAGAATTTATTTCGAGATAATAGTCACCGTTTTCTTCGTGTTTCACCTGGGTGAGTCTTATCGGCTGCTTCTTGCAGTCGTGCACGATGACAGTCTTTGCGTCGGGAGCTATTTCGTAGTCAGTTAGTCTTCTGCGACTGACGCACAGGTAGTTGTAGCCTTTTCCCTTTATCTTCTGAAGATTGTCCTCCGTTGCTATGCCAGCGTCCAGACACACCAGGATCTTGTCCTTCGGGTCATTTGGAACGCGTGTCTTGGCATGAAGTGTGTCCACCATGTCGGGAAGGGAGTTGGGATCGGCCGTGTTGCCTGCAAGGATGGAGGAATAGCGTATGAAACCTTCCTTGTTGATGCAAAGTGCAAGCACAAGAAGCTTGCAGTCTGTGCGCTTTTCCTTTGAACGCCCAAACTGCGCCTTCTTGCTGCCGTCTTTACGTCCTTCAAAATAGAAGTTTGTCAAGTCAAAGATGGCTATGCGGTTGGTGATATTGAACAAGTCGTCCGTCTTGCGACACAGGTGTGACTCCAACTGCTCTTTCAATTCATACAGAGCCGGAGCCACATTATATATACTCTTGTAGCCGGGACGCCAATCCTGCTTGCCGCTGACCAATTCGCAAACGGCGGAGTTCTCTTCCATGATGCTCATCGACTTCAATTCCGACGGGGAGTAGACGGTGCGCGTGATAAGGTGCGCCAGCGCCGTGTTTATCTTCACTTCGCTCCATCCCTGTTTCTCAAGGAACTTGTCTATCTCCAGTTCGCGTATGGCCTGGAGGCATATCCATTCCGCACCTATTTCACGGGCGTCCGTATGTTTGACCGTGTCAACGTCTACAAGGCGTTTGGCTTTTTCATGCGACTCCTTGATGTCTTCCCTTACAGCGTCAATGCTGCCGTTGTTGACCATCTCCGCCCAAAACTCCACGGTCTTTCTCCGGACGAATTCGTTGTAGTGGGCAAAGGGATCGCCAAAAAGGTCTTTCTGGTCTTGGTGGCTGTGCTTGTATGTCAGGCACTTGCCTATGTCGCGTATGTCCTCCGGACGATGCGCCTCAGCGATGAAGCCGACATTCAGCATGACACGGTTACGCGGACGGCCTGTCTGGTCGCGGTAAGACTCCTTGATGCGGTAGTACCATTCTTCTTTTTGAGTCTTCGGGTTGTAACGTAACTGTGACATGAAGTTCATTTCGGGCACAAAGATAACACTTTCTGCCGACTCTCCTGTGTACTACAAACGCATTTTGCGGAATGCCACTATTGAATATCAATCATTTATATCAATAAAACCATTGAAAATTTGCTGAAATTTTTTATAAGGGTCAAAGTTGGGTTATGTTTTGGGTTTTGGGTTGAACAAGCCTTTGCGGCAAGCTGTCTTAGTAGGCGCATTTGCGTCAAATGCGCCCCGCATGGGGGAAAACGCAATAC
>CAVGQS010000219.1:0-2139 GCA_963631415.1 Lactococcus garvieae | reverse complement strand
GTATTCATACAGATTGTCTTTACGTCTTTCGTTTACTCCTTGCTCTAGTCCTCCGAAACCAGCAGTCTCTATATGACCTGACAACGAAACCGTAGCAAAATCTGACAACATGAGGTCAAGTTTTGATTTTGCGGCCCATCCTCCTTCGCTTGTGTAGTCTTGCAAACGTAGTTCGTTGACCCACACCTCCACACTGCGGACGCCTCTAGAATTGTTGCGGACTCCTATCATCATGGTCCTTATTTCCCCAAGCGACGGATTGCCCATCACAGTTATCTTGTTGTTGGGCTTGTCCGAGTCATATTCATAATATGGAGATGTGAACGAGGCGTTGCCAAGGGCTTTTTCTTTGTTCCTATTCTTCTTTACGTCCGTGAGTTTGGCAAAATCAATATCCAGCATGTTGTCTTCTGGCCATATCGCACGGCAGTCTGCGCTGGTGTAAGTGTCATAATGTCCTTTCGGAGTGAGAGTCAGTGGAATTTCATATTCATAGTAGTTGTTACGGTAATCAGCGCCCAACCTTATGAACACGGAGCATTCATTGTCTTTCAATGACGCATCGCCAACTAAAGCATTGGCATGCACGAACATTTGTATGTGCTTGTATTGTCTTAAGTCTATGTTACTTGACTTGTATACAGCACGGCTTTCGTTTGTAGGCAAGTCTTTTACAGTTATGTTTAGAGCTTGTTCGTTGTTTTCTGTCATTTGTGTGCTGTTGCGGTCAACTACGCGAGACACACCAGGGGGCAGAACATAGTTTACAGGGGTTTTGTCGTTGTTCTCTTGTATACTGATTGCTGACACGTCAAGCTCTCCTTCTGGTGCTTTCGTGGCACCTCCTGTCAGAGCATGTTCATAGTTGCGCCATTCTCCTCTGACTAATTCCAAAGAGCCGAATCTAAGAATTGTTGGCTTCTCAAAATCCGTTAGGTACATGCGCATGAACCTTATAGAAGAAAAATCGTTTATATTACCTTCTTTCTTACAGAAATCTGACAATGGTATTCTGAACAAGTACCAGTCGACTTCATCTCGCTCTCCGTTGCGCAATGCCACAGACGCCTTCCTATGATCAACAATGTATCCTTCGCCCACATTCATACTGTCTGGGTGTATGCCCACACGGTACTCGTAGTAATTGTCGTATTCATTTAGGGTAAAGTCCTTGTTTATATCTTCAACATCGGGAGTGGACTTGTAGGCCGTAGAATAACTTTCCTTGTTTGTTTCGTTGTCAGCAGAGTTGCCCTCTGGATTATTTATCCGCAAGTACCTAGCCAGAATCGGAGTTTGTTGCTCGTCCCAATCGCTACCTCTAAAATAATGGAAGTCATCTCCGGCAGGGTCTTGCGCGATACTATCGTATACAGCTGGGTCTACGATTGGCTTAATTTGGTTCAAATAATTCTTGTAGGTGTCAAATTCGGCCTCTTCCGAACTGCTCAGCCCATTGAGACCTACGTCTTGACGTGACCTAGAGCCGCTGTTGGTGTTGAATGCATACGTGACAGCGCTTTGTGTAGCCCATTTGCCCCACGAATTGGTGCTGTATGTGGCAGAGTTTTCATCAAGCCCCAAACCGCTTTCATACGATTTGTTGCCATCCTTGAGAATATCTTCACTAATGTCACCCAAATCAATGTAGAACGTGCCACCATTGTTGGAGTTGCCGTCCTTGCGCGAATAAATGAACGGGTCCAGCATCCAAAACTCAATGTACTCTATGTTAGCTGCCTCAAAATCGGTAGTTTCTATGGCACGCATCATGCCGCCCCACTTTTGTTTGGGATTTTGAAGATTACCCTTGCTGTCTAGTTGTGGGTTCAAGTTGTATGGACCGCGCATAGATGGATAGTAAGCCAAATTGAGTATGTCAAGAGTTGAAGACTGTCCGTAAGTAAGTTCACGGTTTGGAAACAACTCTGTACGATATACTTCCCTAACATAATGATTGCTCAACTGGTTCACGTCGCTCTTAATGTAGGCAGGCGTAAGCGACGAAGACCTACGTGTAAACAAAGGATCTATTGTATACCAACTCAGCAAGGCTCGATTAAATCCGTACCTGATGTCGTCAGAAAAATTGCTTTCATTGAAACGTTTTGGCGTGCTACTTATAACCCACTCTACGGG
>CAVGQS010000218.1:0-2144 GCA_963631415.1 Lactococcus garvieae | reverse complement strand
CTTGAACTCCGTAAAGAGTTTGTTGCCGTGCATGGCCACGGACGGGTCGAGGTCGAACTTACGACAGAGAAGTCCTGTATCGTTAAGATATAGTTTGAACGCCCCACTCTTTTTGTAAGCAGACAGCGGCAGCCGCGGAGTCTCCACTGCATAGACGCGGTGCACCAGTCCTGCAAGGCATAGCCACTCTATAGCTGCCTCATACTCACGGGCACGCGCTCCCTGCTTTATATCGGCGTAACGGAACTTCTTGTCCTCACGTGCCAACTGGTCCTGAAGATTCTCCCACACTTGGAAGACGCGCGGAATGTCCTTATTGTTGATATGTTTAGAAAAGTCCAGGGAGTAGGACATAAGGATAGAGCGCTGCACCTGTATTACTTGTTGCCAGTCGCGTGTGTCAGCATACACGCTGACAGCCTCCGGCATACCACCTAATGCCAAATAGACCTTATAGCCATCTATAAGGCGCTGATGCAACACCTCGGGGATTGACATCACACCATTTATTCTTTCATACAATCGATATAAATCCCTATCCACCGTCTTCAGGTATTCCGGGAAACTGACGGGATAAAGTGTCATGAATTCCACCTTGCCAACGGGGAACGAAGCTCCCGAGCGGTTTAAGGCAACTCCCAACAGAGAGCCAGCGCAGACGATGTTGTACTCTGGAGCCTCTTCACAAAAATACTTCAGACTGTTCAGCGCATCGTTGCACTCCTGTATCTCATCAAAGATGATAAGTGTGGATGACGGCACCACCGCCTTGCCCATAGTCAGTTCTATGGCACTAACAATCTTTGCCGGCTCCTTCGTACGCAGAAATTCTTCTTTCCACATTGGCATCGTATCGAAGTTGATGTATACCACGTCGTCATAGCATGACGCTCCAAATTTCTTCAGTGCCCACGATTTGCCCACTTGGCGGGCTCCCTGGAGCACCAAAGGCTTGCGGCGCGGACTTTCTTTCCACGCTTTCAGTTGGTTCAATATGTCTCTTTCTATTTCCATTCGTATGATTTTTGTGCAAAGATACACATTTTTCATATGAAAAACGTGCAAATTGGCCACTTTTTTATAGGAATATGGTAAAATCCTTGCAAATACCTTCTTTTCTTGGTATCCAAAACTGATACGTATATCTGCCTGCTTGGAGTCGAATAGAACCAGTACCTTTGCACCCACAAGGAAGAAATATGTATTCAAACATTTATTTTTGCTTGGAGTTTTGAAAATTAAAATTATTTTGCAGTATGTTTTTTGTAAACTTTTAAACAGACAAACCATATATAAGATATAGCTTATGAACACTACAGACCAACACCAGCCTACCCCATCGGAACCATTCAGGAAGGTGGACTTTTCCGAATATGACGGCAAATATGATGAGACCGTCAGTGAGAAGTTGGCCGTCTCGCCGGACTGTCTCAGCATTGAAACCCTACGGGCCTACCTCTATGGCTATACCTTTACCGAAGGCTATGCCAAAGGGAAGATTCCCGATGAGATGAGCATGGACTACTGGGAGGAGAGCGACAATGCCATCTGCGACTACTTTGTCGACGAACCGCTGCCTGCCGATGTAGCACAGGAAGACAGGTGGACGCCAGACGACCCGAGTGAGTTTGAGATAATAGACGAGGTGCTATCTGAAATCGAACCGGAAATACGATCTATCGAGTCTAACGATAAGTACTTGGTTGACACCTTGCAGGAGCGATACCTCCTGAAGACCATTGACAGCACGGGTGACGGCAAGACTGAGGAGACGGCACTTTGCGTGACTGATGTGAGCCAAGAATACGAATACCTTGAAAGGGTATTCCCTTACAGCCTGCTCAAAGTGAGAAAGCAAACGCTGGACAGCAACAACATTGACTGTCTGGAGTTCGCCGAGAATCCCTACGGCATAGAGTGCATCTACTTTGACATCCATCGTCGGTTGGAGGTGGGCTACCCACATCCTTGAAAACAATACATTTATTACACAAATCATTTAATAAGAAGAGATTATGAACTGTAAGATTTATGAAGGTTATGGCGGCGGCATGCCGCTCTACACAGTTGAAGGCAACAGAGTATACCGTGGCTATGGTAGCGGTATGCCATTATTCACCATTGAGGGCAACAAGATTTACGAC
>CAVGQS010000217.1:0-2159 GCA_963631415.1 Lactococcus garvieae | reverse complement strand
GCCTCTTCGTCATGCTGATTTGCAGCCAAACGCAGATAAGCAAGCACATCGCGTATCTCCCTACGGTCATAAAAAGAGATGCCGCCATAGATGACGCAGGGGACACCGCGCTTGCGCATGGTCTCCTCGAGAATACGGCTTTGTCCGTTTGTTCGGTACAAGACAGCCATATCAGAATATTCAATGCCCTGATCGTGAAGAGCCTTCACCTTGCGGCATATTGTTTCGCCCTCCTCGATGTCGCTTGTCAGCCCTGTCAACACAATCGGCGACCCGACTTCGTTCTCCGAATAGATGTTTTTCTCAAGTCGGAATTTGTTCTTTTTGATAAGGCTATTGGCGGCATTCACTATGTTTTGCGTTGAGCGATAGTTTCTCTCTAAACGGAACACTCGTGTACCCTTATATTCCTTCTCAAACTTAAGGATGTTGTCAATCAATGCACCGCGAAATCCGTAGATACTCTGCGCATCATCGCCCACCACGCTTATTTTAAGATTCTTGCCCGCCAGTTGTTTGAGAATGGCTGACTGTGCAAAATTGGTGTCTTGGTATTCGTCCACCAAGATGTAATGGAACTTTTGGGCATATTTTTCTTTGACCTCCGGATAGCACTCAAACAGGATATAGGTAAACAACAGCAAGTCATCGAAATCCATTGCATTGGCGGCATGACACCTGCGGAAATACTCGGAGTATATCTCACCCATAGCAGGAATTTGGTTTATTCTGTCGCGTTCTGCCAGTTCCTTGCTTTCGCAATATTTCAGCGGAGCGTAGAGGCGGTTTTTTGCCTCAGAAATTCTTCCAGCCAGTAGCGACGGCTTATATACCTTATCATCCAACCCACGCTCTTTTACTATGGCTTTCAGCAAACTAGCCGTGTCGGATGGTTGGTAGATGGTATAGTTGGACGTAAAACCGAAGACATGGGCCTCCTTACGCAATATACGGCTGAAGACGGAATGAAATGTTCCCATCCACAAGTCCCTTGCCTTTGTTGCACCGACTACCATCTCTATCCTTTGCCGCATCTCTCGTGCAGCCTTGTTGGTGAAGGTCAGCGCCAAGATGTTATACGGCATCATGCCGGAAGATATCAGGTATGCTATTTTGGAGGTTAACACCGTTGTCTTGCCCGAACCGGCCCCCGCCACTATCAGCGACGGGCCGTCAACGTATCTCACTGCAGCCAACTGCTGTTCGTTGAGCGATGCAAGATATTGCGGAAGGGTTTCTTCGGTGGGCATCATTGGTGGGTGTGTTTTGTTGTTGGAAAGTTGACGCGGCATTGAAAAACGAGCAGACAAGCAGGTTCATGCCGACTTCTGCTGCGCTCTGCGGCATCACCAAACGGTTACATTGCAAAAGTACGATATTTTTGTGAAGAATGTTGTTCAGGACAAACCTTTTTAGGTAAAAAGGACTGGCAGCAGTCGAACAAGTGTGTACAGACAAGCACTTTTAGCACTGGCACAACTAAATATGTGCGGATTTTTTGGAACACACATCAATAAATTCACTACTTTTGCATTGTATGGGTGTTCGCAATCGGATATTCTGCCTATATGCATGCATGTTCCTTAACAACAACAGACGAGCCCTCACACAAAACCGATTTTCCACGTGGAAGACAACAACGACATATCACAATCATTGCTTGGCAAAATAGACTCACCCGCAGACCTCCGCAAGCTTGACGTGTCACAACTGCCGCAAGTTTGCAGAGAAATTAGGCAACGCATCCTAGAAGTGCTGTCCGAACACTCTGGCCACTTGGCATCAAGCTTGGGGACCATAGAGATAACAGTGGCGTTGCACTACGTCTTTGATACTCCCGAAGACCGCATCGTGTGGGATGTTGGGCACCAAGCCTACGGTCACAAAATCCTTACGGGACGGCGCGACAGTTTTTCGACTAACCGTCAACTTGGCGGGCTCAAGCCCTTTCCGTCGCCAGAAGAAAGCATCTACGACACTTGCACTTGCGGCCACGCGTCAAACTCCATCTCTATGGGATTAGGCATGGACATTGCAGCACGCTTGCAGGGCAACACGCAGCGTAAGGTCGTAGCCGTAATCGGCGATGGTGCCATGAGCGGCGGACTTGCATTTGAAGGACTCAACAATGTTTCGTCTACACCAAACAACCTTCTCAT
>CAVGQS010000216.1:0-2163 GCA_963631415.1 Lactococcus garvieae | reverse complement strand
CAGTGGCTGCTATGGCGCAAGCCAAAAAGCCTACAATCATGGTGTTCCCCAGCGACGTATGGTGTACAGAACACGGTTTTATGAAATCGTACGAGAACCAGGGGAAAACCACAAAGGTGCCTGACTATGAGCGTGCAACTCAAGAAAGTGCCGAGATGATGCAGGTCATCTCAAAACTCAGCGAGATGATGACCGAGCGAGGTTTCCCTCTTAAGGACCTCAACGCGACCATACGCGATATCAACGAGAGCCAGGCTGAAAATGAGATGATGCAGAGCAAAACGAGCGGTGCAGAGGTAGCCGTTTCGCCTATGGATGCATTACTTCTTAAAGCCAAGGCAGACATCCGCTTGATGGTTTATTTCAAGGTAGAATCGATGGGACCGCGCCGCACAGTGCAGTTCTCTATTGACGGCATAGATGCCTATACAGGAAAGAACATTGCCTCTGCTTCTGGCACCAGTCCATCGCTCGCTGGGGGCAACACCATAGAAATGCTGCAGGCTGCAGTATTAAAACACATCGATAACTTCAACTCGCAGCTTCAGCAACACTTCGACGACCTCTTTGCCAACGGCCGCGAGGTAGCTCTTAGCATCCGCGTCTTTGACAATGGTAGCGGTCTCTCGCTCGAGGAAGAATACGGCGATGACGAGCTATCTATGATTATTGAGAACTGGGTGGACGAAAACACTGTTGCACACCGTTTCAGCACCAGCTCTGTCTCAGAAAACGCTATGGAAATAGAACAAATACGGATTGCCTTATATGACGAAAGGGAACATCCGACCGACACCAACCGCTGGGCACGTGGCCTAGTGAAGTATCTCAAGAACGAGCCTTACAACATCACGTCTAAGGTGGTTAGCAAAGGACTTGGCAAGGTCACTCTATATCTTGGTGAGAAATAAACCATAGAAAACCCCACGCAAATATGAACACAAAGCACATTATCCTTTCGGGCATACTTGCCCTTTGCAGCGCAGTGCTGGTCAGAGCACAATGTCGCATTAACCTGATGGCTCTGCCCATCAATCAGGAAGAAGGGCTGACTGACGCTATAAACAACCAGCTCGCGAATCGCTTCATTCAGATGTTTAGCAGCGAAGAAGAGATTGGGGTCGGCACTGGGTATAGTCAATTCTTTATTACTGCCCGCTTTGCCAATTCCTATAAGGAAACTCTCGCCGGACCGCCAGAGCAGCACGTTGTGCGCACTACGCTCACGATATGGATTGGCGACCTAGAGAACAAGAGCATATTCTCATCATGCAGCGTCGAACTACGTGGCGTAGGCACCTCCGAGACGCGCGCCTATACAAACGCCCTTCGTCAGCTCAAGACCAACAGTCCACAACTTCAAACCTTGGTAACACAAGCACACGACCGCATTCTCGGCTACTACGACTCCAACTATCAAAAGATTATGCAGAAGGCCAACACTGCTGCCACACAGAACAACTACGACGAAGCACTGATGTACCTCGGTTCTATACCCGAGTGCTGCAGCGGCTACTCTCAAGCGCAGACACAGATGATAAACATTTTTCACAAACGCTGCAACTACGAGGGGCAACGATTGCTCACCGAGGCTCAGGGTGTCTGGGCAGCAAACCCTACTGACGAGGGCGCAGCCGAAGCCATGAGCCTTATCAACGAAATCAATCCTGCCGCTTCGTGTTATAGCCAGGTACCTGCGTTTGTCAAAAAAATGCAGAGCGTTGTAAAAGCCAACTGGGATTTTGAGAACAAGACGAAATACCAGAACGAAGTGAAGCTCCGCGAGCAAGAAATTGCCGCAGCCAAAGCCATTGGCGTAGCGCGCGCCAAGAACCAGCCCAAAACCATCATCAACAATCGATGGTATTGGTGGTAACCACGAAAACCCATTTTCTAACACTTTTAAATTATAAACTTATGAATTTCAAAACTATCTCTGCGGGGGCATTGCTTATGGTCTCTGCACTCACGGTCTACTCACAGACCACCAACGACTCATCTAAGAAGTTCCGCCGCAGCTCCATCTACAGCATTATGGTGCACAGCGACTCAATCGACAAGAAACTTCAGACCGACGACGAAGCAGCAGCCAACAGCAACGTCATCAAGAACCTTATAAAGAGCGTGGCTAGTGACGACAGCAAGAGTCTGAAAGTAGACCCC
>CAVGQS010000215.1:0-2189 GCA_963631415.1 Lactococcus garvieae | reverse complement strand
CCATTTTGGAGCTGGGTGTATACTTGAGGTATGCGTCCTCATTGACGTACTGCGAGCCTACCTTTGAGCGCACGGCGCGGTCGGCGGTGGCGGATGTGCCGATGAGGTCGACGCTCTTGACATAGGTGTAGCTGGTGGTAGTTTGGAATGACAATTTGTCTTGCTTGTCGAGCCTCGAGCGGTAGGTGACTGAGCCGTCGGCGTTCCAGTTGCCGTTGATGTTGTCAGGAGTGATGGTCCTCACGCCAGTAGTGCGGTCATAGACATAACCCAGTGCCACCTGGTCGGTGAAGATGTTGAGATGTGCGCCCATGTTGAGGTTGCGTTTGCGTGACAGTGTTTTCCTGAATTCTATTTCAAGTTTGTGGGTGGAGGAATTTTTCAGGTTTTTGTTGCCGTTCATGATGCTCAGCGGGTTGCTCGTGTCGGTGACACCCGTGAGGTAGATCATTTGTGGAGCGCTGTGAGAGAGGTTGTAGTTGAGATAAAAATTCCATTTGTCCCAATAGCCCCCCTTGGCAGGAAATATGTTCATGTTGTAGGACGGCTCAAAGAATACGTTGCTGCGATGGATGGCCGTGTCGATGACCGATGGACGGAAATAATCCAGTTTGTTGTGTTCGAATCTAATCTTCGGGATAAAAGTGAACTGAATGAATGTTCTCTTGAAATTGTCGGTGCCGGACTGGCCGTGCTGTATTTGCATGTAAACTTCGTGGTTCTTGTCGGTCTTTGTTTGCTGATAGCTGTTGAGGTTGTCAAGGGCTGAGAGCATCTCGTTGACAGAAGGCAGGTCGCCCAAGGCATGGAGAGAGTCGACGTCCCATCCGTCAAGTTTGCTCAGCAGATAGAGTGAGCGGTTTTGTTCCTGTATTTTATAGTTGAAAGAGTATCCGAAACATATACGTAAAGAAGGCTTCTTGAGTATGAGTGTTTGTGGAGTTGTGGCATCTATTTGGTTGCTGAAATTACGGGTTTTGTTGAAGTCATAGCGGTTGCGGAAATCAATGTCTGCCGGGTTGTAATATTCCAGTTTGTAGTGGTCGTACTTCTTGTTTCTTGCTGTGAGGTAATCTATCTTTCCAGACAGATAAAGGCCGATGAGGTCATTGTGCTGGGCTTCAATAAAGAAGCTCCAGTCAACCCCCGTGTTCAGTTGACGGTATCTGCCCTTTTCTCTTTGTACGATGCGGTTCAGGCCGTATGCTCTCAGCTGGTCTGAAGAGTTGAGGGACAGGAGTTCTTCCTTCCAGTCAGAGCCAAGTATGCGGTTGGCGTCATCGGACAGGGTTGCTGCGGCATAGGTACGGTTATGGCTTGCGGTATAGTAAGATAATTTCGGTGCCAGGCTCATATAGCTTATTTGCAGCGAACCTACAGGTATCTTGTGTTGGTATCTGAAATCGTGGCTAGTGTAAATGGATGACGAGTATTCTTTTTTAGTGTTAAACGACTTGCCGTATGTGTTGCCCCCCGTTAGGAAATTCTCTTTGCTGGTTATGGAGTTGGTTTGGTTTTCTGTGTAGTTTGCGACAAGACTTCCTTTAAGCGCATAGGCTCCCTTTTTGTCATATACATTGTAGTCAATGCCGCCATTGTAGGTTGTCTTTTCGCCTACGGCTTGTTGCATGGGGCTCCAGTCTCCGTTGTCGCCTGGTTTGCGGTCATCGTTAAGGTTGTTGGCGTTGGCATAGAGTGACAAGCGGCTCTGTGGAGTGAAGCGCAGGGCAAAAAGGCGCGCGAGTTTTTTCTCCTTTGTGCCTAAGCCTGCTTCGGCATTTGCTATCCACCCGATGCTGTATTTGCGCTTCAGTTGGATGTTCATAGACAACAATTTATAGTTGTCAGGAGAAATCTTTTTTAGGATTTCGTCTTCCCTTTCGTAGACTTTTACTTGATTAACCATGTATGACGGCAGATTCTCAAGAATGATATTGCGGTCTCCGTTGAAGAAATCCCGTCCATTGAGCAACAGTTCGTCAACCCTTCTGCCGCGGACATATATTTCGCCGCCTTTTTTGATTTCGGCATCCGGCAACTGCTGTATCAAAGCGTCGAGCATGGATCCTTCCTCCAATTCAAAGGCATCGGCATTGTAGACAAGGGTATCGCCGCGAGTGTAAAATTTTATCTTGGTGGCCTTTACTGTCACCCCTTTCAAGGTCTGGCTTTTGCTAAGACGTTTAATG
>CAVGQS010000214.1:0-2244 GCA_963631415.1 Lactococcus garvieae | reverse complement strand
AGGCGCACACAAATTGCGCGAATTTTAACGAAAAGGGCTTTTGGGGCAGGAGGTTAAGCGGTTCGGATGTTAGAGGTTTTTGGCGGACAGCAATGTTTTCAAACTTGTTTAGGACAATGTGGTCATATCTTCGTAATTTTGCACGATTTTTAAACAGAGGAACATAATGACCAGTCAAAAGAAATCGGGGATTTTATCCCTTGGAGGGGGCGAGCGCGTGTCCTGCGCCCTCACAATGATGCTAACACTGGCAGCGCTCTTGCTGCTGCCGAGCAATGCCAAAGCCGACGTGGCGTGGGCTGAATTTGACAGCAACACCAAGACCCTTACCTTCAAGTGCGGAGCACAGAAGCCGAGCAACAGCACCGCGACGGTGTATGACCTTAACACAGGAGAAAGCGCTCCGGGGTGGTACAACGACGCCTGCTCGGCTGTGGTGTTTGAAAAATCGTTTAGCGATGCGCGGCCTACTACATGCTTCAGTTGGTTTGGCGGCCAAAGCGCTCTGACAAGCATCAGTGGCTTGGAAAACCTGAACACGGAAGACGTTGCAGACATGGGGTACATGTTCAGCGAGTGCTCTTCTCTTCAGGGTGCCCTCAATTTGTCGGGCTTCAACACTGCTAATGTAAAAAGCATGAGAAACATGTTCTCGGGGTGCAGCGCGCTGAAAAGTATTGAGTTGTCCAGCTTCAACACTGCCAGCGTGACGAACATGAGCAGCATGTTTGAAGCGTGCTCGTCACTGGAGAGCCTCGACGTGTCAAGTTTCAACACCGCCAGCGTGACAAGGATGGACTATATGTTTGAAGGCTGCAAAACCCTCACCATTCTGGACTTGTCTGCTTTCAACACCGCCAAAGTGACAAAAACCGGGTCTATGTTTGCCAGTTGCAGCAACTTGAACACTATCTATGTCAGCGACGAGTTTAACGTCAGCAATGTTGAGAGCTCTGACCTCATGTTCAGCGCTTGCATATCTCTGTCAGGCGCCAAGCCGTACGACGCAACCAAGGTAGGCGCCGCCATGGCAACCACCGACGGCTACTTCAGCAAGAAAGAGGCATGGGCGGAGTTTGACAGCAGCACCAATACGCTCATCTTCAAGTATGGCAAGAAAACGAGCGTTGGCGAAACAGTGACCGTATATGCGCTTAATGAGGGAAGCGACGGAGCTGACTGGAGCGGCGAAACCATATGACCCCTCGTTCAGCGAGGCGCGGCCTACGTCGTGCTGCGAATGGTTTAACGCACAGCATTCTCTGACGAAGATCACGGGGCTGAAATATCTCAACACAGAGAAAGTAACGAACATGTACAGCATGTTCTACTCTTGCACTGAATTGGACGCCCTCGATTTGTCCACTTTCAACACGGCTAATGTGACGAACATGAATTACATGTTCGCCAACGACACCAAGCTGAAAGACCTTAAGCTGTCAGGCTTCAACACTGCCAGCGTGACAAGCATGAACAGCATGTTTGAAGCGTGCTCGGCACTGGAGAGCCTTGATGTGTCAAGTTTCAACACGGCCAACGTTGCGAGCATGAACGGCATGTTTATGAAGTGCTCATCGCTGAAAAGCCTCGACTTGTCCAGTTTCAGCACGGCTAACCTAAAGAACACAAACAACATGTTCAGTTCTTGCGGCGCCCTGACCACTATTTATGCCAGCGACAAGTTTGACCTTGCCAACACCTCGTACCAAAGCTACATGTTCGAAGACTGCAACAATCTGGTCGGCGCGGTGGCGTTTAGCTCAGACAATACGAACGGCAACATGGCAAACTACAATACCGGCTACTTCAAGACATATTATAAGGTGGGCGACACACAGCACGAATTGTACGGCAAGACTCTCGGCGTGGACAATCTTGCGCTGGAGGACGGAAAGGATTTCATGACCCGGGCTCCGTTCACTGCAGCCAACGCCACTTACTCGCGCACTACGTCAAGCAACTGGGGAACGCTCTGCTTGCCGTTCGAAGTGGAAGCAGAGAGCGTAACAGGCTGCGAGTTCTATGCATTGAAAAGCGTGAGCGCTGATATGATTACGCTAACCAAACTGAAGGACAAGATAGCAGCCGGCACTCCGGTGCTCGTTTATTCTGCAAGCGGCATGAACATCTCCGCAAGCGCCGTGACAGTAGAAGAAACACCTGCCGACGGTACACAGGCAGACGGAGGACAGCTCGTGGGCTCGTTTGCCGAGACAGAAGTGCCCGACGACGGCTACATCATCT
>CAVGQS010000213.1:0-2317 GCA_963631415.1 Lactococcus garvieae | reverse complement strand
CTATAAATACGCAAGATAGACTCAGCAAAACAATGCAAAGTGTAGCGGAAAAATCGACATTACCAAAACGGAATACAAGTGCTTTATGAAATGCTTGACAAAAGCGTGTAAAGAGCAAGGCATAGCCCAGTAATTCCTGAAGTGATGGGTTGACTCAATTTCCGAAACATACCCACTAAAAAGCGCCATTCGCGATTGCGAATGGCGCTTTTTGTTTAACCGGCATAGGCGACCTATAGCCATTTATCATTCAAACTGATGCATATAAGTGCTCTTGCGAACCTCTTTCACTTGTGTCGCATTGTCCTAATCTTTCAAGCAAGCCAATGGAATGACCTTGACACCATCAGGACGGGTGTAGGCCATGCTGCCGCCAGTGAGGACGATAAGCAGGTCCGGTATGCGCAGGGGAACTTGCGGCTCAGACTGGTTATGCTCTTGTACCAGGCGCTTAATTTCCAGCAGATGACGGGCTCCGTCGTCTATCTCACGGCTTCCCAACTTACATTCTATGAGGGCATAACGTCCGTCGTCGAGATGAAGCACTAGGTCGGCCTCCAGTCCATAGCGGTCGCGATAGTAAGAGAGGTGGCTGCCGAAACCCGGAGTGTAGGCACGAAGGTCGCGTGCACACATCTGCTCAAAGATAAATCCGAAAGTGCGCAGTTGCGTCTCCAGACCCTCTGCATCCACGCCCAGCGCTGCCACAGCTATCGAGGGGTCGCAGAATCCCCTCTTGGACATACTGCGCACAGCAGTCTTGCTTCTGATGGCAGGACACCAGGCATCGATATCCTGTATGACAAAGAGTTTCTCCAGCGCATTAACATATTCGTCGAAAGTGTCAATCGACAGAGTGACATCGCCAGAAGAGGTGACATCTGCCAGAAGACTCGTTTTCTTTGCAATAGTGCTGATGTTGCGGGCATACGAACGCAGTATCAGACGCGCTACCTTCGGATTTCGCTGCCTCCGCTCGACAGACGAGACGTCTACCTCGCATACGCTGTCAACGTAGTCCCTCGCAACCAGCATACCAGACTTGTTGGACATCTGAAGGGCTGCAGGCCATCCGCCACGGCAAGCCACCCGGATAAGCCCAGGTATGTCCAACGGACTAGTCGCTCCATCTATATCATAGTCCGGCTCATCAAACAAAGCTTTGAGCGACACCGCTCCCGACGAATCGCCTGACTCCCAAAGACTCATCGGGCACATCTTCATTCGTGATATGCGCCCTGTGCCCGAATGATATATCTGATTGCGGTCGATGGTGTTGCTCCCCGTCAGGATGTACTGGCCAGGCGTGCCACCAGAGTCGTCTACGGCGATACGCACGGCATCCCACAACACCGGAGCGTCCTGCCACTCGTCTATCAGACGCGGCTGCTTGCCCTTTAACAGCAGTGAGGGCATCGTCGCGGCCGTGGTGAGATTTTCTTCCCTGCGATCCGGGTCCTGTAGCCGCAATACACTCTTGGCCTGCTGCTGTGCCGTCGTGGTCTTGCCCGTCCATTTCGGACCTTCTATCAGCACCGCACCAAAAGCCGCAAGCCTCTGACGCAGCACTTCGTCTGCTATCCTAGGTAAATACTTCATATCTTGGTTGTTTTATGGGCACAAAGGTATATGTTTTTTTTCGTTTCTCAAAACGAATCGGTGTTTTTGTGGTAAATCATTCGGTGTTTTTGTGGTAAATCGTTCGGTGTTTTTGTGGTAAATCGTTCGGTGTTTTTGTGGCAAATCATTCGGTGTTTTTGTGGTGCTTCAGACGTTTCATTCCTTCTCTTGCTCTTGCGCAAAGGCGCACATTTCAATGAATTTGGCGCAGGGCATAGCCTGATAATTCCAGAAGGGACAGGTTGGTTCATCTTCCGAAACGACCTATTGAAAATAGCCATTCGCAACTTGTGCGAATGGCTATTTTTTTGTTTCTTGGTGAGGTATATCGTTTTATTTCCTGCACAGCACCGAGCCGCTCGCTTGCGTGGGCGCATTTGGCTTTCCCTTCTGCCGCCGACATTCAGTTCATGGAAAAGCTCCTCCTAAGTTGACATCTATTCATGCGTTTTCCCCTTTGCGTTGCGCACTGGACGCAAGTGCTCCTCCTATTACAGCTTGCTTGAGGGACGCATCTCGGAAATCTGCGACTATTATGGTTACCAATACTTGTTAGTAGGTCATACTTCGCCAGTATCTTCAAGCTGTTTCAGCAAGAACTCTTCCAAGGTATCCTTATCAGGCAACTGGAGCATGTAGGTAGAGACAAAAAGTTGGTTGTCCATGCCAGCCAAAGCATACTCCACCATTTTCTTGC
>CAVGQS010000212.1:0-2343 GCA_963631415.1 Lactococcus garvieae | reverse complement strand
TGCTTTTGCTAAGACGTTTAATGAAAAAGGTCTTGTCCAAAATGATTCGTTTCTGGTTTTTGTAAATTTTCTTTATCTCGTAATTGTTATATGTTGTTTCGTAGCCATCCTTTTCAAACTTTAGAATATACCTTCCTGCCTTGTTAAGACTGAAGAGAGCAAAAGCGCGCGGTAGTCCATTAAAGTCTCCAGAACCTGTAATATCAGAAAAAACAACCACACTGTCAGAAGTCATTACCGTGAAAGTAGCGTCAGACACAGGCTTGTATGTGATGCTTTCTACTAAATGTCCCCAAATTTGCAAATCAGGCTCTGTTTTTTCTTGAGCGAAGCAATAGACAGAAAATGAGAAAAGGGCGGCGGCAACAAAAAAGGTACGTAGATACGTCATGCCTTGGCGATTTGTATTCAACAAGCGCTTATGTTTCATGTCACTTGAAACTTATAGTGAAACGAAAAAACAAGAATCTGCCACCCTTTTAATGAATTTAAAGGTATGGCAGATGGAAACTTCAGTTAAATTAAAAGAAAAGCTGCCCTGCGGTGTAAGTTGAAGTTGTTGTATCAGTGCTCGTAGGAGTCTGAGTGGCTGTTGTGACAATTGTACACCATTTATTTATACAAATGTGGTTTTGGCATCCATCATTTGTGCATGGTGCGTTTGTACAACCTTCATTATAGCATGGTTCGTTCTTTCCTATGGGAGCTTTAGCTCCCTGCATGCCCACAAAGCCGCCTAACAACTTTCCTTCTGCGTCCTGTGTCAGCGGAGTTGCTTTCAACTCTACATTAAGTAGAGGATTTTGTTTGAACTTTTTCATATTTTTATGATTTAGAAGTGGGTAAATTAAATTGTCGTATTATGTTCGTTTATTATATCCCTTATTCTTTTAGTTGCAAAATCAATTTTGTCTTGCTCCGTGTATCCTTTGTAACATCCGTCAGTGATGTTGCTCTCAAGCTTATGCTGGCTGCAGCCTCCGTGACACAACGGATATATGATGCAATGTTGACACTGCGGGTTGCCTAAACGTATTGCCATCCTTTTGTTGTAACGCTCATTGCGCACTATTGTGCCGTCAGGGTTGAGTATTCCCTCGCTGTTTTCGGCATTAAACTCTCTGGCGGTACACATATAGATGCTTCCGTCATAGTTGATGGTTATGTTGTTAGGTTTGTCTGCATAGCAGCGGCCAGTAACATTGGATGAGTGGCTGATGACGTAAAAACCAGCTTCTCTGAAATGGTTCTCCAACTCGTTAAGCTGCGCATCAAGTTCAGTGTCAGGAACTTTGTTGTCCTGCCAAATCCTGTGGAAGGAGATGTTGCAGAAATTCTTTTCGTCGTCTGTAAATGACTTGATGTCAGACAGCACGTCAATAAATGTCTTTAGTGTTTTGGCAGTATAGTTTAACCGGATGCCCACTTTAAGCCCGTTGCTTAAAATTTTCCGTATGTTTGTCAGTGCGACATTGTAGGCGGAACGGTTTGCAATGGTTTTGACCATGTTGTGTATAAACTCATTGCCGTCAATGGTTATCTGGAAACTTGGCGCCCATGGTTTCAGAAAATCAAGCATCCCGTCGCTCAGCAGCGTGGAGTTCGTCGTGAAATGCAATGAAACCTGTTTTAATGCGGGTTTTATCTGCGACAATTGGTTTAGCAGAGGCTTGACCACGTTGTTGAAACACATCAGCGGCTCTCCTCCAAAGAATGACAACTGGTACTCCTTGTAGCGGTCTTGTGCAAAGGACTGCTTGAACAGATTGA
Organism: Lactococcus garvieae; assembly: GCA_963631415.1. Taxonomy (GTDB): domain Bacteria; phylum Bacteroidota; class Bacteroidia; order Bacteroidales; family Bacteroidaceae; genus UBA6382. The sequence goes on along the minus strand of CAVGQS010000212.1, from coordinate 573 downwards.
GGACAGACGTTATTGTGTCTTCCGTCATCAAGGTATTGGCATTGTGTTCTTCGTAGCAGTACCAGCAGCGGAGATTGCAGTTCAGAGTGGGATTAACGGTAATGTGCATTACCGTTTGGCTGTTGTCCTCTTCTTCCCATTTGTGTATAATCTCCGATGTCTCATCTGTATCGTCACTAACGATGAAGCCGTGTTCGAGCAAGTGGTTGTAGAAATCAGGTGCTTTGCAGTGCAGCTGTTCCGGGTCGGTTTCACATTGGTTGAACAGGTCTGCCAATTGTTGTTCTACTTGCACGAAATAGTCGGTTTTTGAATTGTTGACAAAAACCTTTGATCCCGAAGGAATGGCAATGTTAAACCGACTGTATTTCATAAGGTTGTACTATAGCAGAATCCTTATTTGTGGCAAATGTAATGAAAAGATATTATAAAGCGCTGAAATTATGCGCAAAAAAACTGCCGAAAAACTCCCGAAGCGTATAATACTCATTTTTTGCTGCATAATGGACTTGCAGTCAGAGCCGTCCGCTGTTATTTCTTCTTCGGTTGCTTGTTGAGTCTGTAGATGATGTG
>CAVGQS010000211.1:0-2439 GCA_963631415.1 Lactococcus garvieae | reverse complement strand
AGAGCACGTGATTTGTAATCTCGGGGTCGTTGGTTCGAATCCGACAAGAGGCTCATCAAGAAAAGGACGCTTTCTAGGCGTCCTTTTTTTGTTTCTATACCGTCAGAACGCAAGTCTGCAAAATCTCGCAATTTACTGCGAAAGATTTTTTCGCAAACAATCACCCCAACTTTGACCCCAACCAACAAATTTTAATAAATTTTCGAGGTGTATTTTGATGTAAACACCTGATACTCAATAGAAAAATCCGGAAAAAGTGCGTTTGTAGTACACAGAAGATTCGGCATAAAGTATTATCTTTGTGCCATATAAGAGAATGCCATTCAGAAAAATTAGGCTAGGCAAAATCTGTAGTACACAGTAACGCAAACCATAATCGCTAAATTGCTGACACTGAAACAAACACAAGATTAGTTGGTCAAAGTTGGGTTAAGCGAGGAAAAACAATATTTTTGCCAACAATTAACGTCTGTACAACAAAAACCTTTATCTTTGCGAAAATAACACGAAACAATCAGATGAATACGTCCGGTGAGCATAAAACCAACACACTTGATTTTGAGAGTATAGCTCTCATATCGTCTGCTGTTATCGGCAGATGTTGGCAATCTCGTATTGGCCAACAACAATGTTCACTACTGGATTCTGCGCTTTGCTCGCATTCGCTTATCCGTTAGTGTAGTAAGCCTCGGCCTCTGGCGAGCCCTCGACTTACCAAGCCAAAGGATTTACGCTCACGCTCACAAACTTGAATCCATTTTTGGAAGTTGTGCCGGCGCTCACTGGACGTTATTTACCTTTCAAATACCAGAACTAATGAACCAAAGTCTACGGGAAGAACTGAGGACGAATATTAAACACCAATCTATTGAAGACTTGTGCGAGTCCACAAACAAGATTGGCCCCTACGTCTCTGGCCTTGCCATAGGCAATCCTCTTTCTGTTTCTGTGCTGAAACATTATACCGAAGTTCGGGTAAGAAAAACATCATATAGGAAGTTCCGCATTCCAAAGAAATCCGGAGGTGCAAGAACCATCACTGCTCCCTACGGAGAACTCAAGGACATAATGTCCACCCTGGCCTTCCTTCTCTCGCAACTTTATACACCAACTCCCGAAGCGACGGCTTTCATCGCTCAACGTTCCATTGTTGACAATGCAAGCCAACATCTTAATCACAATTACATTCTTAACCTTGAAGTAGTAAAAAAAACATCGTGCCACAAGGAGCTCCAACATCGCCCGTCATATCTAACATCTGTGCGATGACGCTTGACAGTCGACTCTCAGGACTTGCAAGACGCTTTCACCTCTACTACACCCGATACGCAGATGATATCACTTTCAGCAGCAATCATAACGTATATCACGCTGGAGGGGAATTCATGGAGGAATTGTACCATATCATTGAGGATTGTCACTTTGTAGTCAATTCTAAAAAGACGAGACTACAGAAGCGCGGTACCAGACAAGAAGTGACAGGGCTTACCGTCACCGGAAAACTTAACGTCAGCCGCAAATACGTCAAGAATCTACGAGTTCTGATTCACCATATAAGGCTGACAGAAAAGCCCTCCTTACGCGAAGTCAATATGGTTAGAGGCAAACTAAATTTCCTGCGCATGGTAAAGGGGTCAGATGATACAACTTACCAAACTTTGCTGATGAAACTCAACTTGGCAGTCAGAGGCAAACATTTTTTGAAACCCAATCAACAGCTCGGAATAGGGGAATAGGTTTGTTGGGCCTCTTGAGAACAGTTAGAAACAATATTTGCTAGCGTCAAGACTTTTATACAAAGTTTTTGCTACCTTTGTATAAAAGCGAATTTATTCGCGCCATCAGTAAAACTTTTTCAGAATAGCTGCTTTTATGATACAAATCAAAGAGGTTAAGAGCAAAGGAGAACTCGACAAGTTCATAGAATTCCCCAACGCCTTGTACAAAAATTGCCCGCAGTATGTGCCGGACTTTAAGCAAGACGTGCTGAATATGCTTAACCCCAACAAAAATCCCGCTTTGAAATTTTGCCAACACATAGTTTTCCTAGCATACAAGGACGACAAACTTGCGGGCAGGATTATAGGTATAATAAACCCGCGCGCCAACACCATTTGGCATACCAAATACGTAAGGTTTGGATACATAGATTTTATTGACGACCTAGAAGTCAGCAAAGCGTTGGTGGGAGCTGTCGCACAATGGGGAAAAAGTCTGGGAATGACCACCATACAAGGGCCTATGGGCTTTACCGATTACGACAAAGAAGGCATGCTCATTGGAGACTACAATTTAAAGGGATCTATAACCACCATATACAATTACCCCTACTACAAGTCCCACATGGAGGCTCTTGGATTTCAAAAAGAGGCTGATTGGATACAAATTAAGATTGACTTCCCCGAGGAACTGCCGCAGCGTTTTTACAAGGTGTCACAG
>CAVGQS010000210.1:0-2461 GCA_963631415.1 Lactococcus garvieae | reverse complement strand
GGAAAAGACCATGCACAGCGTCATAATGCAGGACTACAAAAATGTGGAATACATCATCATCGACGGGGGCTCGACTGACGACACTCCATCAATGTTGAGGGAATATGAAGGCAAGATTGACCGCTGGGTAAGCGAACCCGACAACGGCATCTATGACGCTATGAACAAGGGAGTTACAATGACCACAGGCGATTACTGCATATTCATGAATGCTGGTGACTGCTTTGCAGATTCCTCTAGCATAAGCCGTGCCACAGAAGATTTTCTTGATGCAGACGTCATCTATGGCGACATAACCAAGGACGGCAAACTAAAACGGTCGCTCTCGCCACGCAACTGCCACAAGATGTTCTACTGCCATCAGGCGGCGTTCATCCGCACCAGTTGCCTGAGGGAATTTCCTTTTGACATCCGGCACCGCTTCTCTGCAGATTTCAAACAGGCAAAGCAACTCTACCTTGCCGGCAAAAAGTTCCGGCAGACAAACATTGTTATAGCCATATTTGACACTACAGGAATATCCAACACCCAGCGTTCCAAGGGGTTACTTGACAACATAAAGGTCATCAATGAAGTGGACAGCTTCTCCGAAAAAGCAAGACTACTCCCACGCATCTTGCTCACCTACTGGATGTGCAGGCTACGAGGCAAATAGATATGATTTAAAATGATGTCTTATACGGATTTTACTTGTCATGTTTTCCACTCAGAATTAACTAAAGAAACATGACACAGAAAAGGAAAAAGAATGTTTACACGGAAGTATTCAAGCTTGAAGTACTTCGTGATTTGTATTCAAGTGGCGAGAGTATGTATTCTGTTGCACGCAGGTGGCAACTAAACATCAGCAATCTCCAACGTTGGAAAGAAAATTGTCCAATTGACTCAAAAGCGTTATCTTTGCCGGCAGAGATAATAGAAAAGTGTCAAATGGACAAAACGACTCCAGAGAAGACAGAAGAAGAGCGGCTCAGGGACCGCATAACAGCACTGGAACGGGCACTGGCTCTAGAGAAAATGCGCAGTCGCGCTTTCGAGAAAATGATAGAGATTGCAGAAACAGAGGAAGGAATCTCCATATTAAAAAAAGGTGGTGCCAAACAGTAGAGGCGCTGCATGAGGAATATCCAGATAGAAGTATCGAGTTCCTCTGCGGGCTGTTTGGCAAGCGTCGCCAGTGGTATTACGCCAGTCGTCATCGTATAATCTCAGAGCGTCAGCGCCGCAAGTTGTTACTGGACAGTGTGTCATACTACCGCTGGCGTTGGCCGCGCCTTGGCGGGTTGAAGTTACATACCATACTGAAGGAAGAACTTGGTGAAGAGATTACCCGTGGCCGAGATTCGTTCCTTAAATTCTTGTCGTCAGAAGGTTTGACATTACCCAAGGTCAAGCGCCGGCGGACAACGGACTCCAACCATCCGTACAGGAAATACCCGAATCTCATCATAGGGATTGAGCCTCAGAATGTTAATCAGGTTTGGGTTTCTGACATAACCTATATATGGATAGCTGGAGATGTACTGTATCTGCATCTTGTTTCTGACATGTATTCACATGCCATCATTGGATGGGCTCTGTCCGAAACGATGGAGTGTAACCATACGGTAGATGCTTTGGAAATGGCCATACGTACTGCTAATGGAGGCAATCTTTGCGGTACAATACACCACTCCGACAGAGGCTCCCAATATGCCAGTTATCAATATGTAGGTACGCTCATGGAACACCATATTCGTATCAGTATGACAGAACGTTACAATCCAACCGACAACGCTTTGGCAGAAAGACAAAACGGCATTCTCAAGACAGAGAATATTTATCTGAAGGAAATGTACTGTGACTATGCAGAGGCGAAAACGGAAATAGGTACTGCCATCGATTTCTTCAATTGGGAAAGGCCTCACCTGAGCCTTGGAATGAAAAAACCGATGGATGTATATACCGGCAAGGAGATGCCCGGGAAAAAACTTTGGAACAAAAAGACTGTCGGAAAATTGCATGTATAAACAAGATGCACTATCTTTGTAACGCCGAAAACAAGGTGAGTGACGGCTTTATACCAGCACCACCTAAAGTCTAGCTGGGCATTGAGCCCAGCCGGACTTTGCCGAAAACAAGGCTCGTTCAAGCATTGCCCAGCTTTGCACCATGGTGTGACAAGCAAAAACTCATGGGTTGAGTAACGCTGACAAGCCATTTAGTATAAGGTTGCATAAGTTGACAAGGAATTAAGTAGTATAACAAGGAATCTGACAAGCGAAATCAGGATATGACATGAAACTAGCTTCATTGGCACTTGAAACTAGCTTCATTGGCACTTGAAACTAGCTTCATTGGCACTTGAAACTAGTTTCGATGCCCCATGAAGCTAGTTTCATTATTTTGCCACATTTTTGCCTTCCTGTCATCTATGACGCAGTAACTGCAGTCAAGGCCTTTCTATAGGTCTCCTCTGTCT
>CAVGQS010000209.1:0-2470 GCA_963631415.1 Lactococcus garvieae | reverse complement strand
CAGTATAGGCTTGCCAACACAAGTAATCGATGAAGCCATGAAAATTGTTGGTGATGACTACATTAAAAGCGACAAGTATCTGCAGGACATTGTCAGAGATAAGCGTTATTGGGAGAACAAACGCCAGAGCGTACACCAAAAAGAACGTAGTCTACAGCAGATGGTAGAAACTTATGAACGGAGAATTGCAACGTTGGACATTGACCGCAAGAAGTATATGACAGAAGTGAAGGACAAGGCAGAACTTTTGTTTAAGAAAAGCAATGCAGTCATAGAAAACACTATTCGTTCAATCAAGGAGGCTCAGGCTGACAAAGAGGAAACAAGACGGTTGCGCAACGAACTTAATGAATTTAAGTCTCATGTCCTTGAAGGTGATGGTCAAACGGATGATAGCATTGACAAGAAAATCGAGCAAATACGTCAACGGCGCATGAAGCGCGAAGAACGCAAGAATACGCAGTCTGCTCCTAAACACAATGCCGTAGCAAGCAATATTGGGTTATCGCCTTCCTCAACAATTAAACCAGGCGATTTTGTGAAAATAGCTGGAACTTCTACTGCGGGCAAAGTCGTGAAAATTAACGGCAACTCGGCTCTCGTGCAGACCGGAGTGTTGAAAATAACGATTAAGTTGCAAAAGCTTGAATTGGCGAACGAGGCTGAATTCCAAAACGTCTACACACCAGTAAATTTTATTGGCAAACAAACACGCGACTCCATGCGAGAGAAACGTTTGCAGTTCAAACCCGATATAGATGTCCGTGGCATGAGTGGCCAAGAAGCATTAGAAACTGTAATGTACTTTGTTGAAGACGCCATACAGTGTGGCGCAAGCAGACTAAGTATTCTACATGGGACTGGCACTGGCTATTTGAGACAAACGATTAGACAATACCTTAAGACTGTGCCAGCGGTCATTTCGTGCCGTGATGAGCACGTCCAATTTGGAGGCGCGGGAATTACCATCGTAGAGTTGGCTTGCTGAAATCAAGTAAACAGAACAAAACAACTAAACACTATAAATATGAAACTTAGAATCGCAGTTTTACCGGGTGACGGTATAGGTCCTGAAATTTCTGTTCAAGGAGTGAGTGTGCTGAATGCCGTTGCGGAAAAATTCAATCACGAAATAGAAACTGAAAACGCACTTGTTGGTGCGGCAGCAATAGAAGCTGTAGGCGATCCCTTTCCTGAGGAGACCTTTAATGTTTGTAAAAATTCAGATGCTGTATTGTTCTCATCTGTGGGAGACCCCAAGTACGACAACGACCCTTCCGCAAAGGTTCGTCCCGAACAAGGACTGCTCGCAATGAGGAAGCAACTGGGTTTGTTCGCAAATATCAGACCAGTTCAGACGTTTGACTGTCTGGTTCACAAGTCTCCTTTGAAGGATGATTTGGTCAAAGGGGCTGATTTCATTTGCATACGCGAGCTTACTGGCGGAATGTATTTTGGAGAAAAGCTAGAGGGCGACGACGTTGCATATGATACGAACAAGTATACTCGAATGGAAGTGGAGCGAATCCTCAAGGTAGCTTATGGCTATGCGTTAAGGCGCAAGCGCCATCTTACGATAGTAGATAAGGCAAATGTGCTTGCGTCATCGCGCCTGTGGCGAAAAGCTGCGCAGGAAATGTCAAAGGAATATCCAACGGTGACTACCGACTATATGTATGTAGATAATGCTGCCATGCGTATGATCCAGGAGCCAAAATTTTTCGATGTGATGGTAACAGAAAACACGTTTGGCGATATACTTACTGACGAGGGATCATGCATTTCAGGCAGCATGGGATTGCTCCCGTCTGCATCCATAGGAACAGGAACTCCAGTTTTTGAGCCAATACACGGATCATGGCCGCAGGCAAAGGGTCTAAACATTGCCAATCCGCTTGCTCAAATATTGTCTGTAGCAATGCTGTTTGAATATTTCAACTTGATGGAGGAAGGAAAACTCATAAGGCGGGCTGTTGACGCCTCACTAGAAGCGAATGTCCGCACGCCGGAGATTCAGGTTGCTGAAGGTGGAAAGTTTGGAACAACCGAAGTCGGTCAGTGGGTAGTTGATTATATCAAGAAAGATAAATAACACTTAACAAAGCAATTATGTACAGGACAAAAACTTGCGGCGAACTACGCATTTCTGATGTCGGAAGTGAAGTAACCTTGTCGGGGTGGGTGCAAAAAACCCGCAAGATGGGAGGCATGACATTTGTGGATGTTCGCGACCGCTACGGAATCACACAAATAGTATTTAATGAAGAAGTAGACAAGTCCCTCTGCGACGAAGCTAACAAGCTGGGACGCGAATTCGTTGTTCAAGTGAGTGGCACTGTCAACGAGAGATACAACAAGAACCCCAAGATCGGGACTGGCGACATAGAAATTATCGCATCTAAGCTAAACGTGCTTAACAAGAGCCTAATTCCGCCGTTTACCATTGAAGACAAGACTGACGGTGGTGATG
>CAVGQS010000208.1:0-2502 GCA_963631415.1 Lactococcus garvieae | reverse complement strand
TCGTATAGTTTTGACAACACTTCGTGGAACGTATCACGAATTGATATCGAGTACAGTTCTATTTCAAATACGAATCTGGTTCCTTTGTAGACTATTTCGTTGTCGAACTTACCTCCATCTTTAGCGGTGCCCTTGTCGTCAATACACACGTGCTGGCGTATAGGCAGCCTTTTGAATGCGCGATAGAATTCATTATCCCAATCAATATCAGAAATTCCGTCAACAGCTTTCCCGTCTGCGCCGATCATCACTGCATCTGAAAATACTATTTCTGAGCCTTTACCGCCTTGCCCGTCTTGAAACCCAAAGACGTTTTCTTCGTTATCATCAAAGTTGAGTGCGTGGCGCAATATTCCAGCAATTGATGTCGCTGGAATATACGGCAAATCATTGATGTCTTTTGCAACAGGACTGTCGGTCAAAATATCACTCTTGCCTGTCCCTATAGCAATCGGACTTTGCGCTTCGACCTCTATGCGGGCTATCTGACGATATTTATAAATAACTTCACTATGTTCCATGGTTTTATGCTTTTGAGTGTTTTGCCATTTCGGACGAAAGATTTACCAATGCTCTTGCTGTGATGTCTCCCAAATTTTGTTCTTTTTCTTTAGAATGAACATCATCTATGAAAGCACGTAAAACGTCGGCTCTCCTATTTGTTTTCCATCGTGGCTCCGCTACTCCATGCTTAAGGTAGCCCTTGTTTGGTTTTGTTTCCGCTTTTTCTCCATACAACTCGCACACGATTTTATCATATGTGGTCTTTCGCATTGCAATGTTTCTTATCGCCCCCCATTGAGACGCGAATGTGCTGCCAGCGAATCTTCTGGAGTTTTTCTCAACAAAGTTGTTGACCTCTTCGTATATAAGACGGTCGGCAGCATGCTTTTGTCTTCTTTTGTTGATATAATCTAGAAGCATTGTCCCTCCTAAACAGGGAGCGCCCTCCGAGCATATTGCTTTGTCACTGGCGTATTCTTGCAGCTGGCACTTCGCTGTTCCGTTGTTGCCACAAGACTCAAGGAAAGCGGGATTGTAAATTACTTTTCCGAATCCTTCGTTGTTATACTCTCCCACATATCTTGATTCGTATTCCTGCTTTTGATTAACGCGCACGACAAAAACGCTTCCTTTCTCAATGCCGCATCTTTCCGTATCGCGAGTGGAACGCTTGTTGTTCCATGGCGCGTAGCTGAACGTGCGGATTTGAGAAAGTTTCCAGTCTATTTCTCCGTCGGCAATACCCAAATCACTTGCCTGTGGCTGGAATGTGGGCTCATCGTTTTTATCTAGAAATATTAGTCGGCCGTCAGCATACACTGTGACATATTCAACTTTTTCACCCTGCTGACGGGAGGGAATCTCTTTGTATTCAGTTTCACGTATCTCCACGGTGCCATATTGTGCGCTGCGTGAACGGCCGATGTGATGCGTGCCTGAAATACAATCTTTGATTTGTGAAACCAGGGCTTCATTTTCAACTTCGACATCAAACAAGAAACAGGCACCAGAGTCTATCGATTCATAACCATACATATTATTGTCAAGTGCACGACGATACTTGAAGTCGTATGCCGATTTTATCGCAAACGACTTTTCCAACATAGCAGGATATCCTTTGTCGTTGTTGAATGCGTAATAACCATGCCTGCACTGTTTTAGCTGTTGGGGCTTGCCCGCATTCGTGTGGTCGGAAGAACGCTTGTACAAATGATGTATGCAGCACTCAGACGTTACCGCTGTGTTTTTCGGGTGGTAGAAAGAAGCGGGCACATGCAGAGTGCGTATTCCATCTTGACCGTTGCTCACAGGGTGGGCGTCGCCAAACCTGACATTGCCACTATGGAACACCTCAAGCGCGTCATCCCCAAAGTCCTTATAATGTGAAGCCACAATTCCCAGAAACACATTTCCTGGCAAAAAATCAAGTGTGGCACTGCTGCCCCCCTCTGTCGCAGTCTTTTGATTGATGATCACGTCTGACAGTAAAGTACATTTAAATTGTATACGTTTCATATCATGCCTCCTCTTTGATGTCACAACGTCCGAGTCCGCGGTTTCGCTTCTGTCCAAGACGTTTTATTAAACCAAAACAATTAATTATAACGTTTCTCATCTCTTGCGGAACATCTGTTATCGCAGCATGCAATGTACATGGAATTACGACCTCAATACTACGCAAGCTATGGTCTTTGGCTATTCCATCGTTGCCAATTGCTGTTGTTGTAACCTTGTTGTACAGATATTTTTGAGCATTGTTTCCAACTATTGCAGAATATTCCTTTTCGCACAATACGGCATTCCCGAAATGTGCACAACCGGCAAGAATGCTTTCGCTAAACAACTCATGGCCGAACGTGGTGAGAATCAGTTCTTCCCCCTCTTTATTGCCACTTAGCTCCACATAATTTTCTGCCGCCTCTCTTATCAAGCCCTTCAACGTCTTACCGGGAATGTAAGGCATCCCGTTTTTGTCTTTTACAACAAGTTCGTCAATAT
>CAVGQS010000207.1:1703-2529 GCA_963631415.1 Lactococcus garvieae | reverse complement strand
ACTCTATATACTACCAAACGAAAAACGTGGGCTTCCATCTCCACTCGCCTTCCGTTCTGGGCCGTAGGAAGCCCTTGTGTGTGACGAGTAGAGTGTCTGCCCACGTTGGTATCTGCACGTACCTCCGGGAAAAAGTGTGCATGAGGATTTGCAAATCCTCGCTACACACCCCGGGATACAGCTGTTCCATACCCGTAGCAGCCACTTCAGACATTGCCATTGACACACCTTTGAATTTCCTACGTTCAGAATGGTCCAATAGACAAAGCATCGATGACGCTTTAACGTTAAGTAGTGCCTTCTCCCGCGACCATTAAGTTAATTTCTGCTATCGCAATAACCGCTGTTCATGCTTTTAAGCATAACAGTCTGAGAGTAGACGATGCAAGTATAGTTTCTTTTTTGTTATGGGCAAATTTCTCGGATGCTTTTTTTTTGGGGCAGAATATTGCTACATGATGACGGCAGAACTTGAAAAATCACTGTTTTTTGTTTAGAAGCAAAATGCAGCAATTCCAAATTTTGTTACATGTGACAGTTTTTGGAAATCACTGCGCTATGCGAGGTTTGTAAGAGCAATGTCGTTTTCCCGCATTCGTTTATAGTCTCTTTTTCGTGCTTTCGCAAACTAACAGGGCTGAATTCCAAGCGAGGAATCCAGCCCTTATTTTATTTTTGGTCCTCGTCTGTGAGGAAGTCTTCGATGGCTAGGTGGTGCAGTGGTATATAGTGCGGGTTGAATGGTAGGTCCATTGTTTCCACGGTCTCGGGAGGCAAGTCCATCAGGCCGTTGTCCACAGAATACTGGTAGATATTCTTCATGTAG
>CAVGQS010000207.1:0-1693 GCA_963631415.1 Lactococcus garvieae | reverse complement strand
TAGCGGGCAGCAATAATTTAAACAATAAAACAGGGCTGACGTTTCATATGAAATGTCAGTCCTGTTTTAGTTTTTATTTTGCAGAGAGTTTCTGCGCTTCTTATTATATGCCAAAAAGAGTTTTGGTGGCACGTGACTTAAGGGTCATTTCCTTGCCTGCAGAGAGATTTGCGGATATTTCCTGACCACCATCGTTCACCTTGCACAATGATCTCGTGGCGCTCATAACTTCGTTGACCGTCAGAGTTCCTATTTCCTTCTCTGACTTTTCACCAGCTATATCAACTACTTCATAGACTATGAATTTCTGGCCTTTTTGTATGCCTTGATCATTGCCGAGATTTATGTAGACGGTCTTTGCCTTTTTGTTGTCGCCTTCAGCCATCTGCAGAATCTTGCCTCGTACAGGGAATGCTTCTTCGATGAACCTCTTCAAGTTGCCCGAGCAGGAGTTTATGGCGTTGGTACGAGCCTCCTCACTGTTTGAGGTGCTGCTTGCCGATGAAGTGTAGGAGTAAGAATTTGTTGTGGCACCTGTGGCAGGGTCAATCAGATTGATTGTAAACTCAATATTTGCTTTCCATGCTGTATATGTTTTGCCGTCCCAACTCTTCTGCTGACCTTGGGTTTCAGTAATGGATTTTAGTACACCTGTCAATATGAAGTCGGCATTCAACTGCGTTATGTCTTCTATGTCGCGGTTGTCACCCATGGCAGCTTCAGACTTCCGTCTCTCTGCTTCTTGTTTTATGGCATCCTGTTGGTTGAGGTCAACCACGATGACACGCTTCGTAGCTTGAAGGCTTTGTATCACGTTGTTGCGGATAATGCCAGCCTCGTCGGCACGAAAATCGCTTGCGTAGGAGAAGTTTCCTACATTGACAACTTGTTTTGTTACGTCTTGTGCGTAACTCACGCTGCATGACAACATAGCCATCGCGGCCGCAATGATAATGTTCTTCATTGCTTGTTTGATGTTTATAAAAAATTAATAATAAGATTTCAACATAGATGTTTATTTGAGAGCGAACTTCCAAGACCTGTTACCATCGCCTTACGACAAATGTGTTGTATGTAACGCGAGGTCTGTTTTTGTAGTAAGCAGAGACAATATTTGACACGGCATTTATTCTTGCCTTCTCTACGCTGGCGGCAAGTTTTTTCTCAGCCATGGCATCTGCACGGGCGTTTGCCTGGTCTTGGTTTATCTTTTGTCTAATTTGTGTGATTAAAGACTTTGCTGAAGAGGCGCATGGGCTTGTTGCGTCGAGGTCTGACAGCAGGGCAAGAGCTCCTTCATAATCCTGTTGGGCGAATCTTGCTTGTGCCTGTTGTACAATCTGTGAGCAGTTGGCAGTCTGATACTGGCGGTATATACTACCAAGCGTATTTTGTACTTCTGTATAGCCATTAGTGCCAGACGGATAGTCATAAAGAACAGCCATTGCCTCTTCATAATTGCTCTGCTTGGCCAATGTTTTGGCCTGCGTTATGAGTGATGCGCGATTGCTCTCATAATATTTGACGACTTTGCTCTTCACGCCGTTAAAGAATTGTGCAAATTGGCCGTCGTTTGCCGATAGTTTGCTGAAGCCTTCCTTCACAGCTTCCTGCTTTGAATAGCCCTTGCCTTTTAACTCCCATGTGGTTGTGCCGAAAGTAGTCTTGCTGTTTATTGACACTAGTTTTAGCG
>CAVGQS010000206.1:0-2555 GCA_963631415.1 Lactococcus garvieae | reverse complement strand
GTATAGATTGGATATTTCGGAACAAGAAGCCCTGAAACTAGGCATCGCATCCAATCTATACAAAACAATAAAAGATGAAATAGCATCAACAAACGCAATTATCCAAAAAACGGTGGAGAATGGCGACACTATAGAGATGTGCGATGTTCAAGCTGTTTCCAAGGCTTATAAAAATGGCACATTAAAAGCTAACGACAACTCAAATAAATATACGAGAGCCGCGCTTCCATCAGGTTTTATAAAAACAGATGGACAAGAAGATGGTACTGCATGTTTTAAAACAGAATAGGGCCATAAAGAAGTGTTATTTCGTTGTAGGACCCATGTCGCTCCTACACCTATATACTATTGTGCAGTTTCAGCATGGGGCACATTGAAAAAGAAAACCATGATTGGGAATGTATTGACTACAACAAACATAGTTGTCCCTATAGCCGCATGCGGAAGCAATATCACCGCAGGACTGACTTATGCTACAACAGATAGTTATGGAGGTTATTGCTTTTGGAACTGTAGAGAATAGTACATATCTTGGGGGGGGGTAAATTTATAAAGTCAACTAGAAAAATAATTTTTTCTAGTCAAGAAAAAACAATTGGCTGACTAGAGAAAATATTTCAATAATCGCGAGAAAGTTTTGTCGGTTAGGAAAGTATCCGTAACTTTGCGCCCTAAATGGACAAGATTGATATTGTATAACAAACATATTTAATTAAAAACAAAAATGATCATCGTACCAGTAAAAGAAGGCGAAAACATTGAAAAAGCGCTGAAGAAGTTCAAAAGAAAATTCGAGAAAACCGGCGTTATCAAAGAGCTGAGAAGCAGACAACAGTTTGATAAACCGTCAGTTACAAAGAGATTGAAGAAAGAACGCGCTGTCTACGTACAGAAGCTTCAGTTGAACGAAGAATAATAATTTTCGCAAATTTCTTTGAGTTATTGAATTTATTCCATACATTCGTTGCTGAAATACAAAAGTGACGTAGTATGCTGATAAATCTCTTTCTAGAATACCTCCGGACGGAGCGTAACTATTCCGAATACACCATTCAGGGATACGGAACAGACCTGCGCGAGTTCGAGATGTTCTTCACCCAAACGGACCAGGACCTACAATGGACATCCGTGGATGCCGATGTAATCCGCAGGTGGGTAATGCACCTGATGGACACTGGGAAGGGAGGTCTAGGAAGAAAATCCAGTTCGGTCAACCGAAAGCTGAGCAGCCTGCGCTCGTTCTTTCATTTCCTGCTTCAAAGGGGATACGTAAAAGTGGACCCTGCGAGCACGATAACAGGTCCCAAAAGATCGAAGGTCCTACCCTACTTCTTAAGGGAATCAGAAATGGACGAGCTGCTGGACAAGACAGACTTCGGTGAAGGATTCGAGGGACAGCGCGACAAGTTGATAATAGACATGTTCTACTCAACCGGCATGCGACTGGCAGAACTCGTCGGACTGACGGACGGAGACATAGACTTCTCGGCGAAAAACATCAAAGTAACCGGAAAGAGAAACAAACAGCGACTAATCCCCTTTGGAGACGAATTGCAAGAAGCGATTGCCGCCTACAAAGCGAGGAGAAACGAAACCCTACCGGAAAGAACAACGGAAGCCTTCTTCGTGAAAGCCAACGGCCAACCGGTGACGAGGTCACTTGTATATAATATAGTAAGAAAAAACCTCTCGAAGGTGACGTCGATAAAGAAGCGGAGCCCACACGTGCTGAGGCACACCTTCGCCACCACGATGCTGAACCATTCAGCGGAACTGGAGTCGGTGAAAGAACTGTTAGGCCACAGCAGCCTGAACGCGACGCAGATTTATACGCACACCACGTTCGAAGAACTAAAAAAGATTTATAAACAAGCTCATCCTAGAGCGTAAAGTCAAAGGAGGATTATTATGGAAGTAAGAATTCAATCGATTCATTTTGACGCAACCGAGCAGTTGCAGGCTTTTATTCAGAAGAAAGCTTCAAAATTGGAGAAATACTGCGAAGAAATAAGAAAGGTAGAGGTGGTACTGAAAGTCGTGAAGCCTGAAACGTCCTTGAACAAGGAGGCAGCCATCCGGGTGTTCGTCCCCAACGACGAATTATACGCGGAGAAGATTTGCGACACATTTGAAGAAGCAGTGGATACTGGGCTGGATGCTTTAGCCAAGCAACTGGTCAAATACAAAGAAAAACAGCGCGGGAAATAAAAAAAACCGCAAAAGTTTTTGCAGTTAAAAATAAATGCCTAATTTTGCAGCCGTTTCGACGACAGCCGATGCGGCTGCAAAAGACAAAGCGCCTCTTTAGCTCAGTTGGCCAGAGCACGTGATTTGTAATCTCGGGGTCGTTGGTTCGAATCCGACAAGAGGCTCAAGAAAAAGTAATGAAGGGCAAATACCAGAGTGGCCAAATGGGGCAGACTGTAAATCTGCTGGCTTACGCCTTCGGTGGTTCGAATCCATCTTTGCCCACAGGACTTGCGGAAGTAGCTCAGTTGATAGAGCATTAGCCTTCCAAGCTGAGGGTCGCGGGTTTGAGTCCCGTCTTCCGCTCT
>CAVGQS010000205.1:599-2590 GCA_963631415.1 Lactococcus garvieae | reverse complement strand
GTACTGTTTTTCAACAAGTTCATCATGCTCTCCTGCGCCATTGGCGTAAACAACAAAGCAAACTGCTGATTATTGTTGCGGTCGGTTGTGTCAAACGCCACTTCAAAGGATTCGTCCCCAACAATTGCAAAGTCATTATCTTGCAATTTGCGAGTCTTTTTGTGCAATGCCTTAATCTTGCGTTTGAAAGACCTTGTACCCAAATCGTCTATCAAACCGCTTTGTTTTCTGTTAAACACCAAATCGGGTGCCGCTATATTACCATATATAAGACGCGTATCTTCAAAATATACAGGGCAACGAGACTCTACACTTGCATAAAGTGTTTCAGACCGTTCGACTGTACGGTATTTCCCGTCAGGTCCCTTTTCCCTTTCTTTCCAATATATGGTTTTTGTACCCACATACTCTTTTGATTCCCAATACATGTCTTTAACGCGATATGTCACAAATGGATTGCCGTTAATCGCGCCTGACTGCAAATATACTACAGAGTCGTCTAAATTGAAATCCGATTCTATAGCGTATACTTTCTTGAAGTCCTCCAATCTTTGCGTAGTGAAATAAGGGGCAAGTTCTATTTGCGGAACAGTCTTTGCCATCATACGTATGAAAATGTCGTCGTCAAACAATTGGTTGAGTGGTTGCATCTGTTGCCACGCCTCTTTTTCCATACCTGCTATTTCTGACTCCAATAAGACTCTGTCACCGTTCAGTTTCTTTACGTAGGGTCTGCTAATTATCGTTTTTCTTCTCTACGGTTATTTGGCGATTTTATGTACCATGCTACGCCTTCTCCAAGGTTTTGTTCAATTATATACGCATTGCCGGAATTATATTCATTAGTAATGCGGAAAATCGCAGCCTTAACTTCCTTGCCGTATTTTTGGGCAAAGCGTACCGTATGCATTGTACCGCTGTGCACAGGGCATTCTGCAACTACTACAGATTCCGAGAGAGCTGCTTGGAGTCTGTTTCTCGCAACGAGTCGTGTAGGGTTGGCTTTCGCATGAAGGGGCTGCTCAGAAAGGATTAGACCATCTTTGCGGAGAATCTCTTCTTGTAATGGGGTGTTTTCATGCGGATGCACAATATCCAGGCCCGTAGCAACGATGGCAATAGTCTTTCCGCCTGCAACGAGACATCCCTTGTGTGCAGCAGAGTCGCAGCCTAGTGCCAGCCCGCTCACAACAACTTTTCCTTGCTTCGCATAAATTTCTCCTAGCTTCCAAGCAGCGGTATTGCCTTGCCTAGACGCTTTCCTTGATCCTATGATGGCTACCATATGCTTTTCCTTAAGCAGATCGATGTTGCCAAGAGCATAGATTTTTTCCTTACAGTCTTCCCCGATGGCTCTGAAAGCCTCCGGAAAGAGTTCATCGTCCTTCTTTATAGTGATAATATCTGCCATATTTCTATCGTTAAAATGGAAAATTTTCTTCAGACCCAACGAATCCTATGTCAAAGACAAGTTCGTCCTGTTCTTCGCCACTTAGTTTAGAGAATTCTTCGTCACTAACAAAACGCTTTTCTAGTGTAACTCTGCCTTTTTTGCCGTCTTTAACAAACGTATAGTCATCTCCATATCCCCCCTCAATGACAGAGTCATATTCCGGTGCTATATAGACAAGTCCTTGATCGATAGCCAGCACACCCATTTTCCCGTTTGCCCCAAGCAGCACACATCCGTTACGCACTTGGCCATACCATTCCAACTCATGAGGAGTGAAAGCTGTACTACCAATCCTCAAAGCGAAATGCTTCAGATCATCGCTCTTCCATTCAGCATAGACGGCTGAAAATGGAATACGTTCCACATAGTGGCTGTCAAAAGGCGAACATGGAGTTCCCTTACCATCGCGTTTTACCAACGCAATCTTTCCTTCCTTTTGAGATCCAACTGGAAGTTCCTTCAGGAAGTATTTTTCAGGCATACAAAAATCATCGTAAATGGCTGGCACCACAATATCGCCCTTGACGTCTTTTAGCCC
>CAVGQS010000205.1:0-589 GCA_963631415.1 Lactococcus garvieae | reverse complement strand
GTCGTATTCTGCAGACAACTTTAGCCACTGCTTTTTCGAGGATTCGTCGTTAGCACTTTTCAGTCTTTCAATTTCTGCATTCAGCCAGTCAAGACGTTCTGCATCTTCCATAGTCGCCCTGGGAAACTCTTTTGATTTTTTGATTCCATATAAGTTTGTATTGATTGTGTTTGTCAAACATGTAATTTATTCGGTTTGTCGCTATAACTATTCCAGTTATATTCTAAACCCTATAGTGTTCATTGATACACTCTTTCTGTCAAGGAGTTCGGCTTTGCAGAACTCTTCTATTTTGCTCAAGCCTGCCTGATTGCCAGAGAGTATGTAGTCAATAGTCCGTTTGCGAGCTATGTTCTCTATCTGCCCACCGGAGAAGTCGTAGCGCATCGCTAGCACATGGGCTTCCTCTGTATTGAGGTCTTGTACCATTGACTTCCAGAGTTTAGTTTTGACCTCTGTGTCAGGCTTGCTAAACTCGATTTTGAAGAGAAACCTTCTGTCGAAAGCGGCGTCGAGATTAACTGTAAGATTTGTTGTAGCAATTAGGATGCCTTCCAGAGTTTCCATTTCCTGAAGAATGATATTCTGC
>CAVGQS010000204.1:0-2676 GCA_963631415.1 Lactococcus garvieae | reverse complement strand
TACAAAACGGCCATTAAAAATTGACAAACAGAAAACGCGCGGGTATGTTTTTGTCATCAAACATAGCAAAACGCGGCTATATTGTAAAGGCATTTCAAATAATGCCAAGGTATCGTCAAAACTTTGCCTCAAGCGGGTGCATTAATGCTATTCTCCACAATCCAGGCACGCCCCTACGGCTAAGGCAATAAAGAAGCGACAGTTTAATCTTGTGCAGACGACTAGCAACGGTTTTGTCTATGCATGACAACAACTGCAAAGCATCACTCTTTGACGCTTCTCGGTATACGTGTCCTGCATATATAGCAATGCGGCAATTGAGACTTTTCAACAGTTTTGTTTGTTCTGAACTTTGCATCAGTTCCACTATGTCACGACGTATGGCCTTATGAGCGCAGATTATTTTGTCTATCCTATCGGCAAAGCCTGCACCGGTGATGCTGTCCGTATGCAGATAAATACGATGATAGCAACCCTTCAACCAAACCATTTTCGGCCTTGCGATAAGGATGCGCAGTCCCCACTCCAAATCGTTCCAATAAAACAGCGCCTCATTCCACAAAGCATTGTCTAGTGCGAAAGACCGCTTTACCATTAATGATTGTGTCGCGAAGTTGTTGCACACAATCTGAACAGCAGGACTGGAACTGCGCAGCATCTTTTTAGCACGAGTCTTTCCGTCAGGGAAAACAATTTTTGTCCTAAGAGCCACTGCATCGAAATCTTTCTCTTTTGCTTTGCCATAAGCAACAGGAATAAACTCAGGAGAAAATTCGTCATCCGAATCAAAGAAATATACATACTCCCCCTTTGCTATGTGCAAGCCCGCATTACGCGCCGCTGCAGATCCGTTTTTGGTCTCTCTTATTATTGAGACCGTCAATGTCGTGGTTGCCGACAGTTTTTCGCACAGCCGTTCCATCACAACTCTAGTTTCCAAATCTGAGTTGTTGTCAACGAAGACAATCTCTACATTGTCCATTGAAATACCAGAAAGACCATCAAAAAGTCTCTCAAAATATCTATGGCGGTTATGAAATGGTATTACAATGGTTACAGCAATCATAGCTTTTTCTGCAGTTCTTGTAGTGTCTCCAATTTGCCGATGTCTGTCAACTGCAGGTCGCTCTGCCTTGTGCCGTAAATTCGCAAGTCTTTGCAACTGTCAATATAGAAATCCATTATCCCAAATTTAGGGGGCCACCCACTCATGCGTTCCGCCAAACGCTTGCTGACTACATGAATGCCGGAGAAAGCCAGCATATTGCAAGAATCAACGTCAAGGTCTTTTAATGGAGATTTGATTTCTTTTGTCTGGATATTTGTCCATCCAACAAGCCGCATGTTTGAGTCAAAGAGAAGGTATCGGCTAGTCTTGCGCTTGCTCACGAGCAGTATTGCATCGTTGTCGTCTATCTTTCCATACAGCTCTCCCAGTCGGGCATTGCTGTAGATGTCTACATTGTGCAGCAACACAGGCGAGTCTGATTTCTCAAACAAGGCAGGGGCTGCAAAACGAAGTCCGCCTCCAGTATTCAACAGGCAGTCGGTTTCGTCGCTAACATTAACCTCGACCTTGTCACCAAGCAGACTGACAAACTCGTCAGATTTCAAATAGTCTATTATTTGGCTGGCAAAATGGTGAACGTTGACCGTTATGCTGTCAAAACCTTCTGCAATTATCTTTTTTGAAACATGCCACAACAACGGTTTTCCACAAAGCTCCACAAGAGCTTTAGGCCTGTCGTTTGTAAGGGGAGCAAGTCGGGTACCCAGTCCCGCAGCAAAGATAAACGCTTTTTTCATGCCTTGTCTTTTTGTTTGGCGACAGATTGTGCTAGGGGGCTATCTCCAATAGTTATTACTGCTTTTCTGTGTATGCCGTCTGCCACTATCGCAACGGGTTGTTGCAGCCTGACGTGTCTTACATATTCTGTCTCTTTAACAGCTTGAAGACCATCAAGATATTCCTCATTATATAGGCCGTCATTTCTGAACGGATTTACAGTCAGATAACACACACCAAGCGACGTGAGATTTTGGAAGAAATGAGTACCCTGCGAAGGATCTGTCTGATAGGCGTCAAGCCCAGCCTCCACAATGGCTCTTGCCGCTGAAATATGCGGCCATTTTACTGGTATGCCGAGCCACTCGTCACTACTACCCCATCGTCCGGGGCCAATATAGACACAATGCCGGTCTTCAGAAAGCAGCGCCGTATTGATTTCTGCAATTTCCTCCGCAATCTGGATATTGTGCGAGGGACTGAAATCTTTTGTCTTTACATATACTATGTCGGTCACGTCAGACGAAATACCATAGCCTATGGCATTGTCCGATCTCAAAAGACAGGTTTCGTCAGGAATCTCTGCAACATCTAGATTGATATCAATGCGGTTGTCAACCATCGGTCTGATTTGGAGCAGATAGAACTCACCGCTGCGGTCGCTGTGCAAGTTCACGGCAAACTCTATCTCCACAGGACGTTTCATTTCGTCAGCGCCATAAGCGAGGACCTGTCTGATCAGCTCAGGCAAAGGAAATACACCATTTTGCAGCACACCCGAAAAAGAAATTATCTTTCTGTTGCGTCCCTCATAGAAACCGTCATATATCTGCTGGTCTTCTGGTATATAGGTAGAACAGACATATTGTAGAGTCCCGTCATTCACTGCC
>CAVGQS010000203.1:0-2694 GCA_963631415.1 Lactococcus garvieae | reverse complement strand
TATATCTGTCGTTTACTTGTGCATTGGGACGCTGCAGCGTTTTTCAATAGAATGTGTTCTTGGTGGCTTGTGTTGGCTTGGCCTCATACGCCAAAACGTCTGATGACATTATGCTGGACCAGCGTATTCTTCAGACTTACCAGGTCTATGTTCACATTTACGATGTAATATTTGCCCTTGCCTTTCCTCTTGCCCTTTTCAACCTGTGTTGCGGCTAATACGCATTGGCAATAGCCGTCATATCCAAAGAAATTATTGAAAAAGGCTTGGTGCTCTTCGCATGCCGTTTTTTCATCTTGCACATAAGGCAGGAAACGGCGTTTTGAACCCTGTACGCCATCAAATATCAATGTCTGCAATGCATGAATGCATGCCATTGAAACTGCATTTTTCTCCTTCACGCCATATTCTGCTACTGTAAGTTGAATACTCGACTCTGTCTCTGACTGATAATAAATTTCATAGGTGTTTTCCGCAAAAGAGGGAGCAGACAACAACAAACCGATTAAGGTCAATAAGCCAAGCAACCAGCGGCTATAGCCACCAGAATTAGCCTTTCCTCTTTTTCCCATTAAACAAGCCCCAAAATATTCTTTGTCCATGACGTAAATATTTTGTCCCCCAGCATCCGAATAGGACGGTAAAACGTGAGAAGCGTGGTGCTGTATGCCACGTCTATAAGTGAAGGTGGTAGGAAAACCCTTATGAACAGATGTGAGAATAACAGCCCCACGCTATACGCGCAGGCCATCATACCTTCTCTTGTCCATAAGTGTTTAAGTTTCCTACGCTTTTCACTTACAAGAAGAAGACATAACGCCTCTTTTTTTAGCCAAAAATGTCCGTGCGTTGCTGCTCTTGCAGACAACGCACGGTGCAAATTTACGCAAAGTTCAATAAAAACGAAATAGAATCGTGGAAATTTTTTGTGGAAAGGTTCTTCTTGGTTCGGTACGCTCATTTCCGTTTTTTGTCACATGTGACAGTTTTTGGAAATGGGGTGGCGGGTTTTTGTGGGATAGTAACGAGGGTGAGGCTGGTGTTGATTGCACTTTTTCGCAAAATAATCAGCGAGTGCGGAAATATCGGGTGGGGTTTTGCGTTGATTATATGTGTCCACGAGGAGTGGAGGTAATGATTAACATAAAGGATTGTGATTGTAAGGATGCGTTTGCGCTGTGTGGCGGCTTTGGTCGCTGTGGTGCTGTCGGTGAATTTGGGATTTGCCGATGGCGGTTTGGGCATTGAGCTTAAGGGCTTGGGGACTGATAGTGCTGCTGTGAGTGTCGGCGAGTTGCCGGAGGTGGGCTTGGGGCACAAGAAAGCGGCGTCGGTGAACCGGCTCAACAGGCTGTGGATTGGGGCGCCCCTGGTGGCTGCGGGCCTGGTGGTGAAGAGCCAGGATGACCACTTCCGCAGTTTGCGCAACGACTACATGTCGCATTTCAGCAACCACACGGACGACTACTTGCAGTACGCCTCGGCTGCCGTGATGCTGGGACTGAAGGCGGCTGGCGTGGAGAGCCGCAGCTCGTGGAACCGGATGATGACGTCTGACGCGTTCTCCGCCTTGATTATGGCGGGCGTGGTGAACACGCTGAAGGCCACGACCCGGGTCACCAGGCCAGACGGTTCCAACAAGCACTCGTTTCCGTCGGGCCACACGGCCACCGCCTTTATGACGGCCACGATGCTGACTAAGGAGTACGGCCACCTCAGTCCGTGGGTAGGCATTGGCGCCTATTCCGCCGCGTCAGCCACGGGCCTGATGCGCATGGCCAACAACAAGCACTGGCTGAGCGACGTGCTGACGGGCGCCGGCGTCGGCATTATGTCTACCGAGGTGGGCTATCTGCTTGGCGACTTGATTTTCCGCGACAAGGGTCTGAACAAGGCGGCTGACACGCTTGCGGTGGACCGCTATGAGCGCCCGTCGTTCGCCAGCCTATATATAGGAATGAACGTGCCGCTGAGCAAGTACGACATTGACGAGGAGAACATATTCCGCACCTCTTCGGGCGCGTCGGTAGGCCTGGAGGGCGCGTATTTCTTCAACCCCTATATAGGCATTGGCGGCCGCGCCGTGTTTTCTAACACGTCAATCATCGTCAACGGCGACAAGGCAGAGAACAACACCTTTGACGCAGTGTCGGCGAGCGCCGGCTGCTACTTGTCGTATCCGCTCACGAACCGCTGGCAGGTGGGCGCCAAGGTGCTGGGCGGCTACGTCTACTACCCGGAGCTGAAGCTGTCGTGCGCCACTATCAACGGGCGCAGCGGCGTGTGCTTCGGCAGTGGCCTGTCGTGCACGTTCAGGGTAGACCGCCACTACGGCATGCGTTTTTTTGCCGACTACAACCTTCTGCCCTCCCACAGCCGTAGCAGCAAGGAGTGGATGAACATGCTGACTTGCGGCATGTCGTTCTCCGTAGACCTGTAGAATTTGTTCTGTTTCGTCACTTTGCAGAGGGGGAAACACCTCGTTTCAAAAAACAATTCAGTTCATCAGACAAGCACACACTTCAAAGTTATAAAGTAGGACTTAAAAAAATTTTGTGCGGACTTAAAAAATTTTCGTGCGGACTTAACGAAAAATTTTCCGCGGAAACGCTGCGATGACTAGACCGAAGCGGCGCAGCGTATCGGCGGAGACGTCGCAAGCTTTAGGCGACTTGAGCTTCGTTAAGTCCGCAT
>CAVGQS010000202.1:1286-2701 GCA_963631415.1 Lactococcus garvieae | reverse complement strand
AAACACGAAACGCTTTGTATTATACCATGCCGCCGCCTTTTTTGAAAGGTGGAGACGATGAGGAAACGAGAGGCGCAACGCATTCAAGTTATCTGTAAAGCGCTGGAAGCATTCAGCAGAGACAGGAGCAACAACACGTTCGACAGGACAGAGGCCGCTCTGGTGCTCGATGATTTGGCAAAGCTGCTTAATGCGGTCACGATCGAGCCGGAATATAGCCCGGAACAGGCACGGGGTGCTGCATGGTACGAATGAAAAAGCGGAGCGATGGCCGCTATGGGAAAAGCTTTGTTGTGAATGGTAAGCGTTACTATGTTTACGGGGCTACACAAAAGGAGCTGAAGGCAGCAGAACAGGCAAAGCGCGAGGAGATCAAGGCGAAGTCCTACACGAAGAATGCAGATATCACCCTAAACGAGTATTTTGAGCATTACCAGCAAGCAAGAGAAGGCGTCGTAAAACCAGTCACGCTTTATCAGTCGGAGCGTGTGTATGGGAGAATCAAAGAGTTCGAAGTTTCGCCCGGACTTTCATTGGGGGCGCTGAAGGTTTCGGAGATCGAAACCGGGCACGTTCAAGCACTGCAAAGAGACCAAAGGGCGAAAGTATCCACAGCGACGGTCAATATTAGAATCACATTGCTAAAAAGCATATTGAAGGCAGCCGTTCGGGAGCATGTCATTTTGTGGAATCCTTGCGAACCTATACGCAATTTAAGACGGACGGAGACGCCAGCAAAGGAAACATACCACAGGGCATTGACGAAGGACGAAACGGCGGCGTTTCTTAAAGCTGCTGCCGCTTGCGACTCATGGTATTATCGTCTGTATGTTGTGCTGCTATCCACAGGGGTTAGAGTCGGGGAAGCCACAGCGCTAACCGCTGCAGATGTCCGCAATGGCGTTCTAAACGTCAATAAAACCATTACAAGGGACGAAATAGGCGCGGAAATTGTCGGAGATACAACGAAGTCAAAAGCCGGGGTTAGGTCTATTCCGCTAACAGAGGACGCAAAGAAGGCCATAGCGGCACAGTTGGAAGTGAATGCAAGCGCGTTTGACGGCGGTATAAAGTCCCTGAATGAACGTATATTTCGGGGTTTTCGTGGGGCGATTCCCGATAATGTAGTAATATGTCGAGACATAGAAAAGATATGCAAGGCAGCCAATATAGAAAAGTTTTCCTGTCACGCATTCCGGCACACGTTCGCCACAAGGGCGATTGAATCCGGCATGAACGTTAAAACGCTTCAGATTATCCTTGGACATAGTGATATTTCTATGACATTGGGACTCTATACCCATGTCACGGAAGAAACGAAGAAAAAAGAAATGGTTAGGATAAAATTTTCATGACAGAGCTTTGACAAGTTGCGTCAACCTGATGTCAAAACAATCATAAACCACGTAAAAACG
>CAVGQS010000202.1:0-1266 GCA_963631415.1 Lactococcus garvieae | reverse complement strand
CTTTAGCACTGTGAAGTGTCGCACAATGACACAAACACTCATGCTGAAATAGCCTAAAAATTGATGTCAAAGTGGTGTCAATGTGTCAAAAGTGCGTCAGATTATATGCGTTTTTGTTATAATGCTTTTTTGATATCTGCATGGAATTTTTCGGGGGTGAGGTGGCAATGGGTTCTAAGTGTGAACGTTTGGAGAAGGTCGCAAGAATCAATACAGAACTAAGGATTAGTGAAGAACGTTTGCGAGATTTACGGGACAATATGCAACGCTTGCACTCAATCCAATACGGGGACAGGGTGCAAAGGTCTGGAAGCATTGACCGCTTGGCTGACGGTTTCGCAATGATCGAGGATATAGAGAATCGCCTCATGGGCAAGGTCGCAGAACTTGAGAAGGAAAAGCAAGCCTTGCTGGAAGAGATCCAACGAATCAAAAAGCCGGAATACGTGGAAATTCTGTATTTGCGGTATGTAGCGCTGCTAAGTCTTAAAGAATCTGCCGTTAAAATGCATTATTCCGATAGGCACATAAAAAGGCTGCATAAAGAAGCGCTGGAAGCGTTCGAGCGGTTAACAGTTTCTTAACCTTGGGAAATGTTGTGTTTTAAAGGCGTCAGAAGCCCCTAGAAGGGGCTTTGATATATTGAATGGTCAATTATGCCCTAAAGAGAATAAGCCCCTTCTAGGGGCTTATATTGCGTTTATCGCAAGTGCTGAAGCAGTCGCGCGGACATTCTCAATCATTGCCATAATTTCTTCATGTGTAACTACGCCCATTTTCTTTCCATTCTTGTGCACTTCATACCCAACGAAGAAAAAGCCACCCAACGAACTTTTCAACCTGTACATATAGTCGTCATAGTCCCTAAGTTCTGGAAGTGTGGGTAGTTCTTCAGATGGTCTATGTTCTGCTGCCTGACAGTATGCCGGAACTGTGAAGGGGTCACATGTTAGGGCAACGCATTCATGTAGCACCCGTTTTCTTTTTGGCTGGCGTGAATCTTCTATTTTTTCCAGTATGGTAGTAAAACGCGCTTTTTCTTGAGGCGTGAAAAATTGCCGCATAAGCTCATAATTATCTATCGCGTTTTTCCTATAGCAGTCCCAATAATAACCGGGGGTTATTTCTATACCGATGGTCGCAAGATACGCAAGAAGTGCATTTATTTCCTTCTCTTTGCGGTTATCTTTCTCGGGCGTTGCCAATGTTTTCCAATCAAGATCTAAAACGTCCGCTATGCTCATTAAATAATCTTCTCCAATATTG
>CAVGQS010000201.1:0-2709 GCA_963631415.1 Lactococcus garvieae | reverse complement strand
GATACCAACTTGGCGTACGACAACGCCAGCGTGCAGACCAACTACAAAGATTTTGTTGAGGTAATGAACAAGTATTCAGATCGGCAAGTGCGCTGCAATATGTGCAGGGACATGTATCCAGATACCTATTTTTGGTATTATTTCTTTTTCCAACGACAGAAATGACAGCAAAACAGAAGCTTATTCACGCCCTCGACAACAAGAAGCAGCGGGATGCTAGGAACCTGTTTGTGGGTGAGGGAACAAAGACGGTAGGTGAACTGCTGCGCAGTTTCAGATGCGTGACTGCCATGGCCACTGCCGAGTGGGCTGACGCCAACCAAGGCATGCTGTCGCAGGTGAACAATGTGGAAATAGTGACGTACGACGAACTGAGGAAAACCAGTCTTCAAAAGACACCGCAGGGAGTGATAGGCGTGTTCAGCAAAGGTGAGCCAAAAGACGTTGATTTGAAGGCTGCCGAAAACGGGTTATGCCTTGCGCTTGACTCGGTACAGGACCCCGGCAATCTCGGTACTATAATACGCTTGGCGAACTGGTTTGGAATGAGTGCTATAGTATGCTCCAAAACGACGGCAGACGTCTATTCCCCTAAGGTCGTACAGGCAACGATGGGAGCTTTGGCGGGCATTGACATATTATATACAGACCTGCGCATGTACCTAGAGTCGCTTATGCCCAGTGTTCCTGTTTACGGAACATTTCTTGATGGAACGAACGTGTATGACACTACCCTGTCTCCTAATGGTGTCATTGTGATGGGCAACGAGGGGAACGGTATAAGCGCAGCAGTTGCCGAGGTTGTTACAGAAAGACTGTATATACCTCCGTATAACGCAAATCTTAAGACTACAGAAAGCCTGAATGTGGGAGTGGCAGCGGCAGTAATTTGCGCTGAATTTCGGAGACGATTCCCGCAGGTATAAAGAACCTCTAAATACATTGTCAATTCATTCAGATGGAAATTCCTGCCGCAATAATACTAGTTACAGTATCGCTAATACTGCTTGTCGCTTACATTATATCATACTGGACAAGTTATGTTCCGGTACGAAAAGACGGTGGCACGACAACGCTTGTTGACGACAATATAAAACAGCCGTCATTCTCGATAGTTATAGTTACCCATGACTGTGATAGTCTGCTTGAACGATTGGTTAACCGCCTGGTAGAACAGTTGTATCCAAAATTTGAAATAGTAATAGTCAATAATGCTTCGTCAGACAATACTGTGGACGTTATCAAGCGTGCATCGATTGAGCATCCGTCCATTGTGAGACATACCTATCTGCCACAGAACAAGAACGGGACACTGCACATGTCGATGGCTACCACTTTGGGAATCAGGGCTGCAAGGAATGAATGGATAGTGTTGCTAAAGCCAACATCGCTGCCTAAAAGCGAACTGTGGCTGGCATCGATCGCAAACGCCATAACGAATGGAGCGGAAATGTGCATTGGCTACAATGACTATTTTGGGTATGACAATGCCAGGTGGGTGCGAACGGCCATAAGTCAACGACGCAAGGCACAGCTACTGAACTATCGAGCAGTGTTGCGAGGGCAGCGCAAGCCAATCGAGTGCGAAGGCTCCAATGTTGTTTTCTCGAAAGACGAATTCTTTAGAAACGGTGGCTATGGTGCATGGCTGGCTCTTAGGGACTGCCACGAAACGCCGTATGTCACTACATTCGCCGCGAAACGCAAGACAGCGTTTTTGACGGCTGCGGAGTCGCAAGTAGAAACAATCCTTCCGCCCATTGAGGAACTGTGGCAGGTTGAGCGGAGGTATGCGCAGAAATCTTACAAAAAGCTTAGTGCTTCGACAAAGTTGCGGCGCAAGCATTATGTTATGATTACCATACTATACCTGTTGTCTATGGTATGCATGGCATTGGGCATTGGCTTTATGTGCTACCCTGCTCCATGGGACAATTCCATTTCGGTAATTAGAGAAATCGGATTGTCAACAGAAGACTACGTTGTTTTAGAAATTTTACCAGCAATTATCACGTTGGTATTTGTGATTGCCTCACTTGTGCATTATCTATGCAAGCTGCACTTCCGGCATCGCGACTATAAACGCCTGTATACGCCACTGTGTACTAATCCATCAGAAATCATGTCGTTGTAAACAGGTAATTCATAGTTATAAAGGAACGTAAGTTGAACACTACCCCACTGTGGTAAGAAACAAATAATGCACGCGCACATACATTATTATATTATTAGAACAGCACTGTTTATAGCGGTGTTGGCAGGCGCGTCTGCTTGTTCTCCCGACAAGTTCTTGGGTGCCGACGACTATTTGCTATGTTCTGTGAAGCTCGAAAGCGATGACCCGGCAGTGACTCCGGCTTCATACCGCAACCATATCCGCCAGTTGCCAAATTCGAAGTGGTTCAACATGTTTAAGGTTCCCTTGGCTCTGTATTGTGTCTCTGGTACAGACACCACTAGCAAAACAAACCGTTTTTGGCGACGCATTGGCGAGGCGCCAGTCATTTACAATGACCAGCAGACACTGAATACTAAGAATGCCCTGACTCTGGCGCTGAAAGAGAAAGGGTATTTGAATGCTCAAGTGTCAGTCAATAAAGATGTAAACCGTAATGAACGGAAGGTAAAGCTGCGCTATGATATGAAGCCAGGACAACCATATAAGATAACAAGAATAACCTTCGCTGCGGATAATCCAACGATAGACAG
>CAVGQS010000200.1:0-2757 GCA_963631415.1 Lactococcus garvieae | reverse complement strand
GTCCGCACGAAAATTTTTTAAGTCCGCACAAAATTTTTTTAAGTCCTACTTTATGACTTTGAAGTGTTTTTGCTTCGCTTCCCAAAAAACTCTTAAAGCGAGATTCGCTTGTCCGTGGTTCCTTGGATGTGTTGTGTGGTGTGTTTCGGGGGTGTGTGTTGGGCGTGCAGCCAGCCCTTCCTTATTATTAGGGAAGGGTTGGGTTAGGCTCTCTTGGGGTTAGGCTTTACTTTATGTATTCGAAGCGGACGCCGGCTTTCTTGCCGCAGACGTAGGCGGTGGGTTGGGCGCCGCCCTGTACGAGATTGTCGAGGTAGAGGGGTTCTCCCTCGATGATGAGGCTGCACTGGAAGGTGTCGCCGCTGCGGAGACGGGTGTTCTGGGAGGCGAGGACGCGGAAGGCGAGGTTGCCCAGATACTCCACGTCGCAGACGCGGTCTGGGAGCCAGGTGAGGCGAAGGCGGTCGCCGGGGGCGAGGGCGGGGGCTACGCTGAGGCGGCGGCTCATGACGGGGCTGCTCTGCTGGTCGGGCGAGAGGGCTGACTGGCGGAGGTATTCGTCGTAGTCCTTGTAGCCGAGGAACTGGGCGAGGGTGTTGAGTGTGTTTTTGCTGGGCTTGACGCTGTCGTCGATGTATCCCCAGAGGCGCATGAGGGTGGTGCGGCTCATGAGTATGTGGAGGCGGGCGTAGATGCGCTCGCGCAGGTGTTCGAAGTCTTTGGGCGTCTGCACTTTGTGGGAGAGTGCCGTCTCAATGTCCTGGCATAGTTGCTTTGTCATGTGCTTCCTTGAGTTTGGTGTAGGTGTTGATGATGTCTTGTGTGCGTAAGGCGCTGTACTGCTCTAGCGCGTCGGCTATCTGTGTTGTCTCGCCGGCGGTGTAGTCGGCGCCGAGGGTCTGGACGAAGCGGTTGGCGGCTTGGTCGCCGTCGTGGAGCTTGGCGAGGAGGTCGGGGCGGAGCCAGGCGAGGTTGCTCAGCGTGTCGAGGTGGTGGGCTATGCCGGCGTCGGAGAGGGCTTTGTCTACGGCCGACTTGCCGCGGGCTACGGCTGCCGCCACTTTCTGTCGGCTCGCCTCTTGGCTGCGCTGGCTGTCCTGGAGAGTCTGCTGGCCGGCGGCGAGGGTGTGGAGCGTGTCGCCGAGAGTGGCTACAGCGGTGCGCACGCTGTCTTGGCCATGCTGGCTGGCGGCGGTCTGGCCGGACAGTTCGCCGAGCCTCTGCGCAAGGCTGAGGGCGGTGAGGGCGAGGGCGGCAATGACGGCTGCCACGGCGAGCCATACGGTCAGTGTCTTGACGCAGTGGCGTCGGGCTATGGCGTCGGTCAGTTCGGCTATGTTGCTGTAGCGCCGGTCGATGGGCTTGAGGCAGCGGGCGGCTACGCGGCCGTAGCCCAGACGCATCTGCCGGAAGATGACTCCGAGGCTGTAGATGTCGTTGCGCACGTCGGCTGTGGCTGTCTGCATCTGTTCGGGCGACATGTAGCGGCGCGTGCCGGCGGGCTGCTTGAGGACAGTGTGGCTGTCGGTGTCGGCGAGTCCGAAGTCGATGAGCTTGGCGTTGTTGCCGTTGGCGGTGACGATGATGTTGTCGGGCTTGAGGTCGCGGTGGACGATGCCCTTGGAGTGGATGTAGCCCACGGCGCGCATGGTCTCGTGGGCGAGGCGGCGGCGCTCCTTGAGGGGGTGGCGCAGCTTGAGCCACTGGCTGAGGGTGACGCCCTCCACATACTCCATGACGATGCAGTCGCCGAGCCCGTCGACTGGCTCCAGTCCCACGGCGGCGACCACGGAGGGGTGCTGCAGCCCTATGAGCAGTTCGAACTCCTTGCGCTGCCGCTGGCGGTAGGCTTCTTCGTGGGCCACCTCGGGACTGAGTCCCTTGAGCGTCCACCAGCGGCCGTAGCGCTTGGCTCGCGCCACGATGTTGGTCGCCGACGTGGACAATATCTCCACATCGGTGAACTGCCGGCTTATTCCCTCAAACGAATCGTTGAGGTAGCCCGACGCTGAACTGTCGCAATCGCCTCGCATGCCGCAAAAGTACAATCTTTGACGCTAAAAACGAAGGGTTGGAGCAAAAGGAACAAAATGGAACAATCCAAATTAACATAAAACAACAAAATTTGCAACTGAAGAAGCGAAAGCTCATTTATTAACCTAATAAAATTTAAGAATCATGAAAAAATTTTCAGTTATGTTGTCCGCTGCAATTCTAGCGGTATGTGCGTCTTGTTCTTCTGGCTCAGACAGCAAGACAATTTCTCCTACGTCAACAGAATTCGCCTCTGGAGAGTTGGCAGAGTATATTGAGGTCGTTGACCAGCCGTCGGAGTTAACATTTACCGAACGGGACGGAGTCATCCCAACTCAGTTCATTCGCCTCAAGGTAACTTTAAAGCTGACTAAAGACGGGCTCAAAGATGTAGATGCCCGTGACATTGATTTTCTTGGCACGTTTTCTGCAATTATTAACCTTGTAGATGATGCTGAAACGGAGATTGTAGATCTTGACTTAAAGTATGAAGAAGGACTGAAATTAAAGAAGCTTCTTACAGGAAACAAAGGTGATACAGTGGAAGTAGTGTTTGAGGGCGAGTTCCATAACTCTGACGACGCACCAAAATGGTTCAAGAATGCTTCGCAATTCACCCCAAGTTTAACCTGTGACATCTCAACTAAAAAATCGTCAGGATCCGAATCGGAATCTGACGACAGCACAGAATGGTAGTTGCTAAAGCTTAGGCAAAACAACCCT
>CAVGQS010000199.1:0-2761 GCA_963631415.1 Lactococcus garvieae | reverse complement strand
CGCTACTCCATGGCGCAGCGCTTCGCCGGCATGACGGACACGCGGGTGCACAACCACGACTACAGTGCCGACATGTTCTTGCCGTGCGCCTACAGAGACTTTGCCGCCGGCAACCACACCGTGACCTATCTCGGCGACGACTGGTACCAGGTGTCTGCCGCTGGCAAGAGCCTCAAACTCAAGGTCGTCCTCTACGGCAAGCGACTCACTCCGGCCATAATGGGCATGCGCAACGCCAGCCAGGACATAGACTACTGCCCAGGCCGCTTCACATGGCTTGACGGCAACAAGTGAAAACAAAAAGGCCCAGCTAAATTGCAGAATGACTGTTGCAAAAACGGAAAATCAGGAAAATTCTGAAAAACAGGAATCTTGTGCGCAAAAAACATTAAAAAACTTGCTCGGCATTATTCCTTATTATATAACTTTGTAACTGGACGTAAATGGTTAATCCTTTTAAAAATACAAGATTATGAAAAAGATTATCAATGTGGGTTTCGCACCTGCAAATGAGGAGGAAACTCCTCAAGTAAATGATGCGGCGGCTAAGGTACAGCCTAGTGGTTCTGGTTCGGGCAGTGGTTCAGGAGACGGCTCCGGTAGTGGTAGCGGCTCTGTAAATTTTGGTAGCGGGCTTGGCACCATCCAATCGTCAATTGGAGGATTTTGGAATGCGAATTGCTCTTTTAATTGGAGTGCAGCACTTACCAGCAAATATGATGCTAACACGAACTCGCACATTGTCACAAAGGCGGTCGTGGCGATTGACAACATTACATTGTCTTGTTATGGCGTTTCTGCAGGAGGAAGCACCAGCGGGGTACGGTATGTTCCATACAACTATAGTAACATTATTATAGGTAGCAACAACATTGAAGCAACCGACGGAATGACGGCAGAGTCTCCTTTTGGTTTGCTTAATGTGGACTGTTCCATAACAACAAAGGAAATGGAGTTCAAAGTTACTGTGGAAACATACGTCAATAATAAGAAAACAACAGCCGTTAAGGCTGAAGACGTTCAAATACAGCTTAATTTTAGTTTCTTTGTAAACGGGTCTGTTCCTCAAATAAGTTTGGAGTCATGTCAAATATCTTGAAAAACTTTCTTGCCTGCGTCGTTTTGTTAGCCATGGCTTCGTGCTCTGAAACGAGGCTTCGATATTTGGGCTACACGTATCTTGGCGGTGATAATCCTGCCATAGACTATGAGTATTGGGGCAAAGCTCCGTCATCAATGATAAATACCGGTCCAATGCACAAGTCTGCATCCGATGACTATTTTGATGGCAATACCTTGCACGACGCCTATGAGAATCCCTGGTCTTTTCATGTTCGCTATGGTTCTGGAAGTGCAAATAACCATTCGCACTATCTGCTCAGAGACTACCGCTATGCGGTGTTCTGCCCTGAGGGCTACGTGTCGGAGAACGACGTGGAGGATTTCAAGGGCGTGATGCAGACGCTGACGAAAAGGACTCTGAATCGGATGCTTGCCTCTATGCATAAGAACGTGTTTGTGACTGGTTTGATGGACGAGAAATACTCTGCACTGCTGTCCAAAGGCGTTAAGGAAAAGATGAAAGCTGTCTCAAGCGGTAGCCTCGGCAGCTGGCAGATGCTGAAGCCAACCGTGGGACTCGACACGTCGGCAGTTTTCTACCGGGTGCAGTACAGAGGCGGCGACTGGTATGACATCTTCGCGCCTCAGTGCAGCGACACAGTGTCGGTCAAGGTGGAATATGCCGGAAAGTACCTCAATCCCGTTATCGTAGGGCTGAGAAATAATAGAATGGGCGTGGATGTCCTAAGCACCGACTACGACTCCAAGCTGAACAGTAAGATGCTTGCCTTCAACCACTACGACCAAGAGTACATGTACCTGGAATTCCTCTGCCCGCTGCTCCACAAGAGGGCTTCGTCAGGCAAACTGATAGCCGACGAGGATTTTGACAAATTCAAAGCGGAGGCCAACACCCTCAAACTGGCATTTGTGGAGGAGTTCTACCGCTACGTCCTTGATTCCGGCAACGACATTAGGAAAATCCAAAAGAAATACCGCTACTCCATGGCGCAGCGCTTCGCCGGCATGACGGACACGCGGGTGCACAACCGCGACTACAGCACCGACATGTTCCTGCCGTGCTCGTACAGCGACTTCGCTGCCGGCAACCACACTGTGACCTATCTTGGCGACGACTGGTACCAAGTGTCCGCCGCTGGCAAGAGCCTTACGCTCAAAGTGGTGCTCTATGGCAAGCGGCTCACCCCTGCCATGATGGGCATGCGCAACCCCAGCCAGAACATCGACTACTGCCCAGGCCGCTTCACATGGCTTGACGACAATAAGTGAAAACAAAAAGGCCCGGCTAAATTGCAGAATGACTGTTGCAAAAACGGAAAATCAGGAAAATTCTGAAAAGCAGGAATCTTGTGCACAAAAAACATTAAAAAACTTGCTCGGCATTATTCCTTATTATATAACTTTGTAACTGGACGTAAATGGTTAATCCTTTTAAAAATACAAGATTATGAAAAAGATTATCAATGTGGGTTTCGCACCTGCAAATGAGGAGGAAACTCCTCAAGTAAATGATGTGGCGGCTAAGGTACAGCCTAGCGGTTCGGGTTCGGGCTCTGGTTCTGGCAGCGGCTCCGGCGATGAAAGTTCTTTTGGCAGCGGTTCAGGAACAATCCACTCAAAATTTGGCGGGTCTTGGAGAGCAGACTGCGAGTTCAGCTGGGATGCCTATCCTGTCTAT
>CAVGQS010000198.1:0-2828 GCA_963631415.1 Lactococcus garvieae | reverse complement strand
GCCAGCGCCGTCAGCCAACTATCGCGATTTTTCGTCGCGCCTGGCCGATGCCTGGCCGATGTAATTTAGCAGACCCTATATAGGGACACCTCAGACTCTGGCCTGCGGTCCGCAGAAACTTTTTTTGACGAGTTCTAATACATTGCGCTACCTTGTCTGATGAATTGAAGTCCTACTTTTTTCAATTGAGGTGTGAGGTGGTCCTGTTCCGCACAAATAAGTGGCGCAAGACGGCAAAATCTGCGCCACTTTTACCGAATGGATGCAAAACGCTATCTCGGGGTAGCGTTTTTGCTTTTTTTTGGTTGAAATTGTTTTCGTGTATTGATTATTTCTTACATTTGCACGTAAGAGGGGAGTCTCCCTCGGCTTAACGGTAAAAATCATTTCATTTATTTAACTCAAAACAATACGCTTATGAGAAAAAAACTACTAGGCGCGATGCTAATGGCGGGAGCTCTCTCGCTTGGCATGCCGGCCGGCGCCACACCGGCGCTTAACACTTTGGCTCCGCCCTTTGCTGCGAGCGACGACTTAGGTCATCTGCTCAAGGGCGGTGCGCAAACCACAGAGCAGACCATCACTGCCAATCTCTTCGGGTCGGCGGGTGTAGTGGATGCTGCCAATATGGTTGACGGCGACTCCTCTACTAAGGGCACGTTCCTTAACTGGTCGGACAATTACCTCTTGCTCAAGTTTGGCGGTGACGATGTTACAATCACTGAAATCAACTTCGAGTTCGGCGAGTACGAGGCTCTCTCTGGAGAGACGATCAAGATTGCCATCTTGGGCGCGAGCTTCTCTTCAGACGGCTCAAGCTTGACCACGGGCATTGATACTGTCGCTTTGGAAGACTGCTTGAACTCTCCCATTAAGCTCACAAACTCTGGCAACTTCACTGGAGTCAAATTCCAAATAACAGGCTCTAATGGTGTGCAGATAAAGGAAATCACCATCAAGGGCAGAAAGAACGTTCGCCCTAGCGGCACCGACACTGGCACCGACACTAGCGGCGACAGTGGCTCAACTTCTGCCTCAAAGCTCACGACAACCTTCGTTGGTTCTGCTGCTACGAATGGAGCGAACGCCAATGACGGCAACCTCACTACGTATGCCACATTCAGTGGTGAGAACAGTAACGACTGGCCAATTTATTATGTCACCTTCGATGAGGCTGCTACTATTACCAAAATCACATTCAACTATGGCGAAGGCAGTGGCCTGGACAATGGCAAAATCTTGGTCACCGGCATGCCTGAGTCTGGCAGTGGAGTGACCTTGGTAAACAATTACCCCATAAGTTATGAGAATGGTGGCTCTCAGACCCTCACCTTTGATAACACGCAAGAATTCACAGGGTGCCAAATCTATTTCTGCTGCCCCCAAGCTTGGTCGCTTAATGTGAATGAAATTACCATCGAGGGCGTGAAGAAGAGCGCCAGCGGCGATGCCGGCGGCGACACTGGCGGTGACACTGGCGGTGACACCGGCGGCGACACCGGCGGTGACACTGGCAATACCGGAACTGTCGAAACACTTACGTCAACCTGGGCTGCAGGTATTATCACTAATTCCGAGAACGCCTATGACGGCAACCTCAACACCTATGCCACATTCAAGGTTAATTCTGGCGAGAAAGCTTCGATGGAGCGCAGGTTCAATTTCGAAGGTGGAGCAACCATTAGCGAAATCACGTTCAACTATGGCGCCGCCGAGGGCTATGACTTCGGAAAAGTTTCTCTCTACGGTGTTGTCTATGACGACATGGGCAACCCTAAGCAGTACACAGCGTTGACAGAAAACGCTTCTATAAGATATTCGACGGAAGGATGTGAACAGACCTTCACTTTTACCGACGAAACGGTATACGGAGGATACCAAATGGAGTTTGATTTTGGCGGTGATGTGACGTTCAACATTAACGAAATCACCGTAAAGGGCGTGAAGGCCTCTGCTGGCGACGACGACGCGGAAGAGGAGATTATAAAGACCACCACCCTTGGAACTCTTAATTCTACTGACGTAGACAAGATGATTGACGGTGACACCTCAACCTCAGGCACGTTCACTAATGGTAATCTTGAGCTCCTCTTTGGCGGCGATGAATATAAAATCACTGAAGTCAGCCTCGACTTCGGAAACTACGACGCTTCAGAAGAATCCTCTATCAGAGTCTACATTTGCGGCTTGATCGTGAATGACCACGGCGACACTGGTACTTGGGACCTCACTGACGCTTATCTTAAGGACTGCTTGAACAGCCCCATCAAGGTCAGCGGCAGCGGTTATTTCAAAGGATGCAGAGTCCACGTTTACAGCACAAATGCTGTTGAAGTAAAGGAAATCACCGTAAAGGGCATAAAGAAAGCTTCTAGCGGCGACGACAAGGGCGACGGCACTCTCGTCAAAGTTACCCCGACCAGCTGTGGAGAGGCCGGCAACGTAACTGACATCGAGAAGACCATGGACGGCGACTTCAGCACCTATGGCACCTTCACATCCAACACCGTGTCTCATGCACAGTACAACTTCGCTGACCCGACGGCAGTCAAAGGGATTACCATGTACTTTGGTGATGTGACTGACAATGTTAATTGGGACAACGGCGGATACCTCAGAGTTGATGTCATGGGCTTGGAAAAAGCTGACGACGAAGAGGGTGAAATACTCATGCAGGGCTACGTCCTCAACAAGGACTCTCTGGTACTTAATATGGATGAAAACAAGACTGCCTATCCGGCATACACGCTCGTCGTGATTGCCAACAATGGCAACGCCACCCTGCAGGTTAAGGAAGTTGTCTTCAAGGCAGCAGGCAGCAAGGGCGA
>CAVGQS010000197.1:0-2886 GCA_963631415.1 Lactococcus garvieae | reverse complement strand
AGCCACTTACGAGTCAAAACGCCTGCACTTGGCCCACGGAATACCGTGGTATCGGCTCACTGAAGTGCGGCTTGGCCTTCAAAGTACCGCGGTATCTTGTCACCGAAGTGCAGGCTCGGCTTCAAAAGGGGTGCACCGGGCCGCTACAGGCCGCCGGCCCCGTTAAACTTTCCTAAAAGTTGCACTTTTTCCGCGGCAGGGCGTTTTGCCATTTTGTCAGTTTTTCGGGTGTTTTGCTTACACCACGATTTTTTGCCTGCCCGCGCCCGTGGGGGCGCGGTGCCGCTGGGGGGGGGCTTTGGCGTTTGGGTCATTCGCATGGAATATGGCATCAGGTATTTCGACAGGCTTGCCAGCAATACGGCACACAACTGCAACCGGTTTTTAGCCAATGTAAAAGCAAAAAATGGCGGTGTTCACCAAGAACGCCCGAGCCACAAGGCGAAGAGTGCAGCCAAAGCGTGCGCCGGTAACCACATCAGCCGAAACGGCAAAGGCGCAAGGTGTTTTCATGCATAAGGGAGAATTTTCTTTTGCCGCAGTTCATTTTCCCGAAACCTGCACATTTGTTTGGCACACCTTGCGGCAGAACTTCGCGGCAGATTACAAGCCGTGGGTGCTTTGGCACCTTTCAAACAGCAAAGAATATGACCGCGAAACAAACAATCCCCTCAGCGGGATATTTCAAAGAGTTCCTGCTTGGGATTTATCGGTGCAAAGTGCCGTTTGAGCTGTTAGTCGTCGACAAGAGACCGAAGACAAGAATGGGCGTTTATATACTTATGAAACGCAGGATGCGCATCTATTCAAAATGGATAGACCATACCCCTTTGGAAGAAATCGCCATTCATGAGTATGCCCACCATATACAAAACACAGAGAAGGGCAGCATCTTTGGCAGAGGGGCAGAGAGGGCGCACGGGCGAATATTTCCAGCGTATCTACTCCGCTTTGATGGCGAAAGCAATAGCCTGCGGACTTTATGGAGATTCGCTTACGGGAGATATAATCCTGCAACAATCAAGTGACGAGAAATTATAGAAGGCATGGAAAAGACGGGCATTCAGTACAACAATCCAAGTAGCGCCACGCCATTTCAAAGGAGAAAGATACCTTTGCCAACCCAAAGAATTACGACATGCCAGCAAACCAATTCGGACGATACGTGTGGCTCATTGACACGCTCCGCCGCTATAAGCATCTTAGCTACAAGGAGATTAGCGACAAGTGGCAGCGGAGCGGACTGAGCTACGGAGAAGGCGACGAGCTGCCTCTGCGCACATTCCACAACCACCGCAAAGCCATACAGGACATCTTCAATGTTGTCATTGAGCTTGACCCTGACGTAAAAGGGTACAAGTATCACATCATGAACCCGAAGGAACTGGAGGGCGACGGCCTGCGCAGCTGGCTCGTCGACTCCTACGCCACGCTCAACCAGATACAGGCGGACAGCAAGCTGAAAGACCGCGTGGTGTTTGAGGACATTCCTTCCGGACACACATGGCTGACCGTCTTTATGCAGGCAATGCGTGAGAACAAGGCGGTGGAGGTGACGCACCAAGGTTTCGGAAAGCCCGACGCCAACACTTTCGAGATAGAGCCGTACTGCCTGAAGGTGGTGAAACGCCGTTGGTATGTCATTGCCAACAATCCTTACTATGCGGACAAGAACAAGCGTCATCAAGGCGAGGAGGGGTATACGCCACGCAAGGAAATACTGGCTTACGGCCTCGACCGCATCACCCACGCCAACATCCTCGACAAGACCTTTGAAATGAAGAAAGACTTCAGCGTGAACGACTACTTTGAGGGTTGCACCGGCATCATCCCGAGCG
The DNA here is from genome assembly GCA_963631415.1 of Lactococcus garvieae. Taxonomy (GTDB): domain Bacteria; phylum Bacteroidota; class Bacteroidia; order Bacteroidales; family Bacteroidaceae; genus UBA6382. The sequence goes on along the minus strand of CAVGQS010000197.1, from coordinate 1,048 downwards.
ACGAACCGACTGAGCACGTTGTGTTGAAAGCATACGGGCAGGCTCCCGACTATCTCCGCACACTGCGGCTGCACAACTCGCAACGGGAAATCAGCAGTGACGAGGAGTCTACGACATTCACCTACGACGTGAAACTGACGTACGACTTTTTGCAGCTCATCATGCAGCAAGGCGACCAGGTGGAAGTGCTGGAGCCGGAGACGCTTCGCGACCAGATGCGCAACCTCGCCAGGACGCTAACCTCATATTACAAGGACTGACGTATGGAAGGACCGAACTTTATAGCCATAGACTTCGAGACCGCCACAGGCAAGCGCGCTTCCATCTGCGAGGCCGGCATCTGTGTGGTGAGAGACGGCAAAGTCGTGGAAACGAAATCATGGCTCGTCCGCCCGGAAGACAATGCCTATTCTTACTGGAATATGCAGGTGCACGGCATCCAACCTAAGGACACCGCCCACGCACCGGACTTTCCCGAGGTGTGGGCGGAGATAATGGAGTATCTTAACGAAACGCCGGTGCTGGTTGCCCACAACGCCGCCTTCGACATCTCGTGCATCCGCAAGTCGCTGGAACTCTACGGTCTCGAAAAGCCGGAGGTGGACTACTATTGCTCACTCCGAGCCGCACGCCACAACTACGACTTCGGTTGCAACACGCTCGGTTATCTCTGCGACCAGTTCGACATTCCCGAGGGCAAGCACCACCGCGCCGGCGACGATGCCGAAATGTGCGCCCGGTTGTTCCTGAGAGAAATCAAGGATGCAGGGTGGTGCGAGTTGAGTGAGATGAAGTATTGTGGAGGAAGACTGTAAAAGTACCTTTTTTTAGGGGGGGGATATTTTTTTGGGGGGGGTAAAATTATCTTTGCATGTTTGCCCCGTCGCAACAAAAATGGCGCATTCGCGAAACCTTTAACCTTAAATTATTATGATTGCAATGAATGAATTCATCTTTTCAATAGAAGACATCTATGAATTACTGCTGTGGAAAACTGTAAATTAACCAACTAATAATAATCACCATGTACGAGTTAGAATTTAACATT
>CAVGQS010000196.1:0-2941 GCA_963631415.1 Lactococcus garvieae | reverse complement strand
ATTGGGGCTGTGGAGCAGGTCAACATGCCGTTTTGAGTTTTAGCGGACAGCAATAAATATGAAACGAATTTGTTAGGGAAAACTACGCCACTACGTTGTTTCGTCCAGGCAATATCAACGCTAAATTGTTAGCTTGCATTTGAACCCGCCCCCAAACAACACAAAAACATCTTTTTTGTGTTGTTTGGGGGCGGGTTCAGATATAATTTCTTATATTTGCACGTGGTATTCAATAGGCTGTTAGATGCCTAGAGACAATGTAGAAAACTAATGGTTCACATAGCCTTGCCTGACAATTCCACGGAGCGTGCCGGAAGACAAACCGCTAAACGGAGGCTGTCTTTCTATCTGGCAATGGAGGAGTATGTCGCGCGGGAACTGAAGCAGTTGGACGAATGCTTCTTCATGTGGCAAGTTGCCCCTACAGTGATATTCGGGCGAAACCAACTGATTCAAAACGAGGTGAACGTCGATTATTGTAAAATCAACCGCATTGACATGCAGCGACGTAAGAGCGGTGGCGGTTGTGTATATGCGGACATGAACAACATAATGTTCAGCTACATAAATACGGGATGGAATGTTTCCTTGACTTTCGGACATTATATAGAAATGATTGTGGCAATGCTGCGTTCACTGGGTGTTGACGCTATCGGCTCGTCAAGAAATGACATAATGATAGACGGTCGCAAAGTGAGCGGCAATGCTTTCTATCACATTCCCGGTCGCAACATAGTGCACGGAACAATGCTCTATGACACCGATATGAGAAACATGGTAAGCGCAATAACTCCTAGCGACGAAAAGCTTGTTAGCAAAGGCGTGAAGAGTGTAAGGCAGCATATCAGTTTGCTCAAAGACTATATCGGTGAAAAAATGGACATTAACCAGTTCAAAGACTATGCACGCAAGTATATGTGCGACTCTGAGTACGTCTTGAACGGTTACGACATAGCGGCTATAGAGGAGATGCAAAAGGAATATCACAGCGAGGTATACATATTGGGTAACAATCCCAGTTATAATATACAGCGAAAGCAGCGGATAGAGGACGTTGGGGAATTTGACGTTCGCATTGAACTAAAGAATAATATTGTCAAGCGAGTGAATCTGTTAGGCGACTTCTTTCTTGTTGGCGACCTTGACGCATTGCTAAGTAAATTCAGGAATGTTGCCTACGACAAAATGTTGCTGGAAAAAAGCCTTGAAGACACTGACGTTTCACAAACGATAATGGGCTTGGATGTGCCAAAGCTTGTGAGCCTACTTGCTGACTAAGTTATGACCTGACCTTTTCAAATAAACCATAAACAAAACAAAAAATGCCAAACAACAAAAAAACATGTCTCTATGACAACCATGTGGCCTTGGGGGCCTTGATAAGTCCCTTCGGCGGCTTTGATATGCCTATACAGTATTCCAACATCAAGGACGAGCATCTTGCCGTGCGCCAACATGTCGGCATCTTTGACGTCAGTCACATGGGTGAAGTCGAGATAACTGGTCCTGATTCGGAGAAATTTGTACAGCATATCTTCACAAATGACATAGCTGGCGCACCCGCAGGAAAAATATTCTATGGAATGATGCTCTACCCCACTGGCGGATGCGTGGATGACCTACTGGTGTACTGCGAGGGCGAAGGAAAGTTCTTCCTCGTAATCAACGCCGCCAACATCGACAAGGATGTGAATTGGATAATGGAGCAAGCAAAGGACTTTGATGTAAAGGTAGATCACCAAAGCGGCTATTATGGCCAGATTGCTGTACAGGGTCCCGAATCCGAGCACGTTATTACTAATGAACTTGGACTCGATGTGGCTGACCTCGTGTTCTATACTTTCAAAAAATTATCTGTAGGCAACGAAACCATCATTGTCAGCCGTACTGGCTATACGGGCGAAGACGGTTTTGAAATCTACGGATCGCATGCCTTTATCGTCAATGCATGGGACAAGCTGATCAAGGCGGGAGTCACTCCTTGCGGACTAGGTTGCAGAGACACACTCAGATTTGAAGTTGGGTTGCCGCTCTATGGCGACGAGCTGTCAAAAGACATCTCTCCTGTTATGGCAGGTCTCGGAATGTTTGCTAAACTCGACAAGGAAGAGTTTATCGGCAAAGAGGCTTTGGCAGAACAGAAGAAAAATGGTGTTAAGCAAAAGCTTGTAGGAATAGCCTTGGCAGACGAAGACAAAGCTATTCCGCGTCATGGATATGAAGTAGTTAACGCAGAAGGTGAAAAGATCGGTGAAGTAACAACCGGATACCGTACCATCATGACTGACAAATCCGTATGTTTCGCCTTGGTCGACGCCGCATACATGAAGTTGGGCACCGAACTTTGTGTGCGCATTCACCGCAAGCTTCACAAGGGCACGGTGGTAAAAAAACGCTTCTACGACAAGAGTTATAAAAAATAATCAGCAAAATAATAAAATCACTTAAAAACAAATACATTATGACAAAGGTAATTGTAGGGCTCTATTATGCAGAGAGTCATGAATACGTTAAAGTTGAAGGTAACATCGGTTATGTAGGAATAACGGACTATGCGCAAGAGCAGCTTGGCAACGTGGTGTATGTTGACATGCCCGAAGTAGACGATGAAGTGACTGCAGGAGAAGAATTTGGCGCTGTTGAGAGTGTAAAGGCAGCCTCCGACCTTATCTCTCCTGTTTCTGGCAAGGTCGTAGAGATAAACGAGGATTTGGAAGACACCCCCGAACTCATCAACGAAGACGCGTTCTCAAACTGGATTATAAAAGTGGAGCTTTCAGACCCGGCGGAACTCGACAACCTTCTTGACAGTACCGCTTATTCCAAACTTTGCACAGAATAAATCTTATCACAGTACCATTTGGTGAGCGTTTGTGATATTGACTACAAGACTGGTGTATGTTCCATGTCATGACTATCGCAAACGTTCACTCTTTATAGT
>CAVGQS010000195.1:0-3026 GCA_963631415.1 Lactococcus garvieae | reverse complement strand
GCTGATTTCTGCTGCAAAAATAGGGAAACGCACAGACATTGGCAAACGGCCTTTTAGCCCAAATGGAACAAACGGCCTGCTACCGTGTCTAAATGGTGTAAAAGCGTGTCCAAACGAACAAAGAAATGCCCCTCTACAGACAGAAGAATTTCTCTGTCAGTTTGCGGCGGTAGAGGCGCCCCACGCTGACAGACGGCAGATTGTCGAATGGAGGGTAAAAACGGCAGACATTGTCCACTACTTCTATCAAGTAGTTGATGTTGATGATACATTTCTGATTGACCTGTACAAACTGCGGGTCGAGAGACAGAAGGTCATCGCTTTTGATTGTGCGCTTCATCTTTACCGTATTGCGGTGGCCTGCCACTACTGCCTCCCAGCATCTCATTTCGTGGTTGTAGTTGAACATTCCCACATCGCGGCGGTTCACCAATTTAAAGTCCACACTGTTGGTGTAGAGCAGAAATTTGTCGGAATGTCCTGCTCTGTCTTTTGTCTCTTCGCCATCAAGAGGGAGTGTTGGCAGATTGCTTGACGACAGACGCTGCATGATGCCAGCAAGGTCGCTGTCATCGATTGGCTTCAGCAGAACATCGAAAGCCTGTTTCCGGAATGCCGAGAGGATATACTCGTCGTAGGCAGTGAACATCACCACACGGCAATTTCCGTGAGTGAAGGATTTTAGGCGTTCCAGAAAGTCAAGTCCAAAGATGTCGGGCAAGCGCACGTCAAGGAATAGTAGGTCGGGCTGCATCTCTGTGACAAGCGAGAGTCCATCGAGACCGTTTTGGGCAATGCCCACTATTTCAACATCTTTATATGTTTTTAGGCGTGTCGTCAGTTCCTGGGCCGCCTGTGTGTCGTCATCTACTATAATCGTTCTCATTGATAGTTTTCTTTGGGGCTTTTAGAATTCCAGTTTTATTCCGTCGGGCAAGACCAGGGTTGCCTCGCATCCGATGGCTTTGTCTCCTTCGACGATGTTGTGCAGGTCAAAAGTCATGCGTATCCCCTTGTTGCGCTCATTCACTACGGCAATGGTCTGGCTGATGATTGACAGTCCTGTGCGCTTTTTGCCGACAGAACGGATGTCAAAGCCGTGACCGTTGTCGCAAACGCGGATGTGGGTGGCGTCTGCCACATGCTCGGCACAAATTGTAATGCGCTTATCTCCCCTCCATCCTTTCAGCCCGTGGGCTATACAGTTCTCCACCAATATCTGCACAAACATGGAGGGTATCTGCACGTTGTCGGCATCCACCTCCTTGCTGATGTTGACGCTGAAATCCAAAGGGTCTTCAATAGTGTTGCGTTCCAGTTCCACATACCTGTTGACAAAATCAAGCTCCTCTCGCAGGGTCACCGTAAGCCGGCATGCCAGGTCAAGGTTGGCACGAATCAGTCGTGCCAGTTCCATCAGGTCGTCAGCTTCCTCTTTATCGGTTTTCAGCATCTTACTATTGAGCAGATTGAAAACAAAATGGGGCGATATGCGGTTGCGTGCACTGTTGAGGCGCCACTGCATGATGCTGGCCTTGTCTTCCTCCCGTTTCCTTCGGATACGCATCACCCAGAGAATGAAAAGCAGCACGATGACAAGCACACTGCCTACGGCAAACAGCACTCTGTTGTTGGCTTTGAGGATGTCGGCGTCCTTCTCTTTGATGGCAAGCTGGTGGTGCAGCTGAAGCGTGTCCTGGCGGAAGCGTTCCATAATCTCTGACGCCCTCATGTTGCTGCGTCTGTGTTCCAGAGAGTCATCCTGGCGGATGTCGTCACTCAAGTTTTTGTATGCCAGTCTATAATCACCTGCAAGTTCGGCATACTGACGGATATAGCGGTTGCGTATCTGGCGAAGGGAGAATTCCACCACGGCGGTGTCATGCTCTGATGCGAGGATGGCTTCCACTGCCTTGGTGTTTTTCCTCTTTACGGCCTGACCGATGCGAATCGTGTTCATGTAGTAGATGGCGGCGGCATCTCCTTGCGCCTTGATGAGCGGTGCCGTCTCATCAAGATATTTCTCCGATGTGTCCACCTCGTTAAGGTTCAGATAAATATCAGCCAGATTGAGCTTGCAGATATACATATCGAAGGTGGTGGTCCTCCCCAACTTTTCCAGATAGTCTTTCAGTGCAAGGAATTTCTTCAGCGAGGCTGCATAGTCCTTCGCATAATAGTAGTAGTTGCCGTAGTTGTTGAGGAAATAGCACTGCATGTCTACCGACATGTCCTTGAAGTGGCGTTCTGTCTGCCTGTAGTATTTCAGCGACAAATCAAAATCGTTGAGTTGCTGGTATATTCTTGCCAATCCCAGATAGAGCGTGATGTTTTCCTTGGAAGGCAGATTGAGGGAGTCAACAAGAAACAGGGCACGGCGATACCACACAGCGGCTTGCGGAAGCTGGTTTTTGAATAGATAGGCATCGCCCAAATTGGCACACACTCGGGGCATCTGTCCTTTTGAGTCGCTGTGGCTCAGACAGTTGTAAGCACGTTGGTAGGTAGTGATGACCTCGTCGGGATGCTGATGAAAAGTGTGATAATATATGCCCCGGCAGTTGTAGATATAGGCCAAAAGCGTGTTGAGTCTTTCCGACGAGGGCTGTTGCGTGGCAAATCGTTCCACCTTGTTAATCAAGGGTATAAAGGAGTCTGGAGCAAAGAAGTAATAGTACTTTCCATATCTGGCGTAACCTTCGTAATACGATATGCTGTCGGGGGCGGTAGAGAGAAACTGCTCTATCATTCCTTTTGCCCGGGGCGACACGACTCCCAGTGACTCGTCTATGTTAATCAATGCCTGCCGTTCTTTCTCCCTACTTCTTTCGGTGTCATTGTTATGGCAACCGCCAAACACAGTCAGGAGTAGTAAAAACGATGCACATATCCATGTTAAGTTCTTCATCTGTTTTTGGTCCAATTAAGTTTAATGGTGAATATTTCAGCCTGCATGGGTGATTTGTACATGTAAAGGTAAAGAAAATTATCCGTTTCTGGAAATATTGCACCTTATAAAAAACAAA
>CAVGQS010000194.1:0-3043 GCA_963631415.1 Lactococcus garvieae | reverse complement strand
CTAAACATATTAACAACGTCATCGTGATGTCCGCTATCTTCTGATGCAAAAATATGATATCTGGCTGAGAGGATTGTCTTTCTCGCTTCAGACCTCAAGTCCAATGCATATCTTACGATTTTGCAAGGCTTTTCATAATAAAGGGAACTTTGAATAACCTTGTCAAGAATATCCTCTTGCTGCAACCCGCATGGCGAATTGCTTTTATCTTCGTGTCTGGAACTTAGAGATTTTTGCAGAATCTCTATTGCCATATCAGAAAGAGTTGCCTCTTCCTTTTCTGTGCAGGTAAGACTATGTACTTTTTCCAGAAATCGTTCTCTAATTGCTTCTATGTCAATATCAGACCACAGTAGAGAACTTGCGCTACTAGAATCGCGCTTTTTATAAGCTTCACAAAATTCCACAAAAACAGCCAACTCTGCGCCAGAGAGTTCAGCAATATGCCGTTTGGCATTGTGAAAATAGGCTTTCAAACAGCGGATGTGAGCATCCGCCAACGATTCGAGCAGGATTTCGTCAATACATCTGCACGCTGGATCTTCGATTTTCACACCTTGCTCACGAGCTATAGCGCGAATCGACTCAAAGCGTAGACCGCTAGCCTTCATCACCACATCAGCTGATGTAGTGAATTCTTGCTTTTTAACGATTGAACGCCATGTAATCTCCGACAAGGTTATGAAATTGTTCATTCTAATTGTTGTCAAAATTTTGTCCAAAGTTAACGAAACCAAATAATAAAAACAAATATTTTGTCAAATTTTTGCGAGATTATTTTCGAAGAGGTTTTCTGCCAAAAGGGAACGGTGGAGACACCACTGGGGGCGATTTTTGTTCATCTCTCTCCTTCTCCGCTTTTTCGCCCCAGGCGAAAGCATATCTGTGTTTATTTGTGTTATCTGGGCTCGTTAATATGTCCACCACGAAATCCGTGTTGTCCGCTATTCGTGGTTCTCCTTTTCAATGGCTTGAGCCATTTCGAACATTCTCACATTCGAGACAGAAAAAAACTCCTATTCGCCAGATTCGCGGTTCATAAATGTTTTGCGTGTTGCGTTTTGCGACAGAGTCTAAATTCATGAAATTCGCGAGATTAGTGGTTTTTATATTGTTCTCCGCGGCCAGCCAACGTAAAACATGAAACGATTAACGTAAAACATCCAGTTGTTCGTGGTTCTTTCTTCGCTCTCCGCGACTAACGAAAAACGCTTCTTGCGCACTAAAGAATTTTTAAGAAGCACTTGAGCAATTGAAAAGTAGGACTTAAAAAAATTTTAAAGCCACTTGGCGAAAAAATCTCGCCGCGAAACGCTGCAACGTTTCGGGCGAAACAAAGCAACGTTTCGCGGCGAAACGTTGCAGCGTTTCGCCCGAAATTTTTTCGTTAAGTCCGCACGAAAATTTTTTAAGTCCGCACGAAAATTTTTTAAGTCCGCACAAAAAACTCCTAAATGGTGGCTTCAATAAATCGGAAGTGTTGGGGAGGGCGCTTTTTGTTGTTTTGCGTCTCTTTAGGGTGTTGGTTTTGGGGGTGATGATAAGGTGGGGGTAGAAAACAAAAAAAACGGCAACGGGGAGATGGTGTCCCTGTTGCCGTTTGGCGTTGGCTACTGCCGTGGTGGTGTTTGGCAGTCGCCGTTTGGCGGTGTGTTGCGCGGTTGCGCTAGAGGTATTTCTTGAGCACGTCTATGTTGGCCCTCTCGTTGATGTGCTTGAGGGCTTGTTCCTTGATTTGTCGTACGCGCTCGCGGGTGAGCCCCATGGTCTGCGCCACTTCTTCGGCGGTGCAGGCGCGCTGTCCGAAGCCGAAGAGCATTTCGAGGACGGTGCGCTCTCTGTCGGAGAGGCACTTGAATGCTGCGCGGAGGTCGGTGGCGAGCGACTCGCGCTCCATGTTGGCGTCGGTGGCGGGCGCGTCGTCGTAGGTCATGTTGTCGACCATGGTGCTGGTGTCGTCGTTCTGGTAGGGTGTGTCGACCGACACTTTCTTGCCGGTGCTGCCCAGCGAGAACGCTACCTTCTCGATGTCGGCGTTGACCATTTCTGCCAGTTCCTCTACGGAGGGCTCGCGCTGGCAGGTCTGCCAGAACTCGTTGCGCGCCTTGTTGAGCTTGCTCTGGAAGCCGACCTGGTTGAGGGGTTTGCGCACGATGCCGCTCTTTTCGGAGATGGCCTGGAGGATGCTTTGGCGAATCCACCACACGGCGTAGGAGATGTATCTGAAGCCGAGTGTCTCGTCAAATTTCTTGGCGGCGCGTATGAGTCCGATGTTGCCTTCCTGGATGAGGTCGCTGAGTTCGAGTCCCTGGTTGCTGTACTGCTTTGCCACGCTGACTACGAAGCGGAGGTTGGCGTTGACGAGTTCAGTCTCTGCCTGCTCGTCGCCTTCGTGGATTCGTCGTGCGAGTTCTACTTCCTTTTCATCGTCGATCATTGGAATGTGGCTCAGTTCGCCGAGATAGCGGCTCATGCCGGCTGCATTTCTGTCTGTGAGTTGTTGTGTAACTTTAAGTTGGCGCATATAGTGATGGTTAAAAAAATATTGGCTTAGTGTGAGTTGGCACTGTGCCGTGGTGTTGCGTAAATTTTCGTTGATTGTCGTTCCCTTTCCCGAAGAGGACTGCAAAGTTACGTCTTTTTACGCAAGTGGCAAAGATTGTGGCATACTTTTTTGTGCTGCAGGGCGAAAAAGTGGTCAAAAATCATGCAAAAGCACCGTTTTGTGCTGTTTTGTTTGCTGAAGTTGCGGTTTTTGTGGGTTGTTGGCGTTCTTCCCGTGAGGTTTCGTTCGCCGTGGCGAAGCTGAGGGGAAAACTGTTAGAAAACAAAAAAAACGGCAACGGGGAGTTGGTGTCCCTGTTGCCGTTTGGTATTGGGCTGTTGCCAGTTTATTTGGCTGTTGCCAGTTTATTTGACTGTTGCCGTTTGGCTATCGCCGTTTGGTGATGTTGGCTGTTGCCGTTTTGCGCTGTGTTGCGCAGTTGCGTTAGAGGTATTTCTTGAGCACCTGTATGTTGGCCTTCTCGTTGATGTGCTTGAG
>CAVGQS010000193.1:0-3092 GCA_963631415.1 Lactococcus garvieae | reverse complement strand
GATCTAAGTCTGCAATTGAAGCCATGGGCGTGATAGACTTGCGTAAATGTCCAGATATCTACCTAAAACTAGGGCGTATATATGAAAACGTCACGCGTCTTATAGACACGTTCAAGCCCGACGAACTTGCGATAGAAAGTCCTTTCTACGGGAAAAACATACAAACGGCCATTAAACTTGGACGTGCCCAAGGTGTGGCTATCGCTGCTGCGATAGAGCGTGACCTTACGGTGCATGAATACAGCCCAACAAAAATCAAACTGGCAATCACCGGAAATGGTCTTGCGAGTAAGCAGCAAGTGTCCAATATGTTGCAGACGCTGTTTAAGATTACCCCCGCCAATATGGTGCCGTTTCTGGATGCCACTGACGCCTTGGCTATTGCATACTGTCACTGTGCACAGCGCAAGACCATAGTGTCTGCCAAAGAGTATTCAACCTGGAGTGCCTTTGCAAAAAACAATTCTTCGCGAATAATACAGCCTAAAAAAACAAAATGAGTACGCAAGAAACACCTGTAATTAAACTGGAGAACGTGGAAACGTATAGCGCATTCCACTTTCGTGCCCCTATAAACTTAGAATTGCTGCCTGGTGAAAATTTAATTGTCTATGGACCAAACGGTAGCGGCAAGACCTTTCTCGTAAATACACTGCGTTCTGCCTACCGGCTTAAATGTGGACGAATAACATACGATTTTGGAAATGACTCAAGTTTATCTGCGTATCATAATATCAAATATGTAACATTTCAAGACCAATATTCAAGTAGTATAACGTCCATGCCGTACCAGATGAGGTGGAATCCTGGAACAATTGACATGAATTTTGAACCGCAGATTAAGGACTATATTGAAGAAATCTGTAAACTGCCGCAAGACTTCACGGAAGAAATGCTGAAAACTGTAGACTTCCGCAAAATTTCTGCGCATACAATACGCAGCCTAAGTTCCGGCGAATTCCGGCGATTCCAAATTTTGCATATTCTCACGAAACACCCAAAGGTGCTAATCATAGAAAATCCGTTCATTGGACTTGACAAGAGGGGTAGAGATACAGTTATGTCGTTGCTCAGCACGGCTGCAAAGAAATTGGACATGAATATTATAATTGCCGTCAGCAAATTCCCAGAGTGCCCGGTAGGATTTTCTCACGTGGTACTAACCGGCGGAGCAAAGGTTACGAAGCTGCCATTAGGTAGGTTTTTATCTAACCCCAGACGCGATAACGCTGATGTAAAGAGTGGAAATGCTCAAAAAAGCGTGCCCAATACTGCCAATGCTGATATTGTGCTGCAAGCAAACAATATAAGCATACGATATGGTCAACGAATAGTACTAGACAATCTCAGCCTTACAATAAGGCAAGGTGAGCGATGGGCAATAACTGGTCCAAACGGAAGTGGAAAGAGCACATTGTTGTCATTGATTTGTGCTGACAATCCACAAGCATATGCCTGCGACATTACTCTCTTTGGAAGAAAACGAGGCTCTGGAGAAAGTATTTGGGATATTAAGAAAAATATCGGTTTTGTTTCTCCGGAAATGTTCGGAGCTTGGCGACGCAACCATCGTGTGATAGATGTTGTCGCAACTGGTCTTTACGACACAACAGGCATCTTCGTGCGTCCCAAAGAAGCCGACTACGCTAGAGCAGCGAAATGGCTAGAAATCTTTCACATATCCAATTTGGCTGACAAAAAATACCTGAACATTTCAAGCGGCGAACAACGCCTGGTGATGCTTTGCAGGGCGTTTGTTAAGGAGCCGCTGCTACTAATCCTAGATGAACCTTTTCATGGATTAGACGATGATAACGTGTTGACTGCTAAAAATATAATTGCGGACTATATTTCCTCGAACCCTCTACGCACATTGTTGATGGTTAGCCATTATGACACAGATTTCCCGCAAATAATTAGTCATAGGATTCATTTAGAAAGACGCTAATGAAAGGTGTAATCTTTGATCTTGACGGAACGCTGCTGAATAGTCTTGGCGACTTGGCAATGTCTGCTAACTATGCTCTTAAGGAGTGCGGCTATCCTGCACGCTCTATAGATGAGGTAAGGAATATGGTGGGCAATGGCGTTGGTAAACTGATTGAACGAGCTATGCCATGCGACGTGTCGGAACAGGAATACAATCGTTGTCTTGATGTTTTCAAACGACACTATGTAGTACACTGTGATGACAATACGTCCCCGTACCCCGGCATTATGCAACTTTTGGAGAATCTTTATAATAATGGTGTCTCTCTCGCAATCGCTTCAAACAAGCTGCAACCCGCGGTGACCCAACTGTGTACACGATTCTTTTCTCCTTTTGTTAGGATTTTTCTAGGTGAAAGCGCTGAAGTCCAGCGAAAGCCTAAGCCGGATATGCTTATCAAAGCCATGAGTCTAATGAGGTGCGCAAGTAACGAGGTTGTCTATGTTGGAGATTCGGAGGTAGACATTGCAACGGCCGAAGCAGCAAACGTACAATGCGTCTCTGTATTGTGGGGATTCCGCAGCAAAGAATTTCTTATGGAACACGGCGCTAGCCTCTTAGCTAAAAGCCCGTTAGATATAGAAGTTATTTTTGGTAGACTCTGCAAAAAAACAAAGAAAAATCCTGAATCTCAGCGAAACTGAACCTGAAAAATGCCTAGTAAAAATGTGCCGCATGCGCGCTGATTTGGGGACTTTCCGCGAGTTGTCTCAATTCGTCAAGAGCCTTCCCCTGTTTTCGCCACATCTTGGGCGGCGCAGGTCTAATGTCGTGGTTACCAATCAACATCATGACTGAAATCCATGGTTTTGGGTGTCCTCGCTCGTTTTTAGCATTAAACTATTTCTGTAACTATTCAGCGATAGCCACGACCTTGCCTTTCCGCACTCTAAAATAGAGCGCGGATAACTTCATAGGGAGAGTTGTTATGCTTTTTGGTAGTCTCTACGATGGACAACAAGTCGAGGAAAGCCTCTGCACCTTGCTCTGACCGGAATGTACCAGAATTCTTCATTTTTATTTTGACCTTTCTGATACCTCTTTCACTTGCATTATTGTCTGGTGGTATCGTGGGGTTCTCAAGGAAGTTGAAAATGTAGTC
>CAVGQS010000192.1:0-3100 GCA_963631415.1 Lactococcus garvieae | reverse complement strand
CGTTTTATCCTATTTCACGAAACAAAATTGGCTTTTGGGCAATTTTGTGAAGATAGAATCATACATCGTGACTATCCCTAAGAAACGTTGTCGCATTTGAGGGCGATTAACTATTATTGTTTACATTCTTTGTTTGGTTAACTAATCCACTTTACGCAGCCTCTTTATTCACCTATTTAACTTTACAATTTACGCTTGGTAAACTGATATCCTTGACACTTCTTTACAGGGTCGCAAGACAGGTGCCATGGCTTCGTCCTCAATGCAAAGTTAGCCAAATTCCTCAAAAATATTCCGATCTTGAAGCAGCTTTTTGTAATTTTGCATTCAGAAGCCGAAGAGGAAACAGGCTCTGCTGAGGAGCAACCTGCCAGCAATAGGCTTCTGCACTACACTGAAACAGTGTCGGGTACGGTCATCGCGCATGGCTGTACCTTTTTTGTTTCAGGCTGTGCCTCATGGCTAAGAAAACCTAACTTGGCGGCGCAGCCGCGCGGTCTTCCCACGGATTTCTCCAGCAACGCTTCTGTTCGCCGGCCTGCGAATGCGCCACGACAGGAGTCTGCATGCCGATGCTCATGTGAGGGCGCTGGGTGTTGTAGAACAGGATAATCCGTTTCAACTCCTGACGGCACACGTCTATAGTGGGGATGGTCATCCTGTAAAGCCATTCTGTCTTGAGTATGCCGTTGGCTCTCTCTGCCACGGCGTTTTCCAAGGGGTCACCGCTTTGAGTCATGCTGATGCTGATACGGTGCTGTTTCAGTTCCTGCACGTATGCTTGGCTGCAGTACTGACATCCACGATCGGAGTGGTGTATCAGCATGGCAGCTGTTTCGTCATCTATCGTGGACAAGGCCATTTTCAACGCCTCCAACGGATAGACGGTCTCAAGCGTAGGACCGACAGCCCAACCGACAATCATGTGCGAGTAGGCATCCGTGATGAGTGACAGATAACATACGCCTTCCCCTGTTTCCACGTATGTAATGTCACTCACCCATATCTCGTTGGGACGGGAAGGGATTATGTCCTTAATCAAGTTGTCGTATTTGTGGTAGTGATGGTTCGAGTCGGTCGTTTTATAGTGCCTTCGGCGTTTTATCTGCACCATCAGACCATGCCGTCGCAACAGTTCGATGAACGCGTCACGGCCAGGCATGCAGCCTGTCTGGTCAAACATCTCCTTTATCACAAGATAGAGCTTCGCACAGCCAAGCCCAGGATTGTCTTTGCGGTAATCCTTGGCCTTCTCCACTATCAGCGTCTCTATGGCATTCTCCGCAAACTCGTTTTCCTTCACTCCGTTATAGAACGATTGCCTGCTGTAACCAAACAGTCCAGCAAGAGTGCCAATTCCAGTTTTGGAACACTCCTGCCGTAGCAAGCTTACTGTTTGGTGCCAGATTTTTTTCTTATTGGAATATTGAAGCGTTCCTCTGCCAAATCAATCATCTTGTTGTACGCTTTGGCACGTAATTTCTCCAATTCAGCCTCCTTTTGCGCCTTCTTCAAGGCGGCCTTCAACTCTCTAATCTGGTCTTCTTTACTTCGGTTTGCCATATCTTCTGCTGATTCGTTGCGTAAAGATAGCAAATTCTCCTGAGATACATACTTGCCGACCCAGGCATATAGCGTTTGGGCAGAGCAAATGTGGTATTTCTCCACCATCTGCTCTACGCTGCTCTCACCAGCAAGAAACTCTATGACGATGGGGACTTTCTCCTCATCCTCATATCGGTAAGTAATCTTTTCAACATACCGATACTCCGTGACACCTGTTACAGGGTCAACATACTTGACACGATCTGTGCGTTTTGACGTTCTTTTCATTGACTTAATTTGTAGGCCTCAAAATGTGTCAAGTTTTTCTAGTTCAAGTCAATTCGGCAAGACAGAGGCAAGCCCACTTCCCGTGTTGCCGGACGCATCATTTCTTGCGTTGCTGCGACTTGCGGCTGGCGCGCTGTTCGCGATACTTGGCCTTCTGCCGGGCCGACCCTGAGCCATGGGCCCCTGTGATGTATTTCTTCTTCTTGGCCTTGGTCTTCACCTTGTCGTCATCCTTCTTCGAGCTGTGTGCTCCACTGCCGAACTGGATTCCCTGCATCAGTATCTCCTCAAAATTATCCATAGTAGCAAAGGGTGATTAAAGCCTTCTTTGGCTCGTCGTGGACAAGACAAAGAAGGCCGGGTAATGGTGTGTAGACAAGCGATTAATGATGGAACAAGCGTACATGCGTCATAGCCATAGCAATACCGTACTTGTCACAGGTTTCAATGACATTGTCATCACGGATGGAACCTCCAGCCTGCGCAATGTACTGCACGCCGCTCTTGTGCGCACGCTCAATGTTGTCGCCAAACGGGAAGAATGCGTCCGAACCCACGCTCACATTGGTGTTCTGAGCTATCCACTCCTTCTGTTCAGGACGGGTGAACGGTTCGGGCTGCTCAGTAAAGAACTGCTGCCATGAGCCGTCGCGCAATACGTCGTCGCACTCTTCGGAGAGATACACATTGATACAGTTGTCGCGGTCAGCACGGCGGATTTTTTCCTTAAAGGGCAAGTTGAGGACCTTGGGATTTTGGCGCATCCACCATTCATCGGCCTTCGAACCGGCCAAACGCGTGCAATGTATGCGGCTCTGCTGGCCAGCACCGATACCGATGGCTTGGCCGTCTTTGACGTAGCAGACCGAGTTCGACTGGGTGTACTTCAGCGCGATGAGCGCAATCTTCAGATCGCGCAGAGCCTCTGGCGTAAACGTCTTGTTGGCCGTAGGCACATCCTCAAAAAGGGCAGGGTCGTTGAGGTTGACATTGTTGCGCCCCTGTTCGAAAGTGATGCCAAAGACCTGCTTGTGCTCAATGGGGGCCGGCACATAGTTGGGGTCCACCTGAATGACGCAGTAAGAGCCCTTGCGCTTGCTCCTTAGAATCTCGAGCGCCTCGGGCGTATATCCCGGAGCGATAACACCGTCGGACACTTCGCGCTTGATGAGCTGCGCCGTGGCAGCATCGCAGGGGTCGCTCAAAGCGCAGAAATCGCCATACGAACACATACGGTCGGCACCACGCGCACGAGCATAAGCAGAAG
>CAVGQS010000191.1:0-3114 GCA_963631415.1 Lactococcus garvieae | reverse complement strand
ATGCAGTACGGCGTTCCTATAGCGTCCATTCTGCGATAACGCTTGCCAATTGTATCCTTTTCCTCATACTTGCAGTTGAAGTGGAATTTCAACTCGTTCATAATTTCCCGGGCTTTTTCAGGCAGTCCATCTTTCTTTACCAGCGGCAAGACGGCAAGTTTTACAGGAGCCAGAGCCGCAGGCAGATGAAGCACCGTGCGAGTCTCCCCATTTGCCAGTGTTTCTTCATCATACGAATGGCACATCACAGACAAAAACATTCTGTCAACGCCAATAGAGGTTTCAATGACATAGGGTACATAGCTAGTATTGTCTTCCGAGTCAAAATACTCCATCTTTTTCCCGCTATACTTCTGATGTTGCGACAAATCAAAGTTGGTTCGGCTATGTATTCCCTCAATCTCCTTAAAGCCAAAAGGCATACGGAATTCTATGTCCGTGGCAGCATTTGCATAGTGGGCGAGTTTCTCGTGGTCATGGAAGCGATAGTTCTCTGCTCCAAAGCCAAGTGCCTGATGCCATGCCATACGGATTTCCTTCCACTTCTTGAAATTGTCCATTTCTGTGCCAGGCTTAACGAAATACTGCATCTCCATCTGCTCAAATTCTCTCATCCTGAAAATAAACTGCCGTGCTACAATCTCGTTGCGGAAAGCCTTTCCTATCTGCGCGATGCCAAAGGGTAATTTCATCCTGCCCGTCTGCTGCACATTGCGGTAGTTCACGAAAATGCCTTGTGCCGTTTCAGGGCGCAGGTAAATCGTTGTTGCCCCATCTGCTGTAGAGCCGACTTCCGTCTTGAACATAAGATTGAACTGCCTCACTTCAGTCCAGTTGCGGGTTCCGCTGATAGGGCAAACAATCTCCTCGTCAATTATTATTTGACGAAGTTCATCCAAATCACTGGCTTCCATGGCTTTTGCATATCTAGCGTGAAGTTCATCTCTCTTTTTCTTGAGTTCCAACACGCGGCTGTTTGTTGCTAGAAATTGCTCTTCGTCAAAAGCCTCTTTAAACCTCTTGCGACCTTTGGCGACCTCTTTTTGGATTTTGTCCTCTATCTTACCTATTTGGTCTTCGATAAGGACATCCGCACGATACCTTTTCTTAGAATCCTTGTTATCAATCAGCGGATCATTAAAGGCATCAACGTGACCAGAAGCTTTCCATACTGTAGGATGCATGAAAATAGCGCTGTCAATTCCCACAATGTTGTCATGGAGAAGGACCATGCTTTTCCACCAGTATTGTTTTATGTTGTTCTTGAGTTCTACGCCGTTCTGCCCATAATCATAAACAGCTCCTAGTCCGTCGTAAATGTCACTTGACGGGAAAACGAACCCATATTCCTTACAATGCGATATGATTTTCTTAAAAACGTCTTCTTGTGCCATAAATTTCTTTTTATTGATGTTGTACGATTATTCTGCAAAATATTCATCTTGTTGATAGAATTGTCTGCTTCCGACAATGTTTTTGCAAAGATAGTGATTTTTCTTTTGCCTTATAAGGCTTTCTTTAGAAACGTAACAAAATGTTGTGGGTCTGTATCAAAGCCATAGGATGGTTGCATCGGATTCCCCTCTGGACTGCACAACACGTAAAATGGCTGTGCATTAGCTCCGAATCGTTTCCTTTGCAAATAGCTCCATTTGTCTCCGACTGTACGCAGTGTAGTGGTCTTGTTGTTCTCCGTTACCGTCAGCTTGCGTGTCAATGGGGTCCTGTCGTCTACATAGAGTGAAATCAGCACAATTTTCTCTTTCAGTATCTGCGCAACTTGGGGGTCGTTCCACACTTTCTGCTCCATCTCCCGGCAATTGACGCAACCATAGCCCGTAAAATCAATAAGAACGGGCATCTTGTGCTGCCGAGCGTACTTCATGCCCTCGTCATAGTCTTTGAAAGCGGCTTCAACATTTTCATACTTAAACAGCCTGATGTGTTGTGTATACATTGGTGGGGTAAATGCACTGATGGCAGGTAATGGTTTCCCGCATATTCCTGGTATCATATATATAACCGCCAACGAGCACGCCAGTCCCATCATTGTTTTTGCCACAGAACGTTTGCCTTTCTTTTTGCCGTCTATTGGCAATTTAATCATCCCGAACAAATAAAGAGCCAATATGGCAGCGAGCAGCGTCCATGTAACAAGGAACACGTCACGATCAAGCACGCCCCAACCATAGGCGAGGTCTGCGACAGACAAGAACTTAAGTGCAAATGCGATTTCAACAAATCCCAAAACAACTTTTACTGTATTCATCCAGCTCCCGCTTTTAGGAGCTTTTTTCAGTAGGGTAGGGAACAAGGCAAACAGAGTGAACGGCAAGGCCAAAGCGATGGCAAATCCCAGCATTCCGATACATGGCCCCAAGATATTGCCTATAGATGCGACTTCCACTAACATAAAGCCAATAATGGGGCCTGTACAAGAGAACGAGACCAACGCTAGAGTAAATGCCATAATGAAGATGCTAATCAATCCAGAACTGCTCCTAGCTTTCTCGTCAGTTTTGTTGCTCCAGGATGATGGAAGCGTAATCTCAAAAAATCCGAGGAAACTTACACCAAAGACTATTAACATCAAGAAGAAAAAGACGTTTACAAAAGCATTCGTTGACAGAGCATTTAACGCATTGGCTCCGAAGGCTACAGTGATAATAACACCTAACGTAACATATATCAGTATTATGCTGAGTCCATAGATTATTGCATCCTTGACACCTCGGCTCTTTTTTTCCGATCGTTTGAGGAAGAAACTGACTGTCATGGGTATTATTGGCCATACACAAGGAGTAAACAAAGCTACAACACCTCCCATCAGTCCCATTGCAAACAACCACAAGAGTGATGTGTCATTTTCTGACGTTTTCTGCGTGTCCCCGTTCAGTTGTTTAAGTTGCGCGCTTACGTCGCTCCACAAATCATTATCAGCATCAGAGCAAATGCGGACAGTTGACGTAGCAAATGTATCAACAAGGGAACTGTCAGAATAAATTTCCGGTCTTTCCGCACCTTTTGCTTGAACCTCTGCAGATTCCCCAACTGCGATGCCATCAGGACCGTCTTGTCCTGAGACACTCACGTCTACGCTTGTGGGAGGCAAAC
>CAVGQS010000190.1:0-3208 GCA_963631415.1 Lactococcus garvieae | reverse complement strand
GTGGCTTTCTGATGAACTAAAGTCCTACTTTTTTGAAACAAGGTGGCGCAGGGGCAGGAAAGCGGGGCTGGAGCATGGATTTATAGGGGATTGCTTGGGGAAAAAAGAAAAGTCCGGGAGGTCAGCAACGCCTCGCCGGACTTGTAGCGTGAAGTGGTTGTGGCCAATTCACGGCAAACACATGGAAAAACAATACTTAATGAAAATAATTTATGGCAAATAAGGGGTCATCTTCATTTGGAGTATATTTCTTTCCGTTGTAAACAGTGGGTGTGGGGATTGTCGCCAAGGCGAGGGGTGTTGGGCAGAGCTTTGAGCGCGAGGGGCAGCTGGCGCCGGACGACTATACCTTATTATATATAGCGCTGGGTCTGCGCCGGACCGCAAAGTCTGGGGGCGCAGTGAGGCGTGGGCAGCAGCCACACCAATGACACCAAGGGAAAATAGACAAAGCGCGGGGCTCTTTCTATCATGCCACATTTTGAGTTGTAGTTTTCAACGCCCGTAATCCCGCAGGCGTCCGATTATTACTATAGCTCTTGGCAGGTCTTCTGACTTCGTCCTTGTGACAGCGCGGTCTTCCCAAACTTCAACAACGCCTTGCGTGGCAAGACTTTGTCCATTCAGTGACACTGTTGGCTGCACTAAAAAAGAACTCACAGCTACGGGTATAGTTGCAGATTTGCACTGCATTCCCATCTTAGCTCCACGCCAATCGCCCAGGGTGGCGGCGGGTGAAGAACCAATCGCTGATGCAAAGGTACGACTTTTTGAATGAGAAGGGTACATGTGGGCACAAAAAAAACGCCCTCGAAATGCGGATGTTTTCGCATCTCGAGGGCGGTTGTTTTGGAATTTGTGGCTTGTGCCGCTACTGTATCAGCAGTTTGTTGCCTTTCTTGACGAAGGTCGCCTCGGTGTCTGGTGTGAGGTAAGTGGAAATCTTGCGCTTGTCGGTCCACACCATGTTGGCGTCGTGCATTCGTAGCGTGTATTTGCCGTCGGCGAGCGAGGAGAGGTCCATGTAGACGGTCAGGACGGGGCCTGTTGTGCCCTTGAAGTTCTCGCTCTTGGGCGACACGACCAGCGCCATGAGCGACCCGGTGTGTTTCTTGGCGTTCCAGGTGAGCAGGGTCTGGTGCTGCGATGTCCAGCGTGTGGTGCGCGAGAAGAGGATTGACTTGCCGTCTTCGTCCTTGCAGAACACGTTCGACGAGTCGGAGAGCTGCAGATAGCACTGCACGCAGGTCATGGGCACCGAGGGGTTGTCCATATAGACATCTACGGGTACTCGCTTGAGGTCTTTAGATTTCATAATCTTGACCGAGAGCACGTTGTCGCTCGAGTCGACTGTGGTCTTGAGATTGTCGGCAAGCGAGGGCATGCAGGCGAGGGCGAGCAGCCACAGCCACATCAGCCTTTTCATCAGTCCGCCTTTTTGGTGGTGCGGCGGCTGCGTGTCTTCTTCTCCTTCTCTTCAGTGTGGACAACTTCCACTCCTGCCAGTTCGGGGTCGATGAGGATACGTCCGCAGTATTCGCATACTATCACCTTCTTGTGCATGCGCACGTCGAGCTGTCGCTGTGGCGGAATCTTGTTGAAGCAGCCGCCGCAGGCGTCGCGCTGCACGCAGACGATGCCCAGTCCGTTATGGCTGTTCTTGCGAATGCGCTTGAAGGACGTGAGCAGTCTGTAGTCGAGTGTGGTTTCGAGCACCTTGGCCTCGTCTCTGAGGTTGTCTTCCTCGGCCTTGGTCTCAGCCACGATTTCCTCCAGCTCGGACTTCTTGGCGTCGAGGTCAGCTATGCGCTCGTCGCGCATGGTGATGCTGTTCTCCAGGTTTTTCTCGCTGTTAGCCTTGGCCTCCGAAGCCTCGCGTATGCGCTTGTTGCGAAGCTGAATCTCCAGTTCCTGAAATTCTATCTCCTTGTTGAGGGCGTCGTACTCGCGGTTGTTGCGCACGTCGTCGATGTGCGACTGGCAGCGCTCTACGGCGGCCTGTGCCTTTTCTTTCTCCTCGTTCCAGAGGCTGATGTTTTCGTCTGCCTTCTTAATTTCTTCCTCGATGCGCGCCACGCGTGCTCCGAGTCCCTCTATTTCGTCTTCGAGGTCCTGTACTTCGAGAGGCAGCTCTCCGCGGAGGATGCGTATCTCGTCTATTTTGGACAAGATGGTCTGATACTTGTAGAGGCTCTTCAGTTTCTGCTCTACGGTGACGTCTGTCGCAGTTGTCTTTTTGGTTTCTTTCGTCATATCGAATTAAAAGTATTATACCTTATTATATATATAGAATCGGATTTGTGTTGCATTCGGTAATTGCGGTCCTCACGCCGGGCAGTCTGTCGGCAATCAGCCGCTCCATCAGCTGCATGGTGTAGCGCTCGCTCTGGTAGTGGCCGATCACTACTATCTGTATCTGCCGCTCGTAGCCGAAGTAGCGGTGGTAGTGCATCTCGCCGGTGATAAATGCGTCGGCGCCTTTCGCCACGGCCGTGGGCAACAGGAAGTCGCCGGCTCCGCCACACATGGCTATGCGCTTAACGGGGCGCTCGAGCAACTCGTTGCACATGGCTGTTTCTACGCCAAAAGTTTCTTTCACCTTACGCACAAAGTCGCTGGCACTCATCGGCTTCGCCAGCTGTGCCATCACGCCGCTGCCGCCTCCCTGCTCGTTGGACTGCAGGAACTCAGCCCCTGTCAGTCCGAGCCGCGAGGCCATCTCGAAGCTCACGCCGCCCTCGGCATTGTCGAGGTTGGTGTGGGCAGCATAGATGGTGATGTCGCGCTTCACTGCCGCCCTCACGCAGCGCTCCACACAGGTGCCGTCGCCCACCCTCTTCAGGGAGTTGAACAGCAGGGGGTGGTGGGCAACGATAAGGTTGCAGCCCCTGGCGGCAGCCTCGTCTATCACGGCTTCCGTGACGTCTAAACACAATAAGACCCCTGAAACTTCCGCCTCTGTCAAACCCACTTGCAAGCCGGCATTATCGTATCCGTCCTGCAAGGGCAGAGGCGCGAACTGTTCAAGGGTACTGATGACATCCTTAACTTTCACGCCTAGTGAATTATTTTGTGCAAAGTTAGTGCTTTTTCGTCATAACAAGCGGCTTACGGCAAGAAAAAACGCACTAGGAAGCATAAAGTTTTCTACTCATTGCTGTCCGCTAAAACCCTCTAACATTCGAACCGCTGAACCTCCTGCCCCAAA
>CAVGQS010000189.1:0-3336 GCA_963631415.1 Lactococcus garvieae | reverse complement strand
ACCATTCCATCAGTTTGTTGATGACTACGACAGACTCTGCGGCATTGTTGATGTCTATCAGCAGGTCGCGGATGCCGTCGATGATGACGAGACCGTATCCCTTGTTGTCAGCCAGGGCGAACTCGATGAGCTGCATACGTACCTCAGGGGTGTACTCGCGCAGCCCGATAAAGTCGAGGTTGTTGACATCGGTGTCGGTGGGGAGTCCTGCCATCTTGAGGATGCGCTCCAGCACATGGTGGCAGTGGTAGCGGCTCTGCTCGGTGTCGATGTACAGTATCCGGCGTTTGCCTTCGGGCAGACAGGCGCGGTACTTCAGCACCTCTGTATTGGTCAGGGCCGCCGAGACGTATGCCGAGACGTTGATGGTCTTCTTCGCCTTGGCTTTGCCGACCGATGCGCTGAAGTTGCCGAGTGTGGCGATGACGGAGTCTTCAATCCAGATTATCTGCGGTGGTGTGGAGTAGGTGTCGGATGCGTGTATAGTGGCATCCTTCAGCATCTGCGCCAACCTGGTCTGGCCGGCAGTGTACCCCTGGTCATTTCTTCCTTCGTTTTCCATTCCTTTCTTCCTTTAGATATTCTTCGACCATCTTGTCTGCGGTCATCTGCACCTCGGTTTTCTCTTCGTAGTTGGCAGACATGTTGCGATGCAGCCAAGCTTCAATCTCTATTTTGTCGAAGTAGAGCATCTTTCCATTGGGTCGGTAGCAGGGAATGCTGCCTTCGTGCGTATGCTTGTACAACATACTCTTTGTGACGCCGAGGTACTTGGCTGCTTCTTCAAGTGTGAACATATTCTTGTTCAGATAGATGTTTTCCTCAAGCGACTGGATTCGCTCGAGAAGGTGGTCGGGGTTGCCAAACTTTTGCATGAGTGTTTCCAGTGCCTTCACCCTTTCATTGAGGAGTTCAAGATAGGTGGTTCTGTTTGTTAATTCCATCTTTTTCTATGTTTTGTTGTTCTACATTATTGACTTTTTACCGCGTTACGACCGCAAAGTTACGGGCGTAAACAAATATAACCAAGGGAGGTACAGTGACAAGGTCAGAGTATCACTGCACTTGTCACTGTTTGACCTCGTAAATGGTTTACTTTATGTCAGATTTTGACATCAATAGGAAGTTTTCAAGCTCTTTCTTGAACTTTTTACTTTCAGCTGTAGGGTTCTCCCTTATTCCACACAACGCTGATGATAGCGTGGTTGCTTTTACTGGTTTGCCAGTTCGCGACAGGAGGATACCACTCTTCTCTAAGGTGTATTGCCAGTTGGTGTTTATCATTCCTTTTTCACTGAGTTGGTCGAATAAGATAGCGACAAGTCTGTTGTTATGAGAAACGAAAGTGGCTCCTTCCTCGCATTGGAGGAGTGACTTCAAATCGAGTGTCTTGCCTTTAGAAACGCAAAACAGACGATTCGTATTCGCAATAGACGAAATACGAACCATCTGTTCATCAGTAAGGGTGCATCCAAAAGAAAGTGGAGGTGGAACTGTGTAGGGGACGCCAGAGGGATGTGATGATGGTGGAGCGTCTGTCGTGTTGTACTGACGAAGGATATCCTCGCAGTCCTTCATGGTGAGGATGTCTGGCTCCATGAGGCGCATCAACAGGTCTTTTCGTGCAAGGATACCACCGACGATGTTGATGTTGCGTCGGTGGAAATTCCGGCAGTAGGCATTACTGCAGTTGATGTACCATTGTTCGTTGACAAAGTCCTCGATGAATCGGGATACGGACTTCTTGTCAGGAACACCTTCTTCTTTGTAGGCTACTCGAGCCAGGTCGAGCAGAGTTTGCAACTCGTGTGTTACGTCCTCTTCTGAGGTACAGCACACATGATTCAATTGGCATTTCTCAAAAAGAGAGATGACCTTTCATGCTTTTGGTCATAATGCAATGATTTTATTAAGTGAGTAATTATTATAAGCGAAACGGCTCAAGCTGCATGGAAATGTATGTAGCCAGAGCCGTCTCTTCGTTTTCCTTGTTCGTTTTAGGGCGTATGCTATACGATTTCAGCTGAGACTAATCGAAGACGCTGTTCACTAAGTTTACGGCATCATCCTTCTTCTTGCTGATAATCTTTGCATACACCTGCGTCATGCGTACATCCGTGTGTCCCAGTAACTTGGAGGTGGTGTACAGGTCTGCTCCAAGTGTCAGCATCATTGTGGCGAAGGTGTGCCGGGCTGTATGGAAAGTGAACAGCTTGTCAATGCCTGCAGCTTTGGCCCATGGCTTAATCATTTTGTTGATTTGACTATCGGTAGGAAGATCAAAGACGTGGTCTTCCTCGGTCTTGCCGCCACGCTCGGGCAGCCATTTCATCGCTTGCTTTGACAAAGGAAGGTAAATGGGGGCTTTGGTCTTCTGCATCACTACTTGCAAACGCCCTTGGTCACCGTCGATGAACACATCTTTCCACTTCAACCCCTTGACGTCACTTATACGCAATCCGCAGAAGCAGGAGAACAGGTAAGCGGATTTTACCATCTTGTTACTCATTGGAGTGTCAATCAGTTTCTTGACCTCGTCAATGGTCATATATTCACGCTTGCTTTCCGGGCGCTTGAGCTTGTCTGCGCTTGCGATTTTCGTAAAGGGGTTGGTTTTCATCAGGTCGTCTCGAACCGCAGCGTTGAAAGCACTGTTCAGTACGCGGTAATAATTGCAGGCTGTGTTCATTGAGAGTCTTTCAACCTTACCTGGTTTGTACTCTGTACGCAGATAATCAATGTAGCCTTGGCAGAAAGCTTTGTCAATCTGGTCAAGTGTCACCTTCTGCCCTGCATACTCCTTTATTATGTTCATCGTGACCTTAATCTGATAACTATCCTTTTTGCCTCGCCTTTGTTGGTTCTCGCCAAAAGTCTTCAGCCAGTCCAACAGGAGGATTTTTTCCTTTTCTTTCTCTGTCTTAATACCTGCCTCTCCATTGGCCAAATCAATGATGCGTTTTGACTTGATTGTGTTTGCCGCAATCAAGGTCGCTTCATTCTGCCTTTTGGTCATCTCGTCCCTTTCGGGGACGAGGTACATCTTCAGATACTCGTATGTACGTTTGCCATCTTTGTAGATGTCGAGGTACAAACTCTTGTTCCCGTTAGCCAAGTCTTTCATGCGAAGACGTATTGGCTCTTTTGCCTTTGTTTGCTTTTTCGTCTTAGCCATTTGCTTCTTATTTGAGTTTCTTTTATAGCGCAAAGTTATAAATTAAACTCGAAAACAAGAAACAAACTAGGAACAAAAAATATCAAAATAAGAGCATAGCAAGTGGAAATGGGTAAAACAACTGCAAATTGACAACTCCACTAAACAACCTTATACATAAT
>CAVGQS010000188.1:0-3359 GCA_963631415.1 Lactococcus garvieae | reverse complement strand
TTTTAAGTCCGCACAAATTTTTTTTAAGTCCTACTTTATAACTTTGAAGTGTGTGGCGAACTGTTTTCTTGTTGTTTTATGACCGCTTTTTGGGATATTTGGCAGATTGGAGATTGCTGGGCAAAAAAAAATCCGCAGCCCTGGTGGTTAGGGTTGCGGATTTGGTAAGAGTCTTGTAGATTCGGAGGGGGTAGCGGACAGCAATCGTTTATAATAGGTTGTTCGCTTGAGTTTTAGCGGACAGCAATATTTCCTTTTGGAAAAACTCATTGGCGAACTCATTGGTTGCGGCATTGATTATGGTCCCAGATGTGAGACTTTTGCCGCGCCTTTTCGAACATTCGAACATTCGGGACAATGGAAGTTCTGGTTAGCGGCGGGAGGAACATACACAAAAAGCCCCGCCGCAGAGGGTTGGTCTGCGGCGGGGCCGGTAGGGTTATGTGTGAGCGTAAGCTGTGTGGGGGCTTACTTCACGAGGATCTTCTTGCCGTTCTCGATTACGATGCCCTTGTAGTTGCTGTCTACGGGGCGTCCGTCGAGGCTGTAGCGCTGTGCGGCCTTTTCGGTCGTGGTGGTTGTGGCGCTGCTTATGCCAGTAGACTTGGCTTCCTTGCCGTAGAAGGAGATTTCCTTTACTTGCACGTTGCCATACCTGCTGCTGCTTACGACAACCTTGTAGTTCGCGAAGGACTGGCTGCCCATGTCGAGAGTGATGGCATTGTTCTGGTTTGCCTTGAGCGGCTGGGTAGCGAGCTTCGTGGACTGAGGATTTTTGTCTTTATCATAGGTTACGCCGTAGATTTCGATGTTGGCGTCGTCATTAGCCAAGACGTCGCTGTCTACGTCGCCTACGAGGATGTCAACGTTAGAGAGGATTACTTCGCCCGCGTCGAACTCGAAGACGAAGCTTGTCTCTTCATCGAGATTGTAGGTAGTTACGGTAGCGTAGGTGTTCTCGTCGCCGTCGATGGCTTTGTCTGCGCCGTCAACGCCTTCGGTGTCAGTCCAGTCGCACGCGAGCTTCTCGCCCTTGTCGCCTGTGTCGTCGCCCTTGCTGCCTGCTGCCTTGAAGACAACTTCCTTAACCTGCAGGGTGGCGTCGCCACCGCTGGCTGTTATGGCAATCTGGTATGCCGAGTAGGCAGTCTTGTTTTCGTCCAAATTAAGTACCAGAGAGTCTGTGCTGAAGTAGGCGCCAGCGCCGTAGTAGAAGGCAGACATGATTATTTCGCCCTCTTCGTCGTCAACATTTTTAAAGGCCTTAACTTCAACACTTACGTCTCCGTAGTTGCCTACATTCATAGTACTTTCACCAAAGTGCACGACAACCTCTTTTGCAACCGTCGGGTCAGCGAAGTTGTACTGTCCGCTAGCCGTGGTGTTTGCGGTGAAGGTGCCATAGGTGCTGAAGTCGCCGTCCATGGTCTTCTCAAGGTCAGTTACGCCGCTGGCATTTCCGCAGCTGGTCGGGGTAACTTGGACGAGAGTGCCGTCGCCGGAGTCGTCGCCACCGTCAGGTGTATTTTCTATGACGACTTCGTTCACGTCGAGCGTACCTCCACCGATAAATTCTACCTGTATGTTGCAGGCTTTGAGTTTATCCGTGCTGTTGATAGTGAAGGTCTGGGAACCTCCGTTCACATAATCTATGTTTTCTGCCACCAAGTCGACTTCGTGGTCCTCGTCTGTTGTGCCGTTGATTATGATTCTGGCATTACCAATGTTGTCGGAGGCTGCGCCGTAGTGGAGCGTGATTTTGGTGACGGGATTAGCCTGGCTCAAGTAGAGATTCATGGCCGGGGGCATTTCGTCATATTCACCCATAGAGTATGTGGCACAGGTGCTGAGGTCGCCGTCAATGGCGTTTGCAGCATTCGAAACGCCTGCAGTTCCTCCGAGGGTTACCGGAATCTTGCCAGTGATGCTGGTGTCGTCGCCGGTGTCGTCGCCCTTGTCGCCAGATTCAATCACGCCGTTGACAGTGATTTCGTTCACGTTGAGCGACGTGCCTAGGGTAGCATTATTAAATTCTACTCTGATGCCAGTGAATTTCTCCGTGCTGTTTACAGATATGGTCTGTTTGCCTCCGACGACGTCCTCTATAGCGACATTTTCCTTCAGCGGCGTGTAGTTGTAGTTCCATCCGTCTGGGGTTATGCCGTAGATGGTGACAGTGCCATTTTCGAAGTTGTTGGTTTCGTTATAGTTGAGCGTAACTTGTTTAATGGTTGCGCTGTCCTCGAAGAGGAGGTCAAGACAAGGAAGCACGTCTGCGGAAGAAACATTGAATGTGGCATACGTGGTGAGGTCTCCGTCGTAGGCTTTATATTGACTATCGGTATACCTGCTCATAAGGAAGGATGTCTTAAGAGGAGTGCCGGTGTCGTCGCCAGAGGTCGGAGCGAAGAACTGTACCTCTTTGATGTCTAATTTTGCCTCGCCTGTACTAACGAATTCAACCTTGTAGTACTGATAGGTCTTGCCTTCCGTGTTTATACTGATGCTTTGGCTTTCGCCGTCCGTCATCTGGGCAGAACCAAGATTCGTATATATTAATGCTTCTTTGCCTACTGTTTGGCCGTAAACGTTGATGTCTACAGAAGTGCCGTCGGAGAGAGACTTGTCGCCGTATATAAGCTTAACCTTAGCGGCGTCAACTTCCTTGCCGAAATCGAAGATGACATATCCCTTAGTGTTGGATGCGTCAAGGCTGGCTGTGGCAGAGGTCTCGAGGTTTTTGTCTACAGCATTTTTTGTACTGGTAAAGTTGTGTTGTTCATACCAATTCATATCAAGGAGCTCGCCTTCTTCAGAGTCGCCGCCCTTGTCGTCGCCCTTGTCGCCAGATTCAATCACGCCGTTGACAGTGATTTCGTTCACGTTGAGCGACGTGCCTAGGGTAGCATTATTAAATTCTACTCTGATGCCAGTGAATTTCTCCGTGCTGTTTACAGATATGGTCTGTTTGCCTCCGACGACGTCCTCTATAGCGACATTTTCCTTCAGCGGCGTGTAGTTGTAGTTCCATCCGTCTGGGGTTATGCCGTAGATGGTGACAGTGCCATTTTCGAAGTTGTTGGTTTCGTTATAGTTGAGCGTAACTTGTTTAATGGTTGCGTTGTCCTCGAAGAGGAGGTCAAGACAAGGAAGCACGTCTGCGGAAAAAACATTGAATGTGGCATACGTGGTGAGGTCTCCGTCGTTGGCTTTATATTCATTATTGGTATACAGGCTCATATAGAAGGATGTCTTAAGAGGAGTGCCGGTGTCGCCAGTGTCATCACCCTTGTCGTCGCCGGTATCGTCGCCCTTGCTGCCTGCTGCCTTGAAGACAACTTCCTTAACCTGCAGGGTGG
>CAVGQS010000187.1:538-3374 GCA_963631415.1 Lactococcus garvieae | reverse complement strand
GGATAGTGATGCAGACATGAATTATATAAAGAACTATTATGGTAAATATAAATTCGCGGCAAAATATCCTGAAAAATTTAAGGTGTAGTTTTATTGGATATCTGTGCAACGTCATATTTATCCTGGCTCTTGCTCTCTCTTCTGCAGAGGCATTTCCCAATGGTGTGGTAAGTCATGTCGCCAACGATTCTTTGGTTGGTGACAGTGCTACAAACCTGAACACGTGTATAGACAGTTTCCTTAAGGCATATCCGCCTTTGTGCAAGATATCTCTGCCTATAGGACTAGAATATTGTAGTGTCAATGAGACGAACAAACGTGTAGACGTCTATGTAAAAGAAGGATTCGCAAGCCAAGTCTTCACAAGTCATTTGGTCAAGGATATTTACAGTAAACTGTCGCAAAGTCTACCTTATCCATATTCAGGCTATGAAATTCGCATTTACGCCCATAACATTGAATTGAGTCGTTTCGTTTCAAATCTATATGCCGACGAAATCGACTCTTCGCGATTGAGTAAATATACTTATAAAGGCAATGAGTGGGTTCACAATATGTCAAAACCTTTTGATATCTGTCAAGGTTTACAAGGGTCGCATCTCACTGTTTGGGCAAGTCACGGGCGGTATTATGATTTTTCGAAAAACGCATGGACTTGGCAACGCCCTAATTTATATTGCACGACAGAAGACTTGTTCACTCGTTCCATAGTGGTTCCATTCCTTATTCCAATGCTTGAAAACTCTGGGGCTGTAGTGTATATGCCGCGTGAGAGAGACGAGAATACAAGTGAAATTATCGTAGACAACGATGGCGATAGTCTTTACCAGAAAGGCACATATAACGAAACGGTTGGCGCATATACTTTTGATACATACAATAAGCCTGGATTCAAACAACTGCGTGAACTGTATATGCCCGGTCAGAATCCTCATGAAGAAGGGACAGCTCGAATTGTTAAGGCCATAAAAGACAGCGCAAAAGTGACTTCTTGCTGCTGGATGCCAGATATTCCCGCCGACGGCGACTACGCTCTGTACGTAACGTATCCATATAGCGACAACAATATAGATAATGCAACATATATAGTTCGTCATAATAATGTGGAAACAAAAATACGTGTAAATCAGCGTATGGGAGGTGGAACGTGGGTCTATTTGGGTACTTTCGGATTCTCCAAAGGTTGTAACTTGGAAAACTCTATTACGCTTTCAAACTTGAGCAATTGTGACGGAGTTGTTATGGCAGACGCTATACGTATAGGCGGTGGTATGGGCAATATGGTGCGCAATGGTGAGACAAGTGGTTTGCCTCGTTTCATGGAGGGTGCATTATATTATGCCCAATGGTCGGGAATGCCCTATGGTGTGTACAGTACAAAAGATGGGAGAAACGATTATGCGGATGATATCAATGCCCGATCTAATTCTCTGAATTACTTAGCTGGCGGCTCTATATATTCACCACAATCGGAAGGATTACATGTTCCTATGGAACTAAGCCTGGCTGTTCATAGTGATGCGGGATACGCAATGGATAACTCCGTCGTTGGCACATTGGGCATCTTTACGTATTTAGGTGACAGAGGAACTTATAACCTTCTTTCTGGCGTGAGCCGTTTGTCTTCGTTAGACCTTGCCGCTTACGTACAAAACGAGGTGTGTCGCGACTTAAATAAATATCTAGGTAACAAATGGACGCAGCGCGAGCTGTACAATCGTAATTATAGTGAGACGCGCAAGCCCGAGGTTCCCTCCATGATTTTGGAAACATTGTCTCATCAGAATTTTCGTGACATGCTCTATGGGCACGATCCCAATTTCAAGTTTTTAATTTCAAGGTCTATCTACAAGGCGATAGCGCGTTACATCGCATTCCAGCATCAGAGGAATTGCGTCATTCATCCTTTGCCAGTACGGTCGTTCTCGGCTGTTGCTGCCGACTCGTTTGCTATGCTTTCTTGGAGTCCGCAGTTGGATAGTCTTGAGCCTACAGCTACACCAACGAAATATGTGGTATATGTTAGCAAAAACGGAAATGACTTTGACAACGGTCACGTTGTTGAGAATGGCGCGCTTTCCGTCAGACTGCCGATAGAGAAAGATGTTGTTTACCGATTTAAGGTCACTGCTTGCAACGATGGCGGAGAAAGTTTTTCGAGTGAAACACTTGCAGTGCTTTCTGCATCTGAAGAGAGACGACGAATACTTGTGGTCAATGGTTTTACGAGGCTTAGTGCTCCAGACATCATCATGACAGAAGATAAAGAAGGCTTTGACATTGGTTCAGACATAGGCGTTCCTTACATGAAGACTGCAGAATACTGTGGTTCACAACGTTGTTTCTTACGTTCAAAAGAGGGAATAGCAGGTTCTGGTGGGCTGGGATATAGTGGCTCAGAATTGGAGGGCAAAATTATTGCCGGAAACAATTTTGACTATGCTTATATACACGCAAATGCTATTAAAGACAAAAAGCATCGTTACAGCGTGTCCTCTTGTTCGTCAGAAGCTATTGCCGACAGCCTTCTCGCTGCCGGCGACTTCCAACTCGTAGATTTGCTGTTCGGGTTGCAGCGTGATGACGGCATTAGCAGTTTGAAACACTATAAAACCTTCACGACTAAGTTAAAGAAATTAGTCAGTGACTATCTTTGCGAAGGTGGCAAGGTCTTTGTTTCTGGCGCCTATATTGGCCGTGACATGAATGAAAGTGCAGAGCACGACTTTACAACAAATTATTTGTGCTATTCATTAGATTCGTGTATGAAAACTCCTCCGTCTATAACTGTAGGGAATAACACGTTCTCAATTGTGAAGGAATGGAATCCGGATTT
>CAVGQS010000187.1:0-458 GCA_963631415.1 Lactococcus garvieae | reverse complement strand
ATTTCTATGCTGTCAAATCTGTTGACGTCTTAGGGCCTTCTGGCCTGGCAGAGCCTTTCGCATATTATGAAAACAACGCTTGTGCAGCTGTGGCAACATCCAATGTTATTGTCCTGGGTTTTCCGTTTGAAAGCATAGACAACTCTAAAGCCAGGCACGCCGTTATGAGACATATCTTACGCAAATTGTTTTGACGTAAAACGGCGTTATAACGGTCTCATTCTTGAGGCAATAGACTTGGCCTCTTCTTTTGCGAATACAATATGCTAATGTAGGTGTTTCGTCTTTTCAACTATCTCTTCTATATCCGCTTTGCTGAAGTCTCCTCTCAGTATGTTTTCAATATCTTTCGTCTTGGAGTCTAAGAAGAACCATTTGTTGTCTTTATCCAAGAATATGGCATATCCGTAGTTTGTGTTCTGACTATTAATAGTGTCGTTGTTCGTGACGTAGAATGC
>CAVGQS010000186.1:0-3406 GCA_963631415.1 Lactococcus garvieae | reverse complement strand
ATCCTTGAGACTAGTGGAATATGGGCAATTTTTGTTGGCTTAATCTTTTTGCTTGCCGGTATTTTCCTACACAGAAAATGCAAGAGAGAATTGAGTGAAGTTGACACCTTTTTAACTTAAACAAAATTATGGGACTCTTTGGAATAGGAAAAGGAAAGTCAGGCGGACTGATGAATGTCATCCGCTGTGACGAGCAGGAATATTTGGTGTGGAAATGGCGGCCAGAAGGACAGGCGGCCAACTCTACATCGAGAGAAAATTCTATCAGATATGGTAGCAGTCTGAGAGTGAAAGACGGAGAAGTTGCAGTCTTCGTATACAAGCAGAAGGATAGCGGAACGATGCAGGATTTCATCGTCGGTCCGTATGACGACACCATCAAGACTGCCAACTTCCCTATTTTGTCAAGCATCGTAGGGCTAGCTTTTGGCGGCGAGTCGCCTTTCCAAGCCGAGGTGTATTTCATCAACTTGGCAGGCATCATACAGATAAAGTTTGCCGTGCCCTACTTCGATGTGTACGACCCGCGATTCTTGGATTTCGCTGTGCCGATGTCGGCAAGAGGCACCATCACTTTCCAACTGGAGGACTACAAGTCTTTCATCAAATTGCACCGCTTGATTGATTTTGACCTGGAAGCGTTCAAGCGACAAGTCAAGGATATGGTGGTGAAGTATGTCAAAGGTTTTATCACCAATGTGCCTTCTGACTACCAGATACCTGTGCTGCAGATAGAACGCAAGGTAATGGACATAAGTGATATGATAGGAGCAAAACTCGCTCCCGACTTCATTAACGACTTTGGAGTGAAGCTCAAGCGTTTTGACCTGTCCGCCATTGAGCCCGACAAGGAAAGCGATGGCTACGCAGAACTGCGCCGTATGACAGCTGGTCAGCAAGCCAAGACCATAGAGGCGCAGACGGATATCAACATCAAGAACATGCAAGACACCCAGCGCATCAATGCCCAAAATATGGAAGAGACCTTGCGCATCCAGCGTGAGGAGAGCCAGCGGGCACAGCGTCTGCAGACGGAGACCAACTTCATCGGCGCTCATGCCCTCGACCAACAGGCGGATGTACTCAAAACGGGCGCACAGAATCTGGGCCAGATGGGCGCAATGAACATGGGCGCAGGCGGTGGCAGCGGAATGAATCCTGCAGGTGTAATGATGGGCATGGCCATGGGAGGCGCTATGGGACAGCAGATGGCAGGCATGATGAACCAAATGGGCAATGCCATGAACGGACAGATGAACACACCTCCGCCTCCCCCAAGCATACAGTATAATATATCGGCAAATGGGCAACAAGCTGGGCCTTTCAACATGAACCAACTGCAACAAATGGTTCAGCAAGGGCAACTCACGCCACAGACCTACGTTTGGAAACAAGGCATGGCTGGTTGGGAAATGGCTGGCAATGTGGCAGAGTTAGGCAGCCTCTTCCAAAGCACCACGCCGCCGCCCCCACCTCCACCTATGCCGTAACAAATAAAACAAAACATCTATGGACAACATAAATTCATTCAGCACCATAGACCATCTCGTAGAGTTTGGTATGGGCATAGCCGTTGCACAGCAAATGGTCAACACAATGAACCACTGCATCAGTAATATGCAGATACCAGGAGCGGGGAACGCCCTTGGTCAAGGAGCCTCTTCTCCCAAGTATCATGTTTTGGTCAACAATGCTGTGGCAGGAGCATTCACGGAAGAAGAACTGTCAACTCTAGCTCGGGCAAAATCGCTTACACCCGACACAATGGTGTGGCGGCCTGGCATGACAGGATGGATGCAAGCCAAGAATGTGCCAGAAGTACAGAAAATCATTCTGATGAACCCATAAATGAGCTGTGGTATGAAAATAGATTTTGTAAAAACAATTATTGCCGTCTTTATCGGTATCTTAGTTGGCTGGGGTTACTATGCCTTGGCGCAAAATCCAACAGACAGCTTGCCTATTGGATTGGTTCTCGGAATAGAGACGAGCTTGCTCGGCATTGGCATGGTAGGCATCGCCTACGAGGACTACCCTCGCTCTGGTGCAGCCATACGAGCCACTTGCGCTTTTGGCGCATTTCTGCTGCTGGCGATAAACGCTATATACGCTTACACTGGCATCAACACGTCTTTCTATATTCTCAATGGCATCTTGTCCCTCATCTTGCTGTTAACAGTGAATTGCATTTATAAAAGTAAACAATAAGAAAAACCGAAGCGCTTTAAAGGCTGTAGGAATCATTAAATTTTTATTATTATGATAGACGAATTAGTAGGAAAGGCTATCGGTGCGACCGAAGAACGCCTTCAAGGAAAGGAAAGTAAGGAGAAAACAACTTTTGGCGGCGCGGTGTTAAGGTTTTTTGTCTCCGCAATTTGGGTTATTATCACGTTAGCTGCTTCATTAGTAGCTTTCTTGGGCATGGCAGTTGGAGACGTGGCCGACAAGTTAGGTAGCGAGGATGGCAAAACCATCTGTATTCTTGCTATCGGACTATGTTTCGTCATTTTCCTTCTTACTTTTATCATTCCGTATCTCCGCAAGAAAGGCTCTCTTACGAGATGGTGTGGAGTTCTCGCCCTTGGCGATGCCTTGTGGTGGATATATATAATGATAGCAGGTTGAGATGTTTTACATCTAACTAATCATCAAACTAAACAAACAACAGTATGAAAACACTCAAGTTTTATCTCTTTGCCACAGTTGCGATACTATTGAGCAGTTGTGGTAGTTCGACACCAACTGTGACTCCGGTTTCAGAAAAAATTCAAGGACCTCTTGGCGAATATTTTGAAGTGGTGAACAAGGACTACAAAATCAACTATACTGGAAAAATCTCTATTGAAATCAAGAGGATTAAGGCTGGATTCCCTGAGCCTTGGGAAAAAGGGATGGAAGTGGGATGGTACGACCACACCTTTTCACCATTATTTTCCGTTGAATTCCTAGACGGCGACGGAATTGTTGTAGGCAAGGACGCTTCTGACATTGTCTACGACGAAGGCGAATTGAAGTCAATTGCTGTGCTTGGCGTAGGCGAAAGTGCTTCCCTTACTTTTGACTGTCCTGAAGGTGCAAAACAACTTAAGGTCAGCAGCACGTTTGAGGTCAACATAGACGACTCATCAGATGAAAGTGACTATGAGACCGAAACAACAGACGACTCATACGAATCATCAGAAACGGCGGAAGAATCATCAGGCTCTGAAGATTGGGACGAACTGCTCCGCAGCTACGAAAACTATGTTGACCAGTACATCTCTGTGATGAAAAAGGCTACCAAAGGCGACATGTCTGCTATGTCCGAATACCCTGAACTCTTGGAAAAGGCACAAGAATATAGCGACAAATTGGAGAACGCCAAAAACGACATGTCCGCTTCCCAGTTGGCCAAATACAACAA
>CAVGQS010000185.1:0-3410 GCA_963631415.1 Lactococcus garvieae | reverse complement strand
CTGTCGCTGCTGATGACTTGCTGCTGAGCGAGAGAAAATCAGTCATTGACAGGATAGGGTGGGTGCGGTTGTCATTGTCAAATGCGAGGTCGAAATCCCATACGGGATAGGTCCTGAACACGTCGTTGCGGTCTTTTGCCAGATACACGCTCCAATAACCGTCAGTGTTGCCGCTAAGTTCCTCTATGAGGAAATACTTGAGCCACGATGTCTCGTCAAGGTAATTCTTATATCCGTATTCTTCGGTCTTGTACTGCGATGAGAAAACGCTTGCGCACAACTGGTTGAAGGCGGTCTGTATGTAGTCGAATTGTTCATTGGTTATTTCATCGTCTTTGGGGTAGTGCACTGTAACGGGTATGCTGTAGTTGCTCGAAGTGAAATATTTTGGCTCCTCCGAGGCGTAGGCGTCCAATTCTATCAGGTAGCCGCCTGTAAGAGCCTCTCCCTCATTGTCCTGGTCGGTCATTTCTGTAATGTCAACTCTGTTTTTGCGCACTTCAATCTGGTCACACAATTGGTAACTGCCTTTGTATTGCCCGTTGAAGATGACGTCAACCAGGGTGCATGCTGGGGTATATTTCATCTCAAAGATGTCGCTTAGACAGAATGCTACGTTGTTGCGGATGAGGGTCTTGTCGCCGTAGTTGTTTATTAGTGTCCATTCCTTGGCCTTGGCTGGCATTCCGAGCAGTTTGGCTTTGTTCTGGAGCTTAATTTTGTACGGCTTCTTTTCGAAAGTCCAGCTGCCGTTTCCTCGTCCGCGTACAGCCATGCTGTCTGTCTTGAGTGTCGTGCCGTCTTCTGAAATAATGTTGATGTGCCCTTGCAACCATGTTGTCCTTGACGATACTTCTGATACGTTTTCCGTCGTGCGTATTACAACCAAGGGCAAGTTTGTCAACTGGTATAGGCGTGTGTCGTCTCCGCAACCTTCTTTTCCGTAGAACTTTAACTCCGAAATGTTGCACCTCGCGTCATTTGGCCCTATGTATCTGACATAGCGGAAACCGCGGCTGCAGTTGACCTTTGCGTATGTCATCTGATTGTATTCTGGGGTGTCTTTGATTACGTAGAATGGCACTGCGTCGCTGAAATCCGGTTTGTTGGCTCCCTCGAACACTCCCAAAACCAGGCGCGCTGCCCAGTTTTTGCGTGGTGCGTAGGCAACTCTAGTTATTACATATTGTTTTCCCAAATCCAGTCCAACATATCCCACACTCCTTTCGTAGGCTGCGTAGAATGTGGTGTAGTCATTGTCGAAGACTTCGCTCGGCGTGTTTACGGTTGTGGAGGACAGATTGGTGGTGTAGTCTACAGAAACCGCTCCAAGCGGTGTTCCTTGCAGCAGTGAGTCAGTGGTGTCGTCCACGATTGAACTCTGCGCGTCTTCAAGGGCAGCCTTTAGTTCGTTATAGGCGGCATCGTATTCTGTGGCGGTAGTTGTGATGTCATAGCTGCGTGACTGTATGTATTTGTCTACAATATTATATTTTGATTTGAGCTCTGCTACCGCTTCGACGTCGTATTTGGTACCTGCGCTGTCTGTGATGTTTTGGTAGGCGATTTCAGCGGAGTCCTTGTAACTTACCATGCGGCTAAACGCCTCCTCAGCCTTCGCGTCGGTAATTTTCTGGCTCGCAATGAGTTTCTCTACTTCGTCTTGTTCAACGGGAAGCAGCGTCCAGGTGTTTGCATTGCTGGCAGTTGTGGTCATGAATTCTGTCGTCACAAGCTTTTGACGCTCGTAGGAATCTGTGTCGGACAAGGCTATGCTGTTGCAGTTTGTGGAGTCTGACATGAAAAAGGAACCGCTCTCGTGCCATGTGAAGTTCTGCAAGGAACACTGTTCTTTGGTGCAGTTCAGTATGTCGCTGGTTTTGGCAGCAATGTCCAGATACCAATGGGTATATGCGTTTTCAATTGAGTATCCGTTCTGCTCTTCTGTTATCTTGAAAATATAGTTGGCGTTGTTCTTGTCAAGGGTGTTATATAGGCAGGCAGACCTGTCTTTGGATACTTGGCAATTTGGTGCAGTGTAGATGGCTGCCTTGTTGCCTCGTTTCTTAATGTAGTTTTCGTTGGTGTTCAGTATGTAGTAATAGCCGTCTGTAATCGGGACGGTCTTGTTGGCTTTTTGGTATTCTTCTTCAAGTGCCGTCAATGTTTCGTTGCGTTGGTCGTCAGTAAGCAGACTGTCGGCCAGCGTTGTTTTCGCCTCGTCGATTTTCGTCTCGAAGGACAGCAATGTTTCTTTCAGATAATAGCCTGGAGCTGTTCCCGTGGTCATGCCGCCCAGAGTGTTTTCATAGTCAAGGCATTTTGCCAAGGCTCCTTCCTGTGTGCTTAATAGCTCGTTTAGTTGGCTGTCGGAAACGGTTTTTATATACCACACGTTAATTCCGTATTTCTTCGCTTCCTCTGGTGTGCCCCAAATGTCCAGATTCCCGTCGGTGTCGCTGGTGCCGTTGTGTCCTGCTGTCACAGAGTATACGTACGGGTTGTCGGCAAAGTTAAAGCTGAACTTGCCCTCGCTTGTTTGGGTGAATGTCTGAGGCGTGGTGGGAGTGGACGTTGTTGAGATGCTTGTGTGGTAGCTCTTTGCTCCTTTGTTGATGTAGGATTGGTCCATAACCGAATAGACGTTCCAGTTTCCGTTGGCCGCGTCCGACAAATAGTATACTTGGTTGAGGTCAGTTGGGTCAAACGGCTTCCATTTCACGAGATCACTTTCGTTGTAAAGGGCGGACTTGCCTTCGTAGTTATATGGGCCTCCGCTATATCCGCTCCCGTTCCCTGCTGTTGCGATGTAGTAAAAGCCCGCCTTGATGGGATTTGCTGGCAACGCTTGGTTATAGGCGGCCCGGAGATTTGCCAAGGTGCTTTGGATTTGTGATAGATCTTCCTCTCCTGTGAGTGCTTGTGCTTTAGCCAGTGCTGCATTGTAGTTGTCTACGGCTTCTGTGTTGTGAAATCCCGGGTCGGAGCTTGTCGTAATGTCAGTTCCCAGAGTTCCGTATGTTTGTATAGCTTCGCTTATGTCTTTTGTCGAGCCGTTTGACTTCAGCACGCCCACATAGTTTGCGGGCACGGCTTCCAGATACCATAGGTTTATTCCGTACTTGCTGGCTTCTTGCGCACTTCCCCACACATTAAGGCTGCCTGAGCTTTCTGCCGAGCCATTGTGGTTGTTGGACAATGAAAACACATAGTCGTTGCCAGTGTTTTGTATTGTGAATTTACCGTTCTCGGTTACCCCTATGCTTTGTTTTACGGGGTCGGATGAAGTTGCAACATTATAGTTGAAGGTTGCGGTTGCCTTGCCGATGTATGTGTTGTCGCTAGGGTTGTAGATAAGCCAGTCTTTGCCGTCTTGTATCAGTTGGTAGACCATCCCGTAGTCATACGAG
>CAVGQS010000184.1:0-3451 GCA_963631415.1 Lactococcus garvieae | reverse complement strand
TACAAGGCAGTACTCGTGAGGAATGCCGGACTTCCTTCTTACAAGTATTAGACAAGGTAGCCTCTTGGCTAAAAGAACTCGATGTGCTGATGGTTACATTTGGTACGACGCACTACTATTCTCTTAAGGATGATAAACGAAACTTGTGTGTTGCCAATTGCCACAAAATGCCAGCTTCCTTTTTTGATGAAAAGGAGATGACGGCAGAGGAAATTGCCAAAATATTCACCCAAATTGTTTCCAGAATGCGTTGTGTGAGCCCGAATGTGAAGGTCGTGACATCTGTGAGTCCATACAGGTATCTCAAATACGGTTTGCATAAAAATCAAGCAAGCAAGGCAACGTTGTTTGTCGCACTTGAACAAAGCATGAGGGAAAGTGAAAACATCTTCTATTTTCCCGCCTACGAGATATTGAACGACGAACTCAGAGATTATCGTTTCTATGCGTCTGATATGGTCCATCCGTCTTCTGTGGCGGAAGACTATATTTGGGAGCAGTTCAGTCTGCACTATTTGGACGAACAGACGCTTTCTTTCATAGAAGAGTGGAGCCCAGTTGTTAAAATGAGAGAACACAAGCCTTCATCAGCTGCCGCTGCAATTCATCTTGATTCTATTATAAAGGAAAAGACAGATAGTCTCAAACTTAAGTATCCCTCAATGTTCCAATTGTAACAACCCCGAGAAAACATAGAAAAATGAACTATACACTTCGACAAATTGTAGATATCTCAGGCTGCAAAGTCATGGGCAACGCTGATGCCCCTCTCTGCATTGACACACTGCTGACCGACAGTCGTTCGCTCGCCTACCCCGACAGTACCGTTTTTTTCGCTATAAGGACACCTCATGGCGATGGTCATAGATATATAAAGGAACTCTATGATGCGGGAGTCCGCGCTTTTGTTTGCGACAGCCAATACGCTACTCTTGAATCCATGCCGCAGGCAACATTTCTTGTAAGCGACTCGCCATTGGCCACACTGCAGACAATTGCGCGTTACCACAGAAAGTCGTCCTACAACACTTCAGTTGTTGGCATTACTGGCTCAAATGGCAAGACAGTAGTTAAGGAGTGGCTCTACCAGCTCATTGGCGACAGACAAAACACCGTGCGTTCACCCAAGAGCTACAATTCTCAAATAGGAGTGCCATTGTCGTTGACACTCATTCAGCCTGACACCGACTTAGCTATCATAGAGGCGGGCATATCTAAGCCTGGCGAAATGTCGTCGCTGGTTTCTATGATAGTTCCAGACATTGCAGTAATTACTAATATCGGAAGCGCTCACCAGGAGAATTTCTCGTCTTTGGAGCAGAAGGCATTGGAAAAGTTGCAGCTGGCAAAAAATGCTAAGAAGATAGTGTTTCCTGCGGACGACGCTGTGATCATGAACGCCATTAGCTCCCAGGACATCGAAGGAGATAAACTATATGGCTGGAGTGCAGATGGCACATCGTCTTGCGCCTGCGTTCATGTAGACAAAATCGTCTGTCAAGATGGACGTACCGAAATGACTCTGAAACTGCCCAACGAAACGGTCGTAACATTCGCAATTCCGTTTATTGATAATGCTTCAATACAAAATAGCATTACTTCGTTCGTAACGGCTTTGGCTATGGACTACGACCCCAAGGAACTTGTTGAACGCATGAACAAGTTGGAACCAGTCGCCATGAGATTGGAAGTCAAGGAGGGACAGCGTGGCTTGACTCTCATCAACGACTCATATAATTCTGACATCAACTCGCTTGACATCGCAATAGATTTTATGAGTCGTCGGAATCAAGATGCGACACAAAAACGCGTCTTAATTTTAAGTGACATCCTTCAGGGTGCGCACGACAAAAAACATTTGTATGAAACTGTTGCATCCCAGATTGAAAAACACAAAATAGATTATTTGATTGGTGTCGGAGCCGACTTGAACAAATACTCGTCGTTGTTCAAAACGCCTCATGCGAACTACCAGTCCACCAACCTATTGGTAACAAGTGGAGAACTGTCAAAACTACACGATGCGACAGTGTTGATCAAGGGAGCAAGACCTTTTCATTTTGACAGGCTGACGGCTTATTTGGAGAAGCGCGTTCACGAAACAATACTGGAGGTGAACCTCAATGCCATAGTCGACAATCTTAACCATTACCGTTCAATGATGAAGCCAACCGAGAAAATTGTCTGCATGGTGAAGGCTTCTGCATATGGAGCTGGCAGTATCGAAATCAGCAAAACACTGCAAGACCATAAGGTAG
Source organism: Lactococcus garvieae (assembly GCA_963631415.1). GTDB lineage: Bacteria > Bacteroidota > Bacteroidia > Bacteroidales > Bacteroidaceae > UBA6382. The sequence goes on along the minus strand of CAVGQS010000184.1, from coordinate 1,193 downwards.
ACTACTTGGCTGTTGCAGTTGCTGACGAAGGCGTTGCGCTTAGACAAGGTGGTATTCGCAGTCATATAATGATAATGAACCCCGAGATGACTTCTTTCCGCGATTTGTTTCAGTTCAACTTGGAACCCGAGGTCTATAGCTTCAAGTTGCTTGACAGCCTAATAAAAGTCGCAAACCGCTCTAGCATCACAAATTTCCCAATTCATATAAAGCTCGATACGGGAATGCACCGGTTGGGATTCGATCCCGTGAGGGATATTGACAAGCTGATAGATATTCTGAAGCATCAGACAGCATTGAAGCCATGCTCAGTGTTCTCTCATTTTGTTGGTAGTGACAGCGATCAATTTGACGATTACACCCGCCACCAGTTTGAGTTGTACAATAAGGCTAGTCTAAAACTGCAAAGCGTTTTTTCGCACCATATCATTAGGCATATATGCAATTCGGCTGCAATAGAGCGATTCCCAGAGTATCATTTGGATATGGTTAGGCTTGGTATCGGACTTTATGGAATCAATCCCTTTGACAATTCTGTCATCAACACCATCTCCACGTTGAAAACTACCATCCTGCAAATTCGTGATGTGACGCAAGAGGACACAGTGGGCTACAGTCGCAGAGGGGTGCTGACACGTCCAAGCAGGATAGCTGCGATACCTATAGGATATGCAGATGGGCTGGACCGCCATTTGGGGAGAGGAAACGGCTATTGCCTTGTCAACGGCAAAAAAGCCGGTTATGTTGGCAATATCTGTATGGACGTGTGCATGATTGACGTTACAGACATAGACTGCAAAGAAGGCGACAGTGTGGAAATATTCGGTCCCGAATTGCCTGTAACCGTGCTTTCCGAAATTCTGGATACCATACCATATGAAATTCTGACGTCAGTTAGCGACAGAGTAAAAAGAGTGTATTTTTCATAACCACAAACCCGTTGTAACAATGTCGAGGATATCTCAAAAGACTATAGACCAGATTTTTCAGGCAATGAATATTGTTGAAGTCGTCGAGGAATTTGTGACGTTGCGCAAAGCGGGTACGAGTTACAAAGGCCTATGCCCCTTTCATGATGAGAAGACCCCGTCTTTTAGCGTTTCTCCAACAAGAAACACTTATCATTGTTTTGGTTGCGGCGAAGGCGGTGGTCCTGTCAATTTCCTGATGAACATCAATAACTGGAGTTATCG
>CAVGQS010000183.1:0-3518 GCA_963631415.1 Lactococcus garvieae | reverse complement strand
ATATAAGGCTGCAGGAACTCTACAGCCTTCTTCATGGTGCGTGCGGTTTTCACCACTTGTGGCAGAAACATGCGTCCGGTAGCGAAGTGTTTTCCGACTGTTGCCATGCCTGCCATCAGTGGTCCTTCAATAATCTCGACCGCTTTCTCATATTTCTGCAGTGCGCAAGCCAAATGTTCATCAAGGTGCGTAGTGTCACCTTTTATAAGGTCTTGCTGAAGACGATCCTCTATGCTAAGTTCTTTGCCCAGCTTTTCATTGCCGTCAGTCTTGCGGGTTACCCCTTGTTTTTCCTCCAGAAGCTTAGGGGCAAGTTCTATGAGTCTTTCAGAGGCCTTGGCATCCTTATATAATATTACGTCTTCCAGTAAGGCACGCAAGTTATCTGGAATGTCTGAATACATTATGCGGGTTGCAGGATTGACAATGCCCATATCCATACCAGCATTTATGGCATGATAGAGGAAGACTGCGTGCATGGCTTCGCGCAGATAGTTGTTGCCTCTGAAAGCAAACGAAAGATTGCTGACACCTCCGCTAACGTGCGCACCGGGTAGGTTTTTCCTTATCCATGCCGTTGCCTCGATAAAATCAAAGGCGTAGCGGTCGTGTTCAGGCATTCCTGTCGCAATAGACAGAACGTTGGGGTCAAAGATAATGTCGGTAGGGGGGACTCCGGCTTTTGTCGTTAACAAGTTATAAGCCCGTTTGCAGACAGACACTTTCTGCTCGTATGTACAGGCTTGCCCGTTTTCGTCAAAAGCCATTACTATCATAGCGGCGCCGAGTTGGTGGACGCGCTTTGCTCGCTCAATGAATATTTCTTCGCCTTCTTTCAGTGAGATGGAGTTGACGATAGGTTTTCCCTGTATGCACTTCAGACTTTCTTCAATGACGTTAAACTTTGAAGAGTCAATCATGAGTGGTACGCGCGATATGTCAGGGTCTGACGCCAACAGGTTGACGAATGTCGTCATTTCCTTCTGCGTGTCCAAGAGTCCGTCGTCCATGTTGAGGTCTAGTACCTGTGCCCCGTCGTCAACTTGCTTGCGCGCTATTTCCAATGCCTCGTCATACGCATGGCTGCTAATCAGTCGCAGAAATTTCCTGCTACCAGCCACGTTGCAGCGCTCGCCTACATTTATGAACTTAATTTCAGGTGTTTCTTCCAGAAGTTCCAGTCCCGACAACTGCAGGTATTGTGATGCGTCTGCCGGAATGTGTATAGGTTTGGCATTGCCGTTCTCATCTGCAACTATAGACTTGTATTGTGCTATGAATTCGTCTGTCGTACCACAGCATCCGCCAATAATGTTAACCAACCTTTCGTCAACAAAAATCTTCATCTGCTCCGCCATCTGCTCGGGAGTGACGTCATAGGTTCCCATAGCATTGGGAAGTCCGGCGTTGGGGTGCACGGAGATGTAGTAGGGGGCTTTGCGAGCCAGTTCCTCTAAGAACGTCCTTATTTCTTGAGGTCCAAATGAGCAGTTAAGTCCAACAGAAAAAATGTTTGCGTGGCTTATTGAGGTGACGAAAGCATCAAGCCGTTGGCCGCTCAGCGTGCGCCCGGCCTTGTCGGAAACCGTTGCCGACAGCATTATTGGTATTTTCCTGCCGGCTGCCTCCGTTACTTCTTCCGCGGCATAGATGGCTGCCTTGGCGTTGAGAGTGTCAAATGTCGTCTCAATCAGCAAACCATCGACGCCTTCTTCCACAAGCACCTTCATCTGGTCGTGGTAGGCCTCAGCCAACTGGTCAAATGTCACGTCTCTCAGTGCGGGGTCGTTTACGTCGGGAGACATTGATGCCGTTTTGTTCGTCGGGCCGATTGAGGCGACCACAAATCGCGGTTTTGCCGGATTCTTCTCGGTATATTGCTTCGCTATGCTTAATGCAATCCTGGCGGCTGCACGGTTCATCTTGCCGCACAAATCCTCGCAGTGATAGTCTGCCATGGATATCCGCTGCGCAGAGAACGTGTTTGTAGTTATAATGTCAGCACCAGCCTCAAGATAGCGCCTGTGAATATCCTCAATGATGTCGGGACGAGTCAGCGACAGAATGTCATTATTTCCCTTCATCTGGAAGTCTATGTCGTAAAACAGGTCGCCTCTGAAGTCTTGCTCGCTAAGCTGGTAGCTCTGAATCATAGTGCCCATCGCACCGTCAAGAACCAGTATGCGCTTCTTTATTTCGTCTTCAATCTTCATCTGTCAATGGCTCTTAAGTGCGCGTTCCATCTCGCGGCGGTCGTCTTTGTCTTTCAGTGTGGCTCGTTTGTCATAGAGTTTCTTGCCTCGGGCAAGGGCAATGTCAAGTTTTGCCAACCCTTTTTCGTTAATGTGCAGTTCAACTGGCACGATAGTGAATCCCGGATTTTTCAACTGTTGTTCCAGTTTTGCCAGTTCTTTGCTTGTAAGAAGCAACTTTCTGTCGCGCCTGCTGTTGTGGTTGTTGAATGAGCCGTAGAAATACTCAGCAACATACATGTTCTTCACCCACAATTCGTGATTGTGTATGTAGCAATATGTGTCAACCAACGAGGCCTTAGACTGCCTTATTGATTTTATTTCAGTGCCGGTAAGCACAATGCCTGCGGTGTATCTCGAAACAAAGAAATAGTCAAACGAGGCTTTCCTGTTCTTTATTACAACATTAGCTTTTATTGTCGATTTCTTGTCAGCCATTGGTGTGTAGTCTTCTGTATAGGTCACAAATCAAGGCGGTCGTCGCCGGTTCTTCTTCCACAAACGTGTCGTCAAACTCATCCCACTCGGGATGCTGCTCGTAGAGTGCCATGAACTCTTCGTCACTCTGTGTTGGTTGTTCCAATTCGCCTTTTGTCTTTTCGTAGAGTTCGCGCGCGTCATAGAGCCAGGCGGAAAAATCCTTCGCCCCCCAAAGCCGCAATGCCTTGGCAAACGGGTTGAGGAAAACAAACGGACCATACCCGTTCTGTATCAGTTGAACAAATCCGCCTTCAAGGAGTTCCCTGCGCAAAATGTAGTACGCCAACAACGTAATTTCGTCAGAACTCAAAGCTGACATCGTCTCTGCTGTTAACTGGCCTCCCGCTTTTTTAAGAACAGGAGAGACCAACTCCTGAAGTATAGGATTAGTATCGTTTGTTTCTCTTTCTGTCATAACGTTTCCTGGAGTTTAGTGAAAACACTGCTCTAATACCACAAATTCCTTTACGGTCAAAACAATGCAAATTTAAGCCATTTATGCGAAACAACTGGTGTGAGAAGCTGTTTATTATCGCCGTCAGTAAAATTCAACAAGGCATAATCCAAATGTACAAAACCTAGCAAAAACGTGCTTCAACCACTTGCTTTTCAACATGTCCGCTCTCGTTTATTTCATCTGAGTGCACATTGACGGTTATAAGTTGCTAATTGTCAGGAAACGACTAATTGCCGGAAACGAAAAAGGCGGCCATGCCGCCATTATCGTGATTTGGCTGGGATTCGAACCCAGGACCCACAGCTTAGAAGGCTGTTGCTCTATCCAGC
>CAVGQS010000182.1:0-3569 GCA_963631415.1 Lactococcus garvieae | reverse complement strand
CTTTACTACATACTCTCCCTTATCGTCGATAATGCCCCAAGTTTTCTTGCCGTCTTTCTTTACGCAGACAGCCAATTTTCCATCGGCAAATCTGGTATGGTAACTCTCATACTTGTCTGAACGAAAATCGAACAGCACTTTGCCGCTAGTGTTTATAACCGAGACTTTTACTTTATCTATCTTTCCTTCGTCAATGTTCTTCTTGTACTTTTTGTGCACGCCAATAAACTTGCCGTCTCCGCAGTCGTTCAGTGAGCAATATTCAGGCTTCACAACACACTTGCCGTCAATGTCTATAGCCCCAAGCAGCGAGTCTGTCGTCATAAACACGGCATAACCCTCACAAAAAGCCCTAACGCCGTCCACTTCTTTTCCGTCAATCTTGTCAAGCTTTTTGATTTCCTTGCCTTCCGTGTCAATGATAGAAACAGGCTGGTTCTTGGCTGCAACCAGAGCTCTGCCATTATAAAAGCCGGAAACGTGCGCATAGTCAGCGCCTATTTTCTTAGGCTTTTCGCTTGCGTCATACATTTCCCAAAACCCACCGTTAGTGCGCACAAAGAATCGGCCGTCGCGCACCACTGTCGGTTTGTTCTTAAACTCCTCTTTGAATAGTACCTTTCCGTCCATTGAAATCATGCCCCACTGCCCGTCGTCGGTCTCTTGAAAGGGGATATACTCTACTGCACTGTCCTCAGTCTTCGAACAAGACGCAAGCACAAGGCCGGCAACTGCCGCCATCAACAAGAAAGAAAAGAAATTCCGTGTTCTCATAGCCATTTATTAAGAATGCAAATATTTACCTATGGCCACAAATTTAGGCAATAAATTCCAAACACGCCCAAATCTACAACGACAAAATGCGTATTACCCCGATTTTGCGCCATCATCTAAATTTCCGCCAAACACATTGCCATTGGCGAAAAACTTCCTAAATTTGCGGTTGCGAAACAGCCGTTTCGGAAACGACGGTTTCGCAACAAAGAATTTAGAGAGCACGGACATGAGATTCTACGACAGAGAAAAAGAGATTGCCTCGCTGAGGGAAATACGCGAGAGGACAAAGGGCAGCGCACAGTTCACTGTGGTGACAGGACGCCGGCGCATCGGAAAGACCTCACTCGTATGGAAAGCGTACGAGGACGAGCCCGCCCTGTATTTCTTCGTGGCGAGAAAGGCAGAACCGGAGTTGTGCGAGGACTTCAAAGGAGAAGTGGAGAGCAAGCTGGGAATCCCCGTAATGGGCAGAGCCGAAAAGTTTGCCGAGATATTCGAGTACCTGATGAAGCTCTCCGCATCGCGTCCGTTCACCCTGTTCATCGACGAGTTTCAGGAGTTCTTCAGGGTCAACAAGTCCATCTTCAGCGACATGCAGCGCATCTGGGACCAGCACAACCCGACCTCCAAAATAAATCTGGTCGTCTGCGGTTCGATCTTTTCTATGATGACTAAAATCTTCAGGGACAAGAAGGAGCCGCTCTACAACAGGCAGACCAACATGATGACCGTCCGCCCGTTCACTCCGGCAGTGCTCAAGGAGATACTCTCCGACTACAACCCAGACTATACGCCCGAAGACCTGCTCGCGCTCTACTCCTTCACCGGAGGAGTCGCAAAATACGTAAGGATTCTGATGGACGCCGGAGCCACCACCAAGACCAAGATGGTGAACAAAATCGTCAGCGCCGACTCGGTGTTCCTCGGAGAGGGAAAGGCCATCCTAGTCGAGGAGTTCGGCAAGGACTACGGAGTCTACTTCTCCATCCTCTCCGCCATAGCAAGGGGCAAGACCTCGCGCGCCGAAATCGAGGGCGTCGTTGGCAGGGAAATCGGCGGCTACCTCACAAAGCTCGAAGACTACTACGAAATCATCTCCAAGAGGCAGCCCCTGTTCCAGCGCGCGTCATCCAAAAACGTCCGCTACGTCACAAACGACAATTTCTTCACCTTCTGGTTCCGCTTCATCTACAAGTACAACTACATGCTTGAGATAGAAAACTACGACAGCCTCCGCACCATCATACAGCGCGACTACGAGACATTCAGCGGCCTGATGCTCGAGCGCTACTTCAGAAGAGTGCTCATCGAAAGCCGCTCTTTCACCCGCCTCGGAGGCTGGTGGGACCGCAAGGGAGAGAACGAAATCGACATCGTTGCCGAGAACGAACTGGACCGCAAGGCTACCTTCTTTGAGGTCAAGCGCAAGCCCGGCAACATAGACCTCGGGCTCCTGCGCAGCAAGGCGGAAGCCTTCCTCCGCGCCACTGGCGAGTTTCAGGGCTACGACATTTCCTGCAAGGGCTTGTCGATGGACGACATGTAGCGCCGTTGACTGCGCCGACAGCCGCCGACCCGCAAAAAACAGGGGCCGAAAGTTTGCTGTGTCAAAATAATGTTTTACCTTTGCCGCACTTTTAGCGTTAGACATGACGCCCAGATGGCGGAATTGGTAGACGCGTTGGTCTCAAACACCAATGTCGAAAGACGTGCCGGTTCGATCCCGGCTCTGGGTACCGAGCCGGAATCTTCTATGGAGGGTTCCGGCTTTTTTTGTATGCCGAAGTCCGCCGAAGCGCGCCCAATTGCGCACTTCGCCTATACCTTATTATATATATAGCCAAAAAACCATGACAAAGAAAGACAGAATCATATCCTTCGTTTGGCAACACCTGCTGTTGCTCGTTTCACTATTCATCATGACCCTCGGCGTAGCAGTCTGCGTGCGCAGCATGCTGGGCTCGAGCGTCATCTCCACCATTCCCTACGTCTTCGAGATGGCGGGCAAGGACGGCCCGTGCATTCCCCGCCTGACCATCGGCCAATATACCTATATCATGAACGCCGTGCTCGTGCTGGGACAAATAGCCGTGCTGCGCCGCAAGTTTGAGCCCGTGCAGCTCTTCCAGCTGCTGGTGGGCTTCGTGTTCGGCTCGCTCATCGACGTCAACATGACCCTGACCTCGTGGCTCGTCCCCGAAAACCTGCTCGCCAAGTCTGCCGCGCAGATAGCCGGCTGCACCATTCTGGGCGCAGGCATAGCCCTCGAGGTGCGCTGCGGTTCGGTCACCATGCCGGGCGAGGGCTTCCCCGTCGCCATCAGCAACGTGACCGGCGTGGAGTTCCCCAAGGTCAAGATAGCCGTCGACATCTCGCTCGTGGTCATTGCCGTAGCCTTCTGCTACATCTTCTTCGGCGCCTGGCAGTGGCAGGTGGTGGGCATCGGCACCCTCTTCGCCATGGTCTACGTAGGCATGGTGGTGAAGGTTGCGGGCCGCCACCTCGGGTGGTTCGACAAGCTCCTCGCCTACAAGCCGGGCTTCCGCCGCTACGTCTACGGACTGGCGCGCTACCTCTTCAAATAGAACCCACAAATTCCCCTTCATCCACCTCAGTTCACCAAAGAAGGACTTTAGCAATTGAAAACAAGGACTTAAAAAATTTTTAAAGCCACTTGGCGAAAAAATCTCGCCGCGAAACGCTGCAACGTTTCGGGCGAAACAAAGCAACGTTTCGAGGCGAAACGTTGCAGCGTTTCGCCCGAAATTTTTTCGTTAAGTCCGCACGAAAAT
>CAVGQS010000181.1:1049-3670 GCA_963631415.1 Lactococcus garvieae | reverse complement strand
GGATTATCCACTGGGCAAAGAGACTCTCTGCGTAGTGAAATTGTAAAATTAGAAAAGGAGATTATCAGGTCTGATACCACTTTCATGAGCAGCGTCCCCTTTAACGACTGGTCTTTTGAAAAGACTGTCAGCACGTTGAAAGACAACGAAGCGATTGTGTTGTTCTGCTATGATCCAACTCTGAAATCATATACAGAAATAGAGGCGCACTATGGCGCGTTCATACTAAAAAAGGAAGACAAACACCCCAAACTGGTACAATTGGCTGAAGTTGACACCGCAGAAAATATCTTTTTTAATAATCCAACACCGGAGTTCATCTCTCAACTATATTCGGAAGACAAGGCCAAACAATTATACCGGCTTTTGTGGGAACCGCTACAACAGCATCTGAATGGAGTCCATGACGTGTATTACTCCACTATTGGGCCTCTTTCTTTAATAAACTTTGATGCGCTCGTAGATGAGCACGGAATGCGCCTTAGGGACAAATTTAATATGGTGATGCTTTCCTCTCCTAGCGAGAAAGCAAATTTCGGCAGCTTGACGAAACCTAATAGTTTTATGGCTTTTGGCTCGCCTGCATTTAATCTTACTTCGCAAGAGATGGCAGACAACTCAAGCAAATACTCCAACTTTAGCGGAGAAGATATTAGTCAACTGATGCGTTGCAGAGGAGAAAACTTCAGAGGTGATTGGCAGGAGATTCCTGGAACAAAGAGGGAAATAGAAGCCATTCTTCCACTAATAAAGGACAACGGGATTGAACGCGTTGCATATTTCGGGAAAGACGCCAGCGAAGAAGCCTTCAAAGCCATAAGCGGGAAATCTCCTAGCATCCTTCACGTCGCTACGCATGGCTTTGCCATATCAAACCAGCAGCAATACGACAACAGCGACTTCGCCCAGTCCGTATCAGGCCTCACTCCAAATAACAGCTATATGCTTTGGTCAGGACTAGTCCTCTCAGGAGGAAATACAGCATGGAAAGGCGAGCAGATTCCAGATGGAGTTGAAGACGGAATCCTTACTGCTGACGAAATCGCCCGTATGGATTTGTCCAACACCGACCTGGTGGTCCTGTCAGCCTGCGAAACAGCACGAGGGCATATAGACCCCATCGAAGGCGTCTGGGGCCTTCAGCGAGCTTTCAAACAAGCCGGAGCAAAAACTATTTTGATGACTCTTTGGAAAGTGTCTGACGATGTGACGGCAATGTTCATGGAACAATTCTACAAAAACCTCCTTGGCGGCAAGACCGTAAGACAATCTGTGAAGAAAGCCCAAGACTATCTGATTAGCCATGGTGCTTCCGACCCGTTCTACTGGGCTCCATTCGTTGTTCTTGACTAGCAGAGCTGCATTTTTTCCATAAACGGCAAAAACGCACATTTACGGCAAGACGTTGTTAACCTAAGCTGTTCCTTTTGCATTAAGGGTATAAGCGAGCAAAACACAGCTCGGCAATTAAAAGACAAAAGGCAATGGACAATTCTATGGTTAAACAACTAGTGGACGAGGCTATCGGGCACTTTGAACGTGAGGACATTTCCTCTCTGCAGTATAGCCTGTACAACTTGTACAATAACTTTAATCGGTCAGGAGGCGGCCAACTTATCACCAATTATTCAGAGAAGGACCGTTTGGGAGAATGCTTCTGCATGTGCTTGAAGTATGACTGGATGAATGACTCTGACATTCGTGAGGTGTGGGCTGAGGACGGATTCTATTGTATTGTGACCCACCTGTTGGACCATCTTTACGAGAAGCAGGAATTGATGGTCTCGTCATTAGACCTGTTCTTGCTGCTTTGTTACGGGCAGAATGATCTCCGCACAAAATTTAATGATGTGTTGGCAAAAGGATTGATGTCGGGAAACCCCCTGTTCTCTCAAAAAGAATATGCTGAAGGCGCTGACTATCTCATCCGCGAGTTTATGTTCTTTGCGGCTACGATTTTATCTCCCTTTGTGGCTGACCACCCGACGATTATCTCTGACGGACTGCGTCCTGTCTTTGAGAATGCAAAGACCGATTTTGAATTTGCGGTTGTGCCTGTAGAGCAGATTATAGCAAAGTTCCAATTCATATCGAGTGTTATAAAATCAATATTAAACAACATATAAAAACAAAACAATTATGAAAAAGACAATCAAAATTCTAGGTATTGTATTTCTTGTGCTTATTGTGATTGGCGCTACTGGCCGATGTATTAAAACGGCAGTGTTCTCTGGTCTTCGCTCAGACGTTGAACGCGCGAATAATGAATGCCCCATACAGATGGCCGGAGGGGCAGGCCAAGTGACTTCAATTAAATATGAGGAAACTAACACTGACGATGCAAAATGTGCAGTTGTCTATTATTTAGATTTCAAGCCGGAATATTTCAACAGTGAGGTATTTAAAGAGAATCCAGAGGCAAGTCGGGCTCTTTTATTTCTTTCAATGTCTTGCATGAATGGTCAAGACGGAAACGGCAATATACTACTTGAAGAACTTCTCAAAAACGATGCGGCTTTGAAATTTGTTATCAACCAGGATTCGCCAACTGAATGTGTCGTTTGGATTTCTCCAGCTTATATGAAGAAGATGAAAAACCATGATGAGTCACCTTCCCAAGC
>CAVGQS010000181.1:0-1039 GCA_963631415.1 Lactococcus garvieae | reverse complement strand
TGCTTGACGGTCTTGCTCTTATGTTGGAAATGCAAAGCAAACAATTTCCCATAGTTGTTGACGAAGGCATGACCGTAACCGGGATACACTTAGAAGACAACAACATAGTTTATGAAGTTGATTGTGACGAATCAATTTGTAGCATTGATGCCATACGAGAATCTTCCAATGACATTGTGGATGAAATACTTAGTAGCGCTTCATCTGATGCCGAAACTTGTGCATTGTTTGATTTATGCAAGGTTTCTCATACAGGTTTGATTTATCGTTACAAAGGTAAACAAAGCGGAGATGTTGCGTCAGTCCAGATAAGCAGTGACGTAATACGCGAACGCCATCAAACGCCATCGCAAGCATACGTAAACTAAAGCAAGGGGCCTCTGCAAGTGCAGCCGACAGGTTGGTGTGTTTCTGCGGCTTTTTCGAAGAGCATCTAACTCTGTTGCTAACCTTTTCCATCATACCGTCATAAAGGATAACAGAACAATTTCAACCACAAAACATTCAATCACATGAAAAAGTATTTGATACTACTGGCATTGGCCGCTGTTGCTGTTACAGGGGCGGCTCAATCCCTTGTCATAAGCAGCAGATATAGGCCTCTTTCTGTTGAAGAGATGTTGCTGCAGGTTCAGGCAGAAACATACTACCAGCAAAAAATGAAGGAACGCTTCGAAGAATACCAGGACAAAGCCTACGTCTACTACAACAAAGGTGACTACAAAAACTTTATCACTTACTCTGACTATGCACTGCAAACTGGTTGGTATGCAGGCAAACTCTATTATGACAGAGGCTATGCCTACGAATGCCTTCGCGAATATCGCAAAGCAAAGAAAGAATACAAACGCGCAATCAAGAAAGAGTACAGTCCCGCACAATATGCATACGAGCAGTGCAAAATACACCACAAGGCCTGGAAGGAAGCAAACAGGCAATATGATGACACGTATCAAGAACCATAAAAGTACACAATAAAAGCATGCCAACTCACACTTCTTCGTGGATAAAGAATACATTTGCCCGTACTACATACGAC
>CAVGQS010000180.1:0-3744 GCA_963631415.1 Lactococcus garvieae | reverse complement strand
CTCTGGCCAACTGAGCTAAAGAGGCGGGGTGGGCAAGCTAACTGCATCGCGCTGCTACAACCAACTACCCTTGCTGCGGTCAAGCCCTGGGGGATTCGAAGGGAGCTAGCCGTGTAGCACTCGCCCATATTTGCAGTGCAAAAGTACGTTTTATTTTTCTAACTCCAAAGAATTTTGGCGTGTTTTTTGCACTTCTTAATTTCGAACTTGTGGCAACGGGGACTTCGATTGCCACTTGACGCATAAAAAATCAAAACAAACGCAGTTGCACGTTTATCTCGTCGCGTATTTCGTCGTCGCTCTTTTGCATTGCCTCGTCTTCCACAACATCGTTGTCTGTTGCCAGGTTGCCGTCGTTGGAAGAAGTTTCTTCGTTATTGGAATCTTCATTTTGGCGCAGAGGCTCCACTTCTTCTATTTGCGCCGTTTCGAGGTTCGTAATTCTCTTTCCTCTCGCCTTGAAGCCCTTGACGGCTATAAAGTCCGCACATTCGATTTCTTGCGGTTCTTTATAATTGCTATTGCCTCCGAACGTTACTTTTATGCGAGAATAAAACTCTCGTGACAAGACATATATGGTTGACACGATTTCGTCACTGAGGAAATTCTGTCGTTTTGCAGTGGCTGCGAGTTGAAATCTCTTTAGGTAAGGATTGTCGTCGGTTTCTTTGTTGGAGTATGCTAAAGTCCACACGGTGTTTGGGTCATATTTGCCAATGAACAATATGTCTTCGTCGTAGTGGTTGTTGATGTCTGTATCAGTGGTGTAGAAATCCCCGGTCTTGAGTATTACTAGGATTTTGTCGTTGCCCTGGAACTCGCCCAAATATTCTCCGTGCTCTTCGTAGTTAAGACGATGTACGACATTGTCGAACCAGACTTTGCGTCCCCCCAACGTAGACACTCCGTGACTCTTGAGGTTAATCCGGTATATAGTGTTGCGTGAAGCTATGTTGCCCATTGCCGTTCGACCTTTAATCGCTAGCTTAGCGAAGTCAATATCAAAAGTCAGCTTCCTTACTTGTGCATCAGGTTTGAGTGTGATATGGATAACTTCTGCCTCGCCATTTGGGTTGGCTGAGAAATAAACGACACGGCTGCCAGGGGTTCCCTTGGTCAAATCGTTGTCGCGGTCTCGTATGACACCGCTGACAAAGAAACGTTTCATATAATAGATACCTTTCTTCCCGTCCCGGTATATTACGTTATATATAGTGCGTTTGTCGTTTTTCTTGAACACCGCAATATGAACAAGTTCAGCCCTTTTCCCCTCGGCTTTTGAGCGTTCCGTTTCACCAACGAATACTTTTTCGTTAATCTTTGTGACACGGTATGTCCCGTCCCTATAAAACAAGATGACATCGTCAATGTCAGAACAGTTGCAGACGTATTCGTCTTTCTTTAACGATGTGCCAATAAATCCCTCGTCTCTATTGACAAAAAGCTTTTGGTTTTGCTCGGTCACCTTGGATGCTTCAATCTGTCCGAATGCGGTAATTTGTGTGTGCCGGGGATATCGGCTCCCGTACTTGTCTTTTAGCTGCTGATACCAGTTTGTTGTTACTTCGGTGATGTTCTTGAGGTCTTTTTCTGTCTTGCGTATGTCCGCTTGCAGTTTCAGGATTTGTTCTTCTGCCTTATCCTTGTTGAATTTCAAGATTCGCTGCATCTTGATGAGCATCAACTTTAGTATGTCGTCTTTTGTGACTTCACGAATCATTTTAGGATACCATGGAGTTAGACGGCTGTCAATGTGTTCGCACGCTGCATCCAGGTTCGGAGCTTGTTCAAACTCTTTGTCCTTGTAAATGCGCTCGTTGATGAAAATGCTTTCAAGTGATGCGAAGTGAAGATTTTCCTCAAGTTCTGCCTTGTGAATCAAGAGTTCTTTGCGGAGCAAATCTTTAGTTTGTTCCACGTTAAAGCGCAGTACTTCGCTAACGCTCATGAATCGCGGTGTTCGATCTTCTATAACACAACAGTTTGGCGAGATGCTGACCTCACAATCAGTAAAGGCGTAGAGTGCATCTATAGTTTTGTCTGGCGACACGCCGGGCTGGAGGTGTACAATGATGTTGGCATTTTCCGCCGTGGTATCGTCAATCCGTTTGATTTTTATTTTCCCTTTTTCTCCAGCTTTTTGTATTGATTCTATAATGCCTCTTACTGTTTTCCCATAGGGAATTTCTGTGATAGACAACGTCTTGTTGTCCACCTTGTTTATTTTAGCCCGTATTTTTACGCTGCCTCCGCGTTGACCGTCATTGTAGTGCGACACGTCAATGCCGCCCCCCGTTTGGAAGTCCGGATATAGGCTGAAATCTTCTCCTTTAAGGAAAGCAATGGCTGCGTCGCATAGCTCATTGAAATTGTGCGGAAGAATCTTAACACTCAAACCAACGGCAATGCCTTCGGCGCCTTGGCACAAGAGTAATGGAAATTTTATTGGCAGGTTGACTGGCTCGTTGTTTCTTCCGTCATAAGACAGTTTCCACTCTGTAGTCTTTGGGTTAAAGACCGCGTCAAGAGCGAATTTGCTTAATCTCGCCTCAATGTAACGCGGAGCCGCTGCACCGTCGCCCGTTAGTATGTTGCCCCAGTTTCCTTGGCAGTCTATGAGTAGATTTTTTTGCCCTAATGTAACCAATGCGGAATAAATGGCTTGATCGCCGTGAGGGTGGTATTTCATTGTGTTGCCAACAATGTTTGCTACCTTGTTGAGCCGGCCGTCGTCCATTTGTTTCATTGAATGAAGGATGCGCCTTTGTACAGGCTTCAATCCGTCTGCTAGATGGGGTACGGCTCGGTCCAATATCACATAACTGGCGTAATCTAAGAACCAATTCTGATACATTCCGCCAAGTCTATGAGAGTCTTCTGCTGTTTCTACGTGTTTTTTCGGGTCGTAAACTGCGTGTGTATTTGTCTCCGTAACGTTTGAGTTTTCGGTCAAGTCTATGTTATCTTCTTGCATGCATTCAAACTTTTCATCGTGTTTTGGCAAAGTTAATAAAATTTGAGATTATATGACGTGACATTACGCGACGTGCGGGAAGATAACTTTCACTTCAATACAAGAATGGGCATTATGTTTAATATAAGCATAAAATTATTGTCGCGTGATTTTCCATCCGTGATTTTTATATTCATCACTCATTGACAATTGCGTTGGAGGGACAGGTAACAATAAACGTTTTGCAAAAATCGCGAACATCATATAGAATGTCATAACTAAACAAAAACGGGTCGTGTATGCATTGGATGAGTTTGAAAAGTGCTAATTTTGCATTATAGTACAATAAAGGACTAGTTTGACCGCTCGTTGCATTGGTAGCAGATGACGATTATTAAACTATACACAAACTCACATTAATGAGAAGAATCATAACACATTTGGTTGCTGTTTTTATTTCATGCACCTGCTTAGCTCAGTTTTCAGATCCTGTTTCGTTTGTTGTCAAGCAAAAGCGTACTGCTGCTAATATTATAACATTGGAGTTTCATGGTTCAATAGACCCTGGGTGGCACGTTTATTCAACAGAAAAGACCAACGGAGGACCAACATGTGCTTCGTTTAGGATTGATAATGCAAAAGGTGTTAAAACGAGCGGTGCTTTGCGTGCCGTAGGCAAGGTGCAACGGAAGTTTGACGAAATTTTCGGCATGGAAGTTTCCTATTTCGAGAACTCATGCACGTTTGAGCAAGACATTGTCATAACAGAAAAACAGTATTCACTTTCCGGA
>CAVGQS010000179.1:2275-3806 GCA_963631415.1 Lactococcus garvieae | reverse complement strand
AGAATACATCAGCATAAGGAAGACTTTGATGCTATCAGTCAATTCATAAAGAGTGATGATGGCAAAGATGAAGTAGAAGTGTGGTTTGCACGAGATTTGCAGAAGGTGTTGGGCTACTCTCGTTGGGAAAACTTTCAAGTAGCAATAGCCCGAGCTGTTGAATCTTGTAAACAACAGAGTGTCAACGTGGACGACCATTTTCGTGAGGTCACGAAAATGGTCACTATCGGAAGTGGTTCGCAGCGTGAAATAACAGACTTTATGCTTACTCGCTATGCGTGTTACTTAATAGCACAAAATGGCGATCCAAAGAAAGAAGAAATAGCTTTCGCGCAAGGGTATTTTGCAGTACAGACACGTCGAGCTGAAATTATAGCAGAAAGACTGCAAGAAATTTCTAGACTTGGAACTAGAGACAGATTACGCGCTTCCGAAAAACAACTCTCACAAAATATTTACCAAAGAGGGGTAGATGACAAAGGGTATGGACGAATACGGTCAAAAGGTGACACTGCACTTTTTGGTGGAAATACGACAGAAGACATGAAACGTCGTCTTGGTGTAAAATCTAATCGGCCTCTTGCAGACTTTCTGCCTACGCTGACCATTGCGGCGAAAAATCTTGCAACCGAAATGACGAATTATAATGTCGGACAAAAGGACCTTTATGGAGAACCATCAATTACGCGCGAACATATACAGAATAATGTCAGTGTACGTAATATGCTGGGACAGCGTGGAATAAAGCCAGAAGAACTACCTGCTGCCGAAGACATTAAGAAAGTGGAACGCCGTGTGGCTTCCAACGACAAGAAAATAGAAAAAGAAAGCCCAAAATTACCTACAAAAGACTGATTGTTATAATATTGTAAGGTCGCGCGAATTAAATCAACAACATACTCAAAATATGATTGAAATTTTAATTAACGACATAGAACAGGCTATGCTCAATACATTGAACAATGAGCAATTGAGCCAGTTGCGGAAGGTGTTGGAATACACATTCCGCAATGTTAGCGTGACCGAAAATGTTACAACGGCTCCGCAAGACAATTTAATATAAAGTGATAAAGAGTTTGATTAATAGCTAAAACAAAAAGACAATGAAGTCCTTAACCATACAAGACAACGACTACTGGCAGTGGATAGAATCGCTTGCCAAACGATATAGGCAGAGTCAGATAAAGGCTGCTGTAAAAGTAAATAGAGAGATGCTCAAATTCTACTGGGACCTTGGTAGAGACATTGTGGAAATGCACGTTGAAGAGCGTTGGGGAGAAGGTGTCATTAAGAACCTATCTATTGATCTGCAACGTAAAGCGCCCAATGCAACGGGGCTATCACGCACCAATATATACTATACGAAGAAGTTCTATCTTCTGTATTCTCCATACATTCAAATCCTCCCACAACCTGTGGGACAAATGGAAGAAGAAAAAGTTCCACAAGTTGTGGGACAAATAGAAGAAACGTTGTTTTCCATCCCTTGGGGACATCATCGCTACATAATGGATAAGTTCACCGAACAACC
>CAVGQS010000179.1:0-1408 GCA_963631415.1 Lactococcus garvieae | reverse complement strand
AGCAAGCCGAGCAGGTGATATATAAACTGCGTGCTGCCATTACAAGTGGCGGACAGGCAGATGGCTTGGTTGAAGCCAACGACCAATTCCGTAAGTTATTGTTTGAAGAGAACTCATATCCGTTTGGAGAGGATGGTGACAACATCAACATCCGCTTCTTTAGCGATGGCAAGGACAAAGACGGCAAGGAATATAAGGACCGATGCATAGTGACCAACCAGTGGGAATATCCGAGACTAAGCAAGGAAGGCGGAAAACGCCTTGACCTGGTGTTCCTCATCAACGGCATACCTATGGTTATAGGCGAAGCCAAAACACCAGTACGTCCGCAGGTGACTTGGGCAGACGGCGCGACTGACATCATGCACTATCAGAAAAGCATCCCAGAGATGTTCGTGCCGAACATACTCTGCTTTGCCAGCGAAGGCAAAGAGTTGCAGTATGCCGGCATCGGGTGTCCCGTAGACAAATGGGGACCTTGGTTTGCTGACGAAAAGCGTCTGCATGGCTCGCTTTTGCAGGTGCAGCACAACTACTTGGAACTGATTACGCCAGAACGGTTGCTGGACATCTATCGGTTCTACTCCGTGTTTACCGGTACTGCGAGCGGACGGAAAATAAAGATAGTATGCCGTTACCAGCAATACCTTGGAGGCGAAGCAATCGTGCAACGTGTACTCAATACATATCGTAATGGCAAAGGTCCAAGAAAGGGATTGATTTGGCACTTTCAAGGCTCCGGCAAGTCGTGGCTCATGGTGATGGCTGCGCAGAAACTGCGTTTGCAGCAAGACCTGAAGTCACCAACCGTGCTGATTGTAGATGACCGTATCGACCTTGAAGACCAGATAACGGGCGACTTTACTCGTGCCGAGATTCCAAATGTGGAAGGCATCGAAAGCAAGTCGGACATGGAAAAGAAAATCCATCAGCGCAAGATTCTGATCACGACAATCTTCAAGTTTGGTGATTTGGCTGACGGACAGGTGCTGGACGACCGCGACAATATCATCCTGCTTATGGACGAAGCTCACCGTACACAGGAAGGTGACCTTGGCAAGAAGATGCGTACAGCCTTGCCTAATGCATTCTTCTTCGGTTTGACGGGAACCCCCATCAACCGCAATGATCACAACACCTTCGTCTGCTTCGGGGCAGAGGAAGATGAGTATGGCTATATCTCGAAATACACCTTCCAAGACTCCGTGGCAGACGGTGCAACACTGGAACTGAATTTCAAGACTGTACCTGTAGAGATGCATCTGGATGAGCAGAAACTGCAGGAAGAGTTCGATGCACTGACCGACCAGATTAGTGAAGAAGACAAGCAGGAACTTGTGCGCCGCACCAGCGTTGAAGCCTTCTTTACGGCAGAGAAACGCATCAATGATGTCTGCAAATACATCGT
>CAVGQS010000178.1:0-4023 GCA_963631415.1 Lactococcus garvieae | reverse complement strand
ATTTTTTAAGTCCGCATAAAAATTTTTTAAGTCCTACTTTATAACTTTGAAGTGTTGTTTGTCGGAAAGAATGGCCCGACCTGCCCCCTCATGCATGGTGCATTTCACGGCATTTCCCAGAACGGGATGACTGCTATGCTTATGCCGTCGCGGACGACTGTCTGCTTTTGCGATGCCGTGACAATGCGGCAATTAGGACAGCTGGTGGCGCGGCTGGCGGCGAGGAGTCCTTCCGCCTCGCGCTCGATGTTTTCGTCGCTGATCGCCCAGCAGACTTGTAGCAGTTCTTCTACCCGCTCGCCTCTCTGCACCACGAAGTCGCACTCACGCGACTCTTGGTAGTAGAAGATCTGGCTTCCCTCGGGCAGGGTGCGCTTCAGGTGCTGCAAGACCATGTTCTCCAAGGCCTTGCCGGCGTCTTCGCTCTCGGGCAGCAGCACGGCGTTGCGCAGGGCGATGTCTTCCACGTAGTATTTGGCTGGGGCGGACCGCCGCCTCACCAGCGAAGCCTCGTACTTCTCGACCTTGCGGAACAGGAAGATGCTGCAGGCGTAGTCGAGCCAAAGGTAGAGGGAGTCCTTCGACACTTTCAGTCCCTGCGACTTGAGGTCGTTGTAGATGTTGTTCACGCTGGTTGGCTTGGTGAGGTTGTTCATCACTCGCTTCAGGAAGTAGCGCACCACCGAGGGCGAGGCGCCGATATGGTAGTGCTCCATCATGTCACGAAAGAGCATGGTGTTGAAGTACGACTGCAGTATCTTGATTTTGTCCGCTTTGGACTGCGCGAGGACCACTTCGGGGAAACCACCTTCGGCGCAATAGCTGCGGAAGGCCGCCGACAGTTTGGCGCGGCCTTCCTCGCTGTAGCGGTTTGCCTCGACGCCCCTGAAGGACAAGTATTCGCTGAAGCTCAGCGGGTGCTCGCGGTATTCGTCGGGCCAGCCGCGCAGGGCGGACGCCATTTCTTCCGACAGCATCTTGGCGGTGCTGCCCGTCACGAAGATGTGCTTGCAATAATTCTTGTAGACTCTCAGCACGAACAGTTCCCAGCCGTCTATGAGCTGCAGCTCGTCGAAGAACATGTAGACGTCCTTGAGCGGCGTATTCGGGTATATCTCGCGGTAGGCCTGCAGCAGTTCGTCGAGGTTCTCTGGGGTCATGGAAAGGAAGCGCTCGTCGTCGAAGCCGACGTAGAGAATGCGTTCTTTGGGGACGCCGCTGTCGAGCAGCCGGTTGATTGTCAGTCCCAGCAGCGACGACTTGCCGCAACGGCGAATGCCGGTCACGGTGACGATGCGGTTGCCGTCCAACGGCAGGCGGGTGCTTCTCTCTCTTAAGCTGAAGGGCATAGCCTCCTGGTGCAGGGCTATGACTGACTGAAACGTACTGCGCAAATCCATATCGTCTTGTTTTTTAACTTGTTGTTAGTTGTTGTCCATGTTGTTTACCGCCTGCAAATATACAACCTTTCCTTCTGAAAAGGAAACAATTCGCCATTTATTTCCTTTTCAAAAGGAAACGGTGCGCCATTTCTTTCCTTCCAAGAAGGAAACACGGCAACAAAACGGCTAAAGAGCCGCACAAAAGTCAAGTTTTTGACGTAAAAACTTGACTTTTCGTTAGCCCAACTTTGACCATTCAATCTCGTTTTTGTCGCTGTATCAGTAGTTTGGCGATTATGGTTTGCGTTAGCTGTGTACTACAGATTTTGTCAACCATGATTTTTCCGAATGGCGTCCGTGGTTCTTTACGCCCACCTTTAGCCCCCGCTTTTTCTCCTGCGAAAAACATCTTCTATTCACTATTCATATTATAATAAAACCACGGATTTCACCGATAACACGGATTTTTTTCTGTGAGTTCTGTGCGTTCTGTGTTCGTTTTTTGCTCTCCTCGACTAACGTAAAACGTAAAATGCAACACGCTAAACGTTTATGAAAAGAGCCTCGGCTACAGTGTGTGCAGTCGAGGCTCTTCGGTCAGTCATGGCGCTTGGTGCCGTTTGCCGGCTGGTCAGTCGTCGTCGGCTTCGTCGGCGTAATCCATTTCGTCATATTCGTCCCAGGGGATACATTCTATCTTTTTTGTTATGAGTCCCCGGCAGAGATGCCCGTTTTTCACCGCCCGCGACTTGGGGTCTCTCACTGCGAAAGTGATGCCTTCGTCGCATGCTTCATAGTATTGCGGAGTCATGTCATAGTCAAAATACTTGACACCAAGCTTTTTGTGCACTTTGATGGTAGGGTCTGCGTTGATGCAGAAATCCGCCAACTCGTCGTCATTGTCAAAGACATACGTTTTTCCAAAAATCTCCATGTGCTTAAGTATTTTTCGCTTCACTCATATATAGCTCTTGTCGGGCGGCTCCGCGTCCTCTTTGCGCTACATATTCGTTCCGCTCTCGTAAGCTTAGAAGTGCAAGAACAAGAAAATCTCAGACCCGTGTTGTTACTTGGAGAGGGCGAGGCGGAGCCCAAGGCCGTCGTTGTGGCAGTCGGGGTAGTTGCAGAGACGGCACGAAGAGCGACAGTACCTCGCGTCGAGGTTCCAGCCACCGCCACGGCGCACGCGGTTAGACCCACTGGCAGGCCCTACAGGGTCATTCTGCGCATTGCCGCTGTACCCTCCATCCCTGTCCGAGCACCACTCACTGACATTGCCGGCCATATCATAGATGCCAAGTTCGTTCGGCAGCTTTGTCGCCACATCATGTGTCGTATTGCTGCTGTTCTCCACGTACCAAGCCACGCTGTCCTCGTTGTTACTGCCGCAGTATTGATAATGTTGTGATTTGTTACCGCCGCGAGCAGCGAACTCCCATTCAGCCTCAGTAGGCAAACGGAATTCCTTTAGCGTTATTGCGTTAAGTTTCGCAATAAATATCTGGCAATCGTCCCATGAAACTGTTTCCACCGGTTTGTTGCCACCTTTGAATTCTGACGGATTGTTGCCCATTACCGCTTTCCATAGAGCCTGAGTAACTTGAGTCTTGCCCATGTAATAGTCTTTCGTCAGCGTCACTTGGTGAGCAGGCTTTTCGTTGCCTGCTGGTTCTTGCATCTCTGGCGTAGCACCCATAACGAAAGTCCCTGCCTCTACCTTAATCATGTCAAAAGAGACGCCATTGATGGTAAAAGCCATTACTTCTTGTGATTCTTCTCCTGCCGGGATATTACGAACTTCCACATCGAATTCTTCCGGCAGCACATCATCATTATCATCTGTTTGGGATGCCGTCTCTTCTTCGTCGTCACAACCTTCTTCGTCGTCACATCCTTCTTCGTCATCATCCCACTCTTCATCATCGTCTTCATCATCGTCATCATCGTCACCTTGGAATCCATAACCCCGTCTGCGATTCTCGCTGAAATTAACGTCATGTTGGTCCAGCTCGTGCGCTTCGAGAACTTTGACCTCGTAGTCATCGGGATCACACCATTCACTCTCCATGTACAATTTCTGACCGTCGTAGCGAAGCTCGCTCAAAAACACATCATCCTCGCAAAGAATCCAATCGATATGTTCTGACGGGAAGAAGAACAACTTTGAGGGGTCGAATTCGTCCGTTTCAAATTCTCCATTCAGCTCGACCCAATGCAAATTGATGTTTTCTACAATATATGTACCGGGTTCAACCCCTTTGAACTCAATGGGCGCTTCCTCTATCTCTTCCTCCGTCTCTTCGTCAAAGTAAGGATACGTGTTAATTGAATTTGGATCGTCGGTTTCATAAACGACATTACCTTCCTCATCCCTCACTTCAAGTTCGAAGCTGCTGTCATTTTCAAGCCAGTAATCGTTCTTCACGACTGCCATATACGTCTCTTCATCAAAGTTTTCCAAAACGAAGCCCTCATCGACGTTTTCAACGCCAACGGCTTCCACCGCCTTTTTGTCTT
Organism: Lactococcus garvieae; assembly: GCA_963631415.1. Lineage (GTDB taxonomy): Bacteria > Bacteroidota > Bacteroidia > Bacteroidales > Bacteroidaceae > UBA6382. The sequence goes on along the minus strand of CAVGQS010000178.1, from coordinate 124 downwards.
CTTCGTCTAATCGGTATAAGCGAAGTTCAGTGACCGGTCTGCGGGTTCCGAGATAAATTGTGTACCTTGCCATAATTCTCTAGTTTTGTTGGTTAATAATATTAGATTGTTTTGTTTATTATAG
>CAVGQS010000177.1:0-4025 GCA_963631415.1 Lactococcus garvieae | reverse complement strand
CGCCATGGTTAGACTCAAAGATGACCTCGTTGCAAAGTTGATTGGGATTGACTTTGCCTTCAGCCCAATCCAGACACAACAACAAAACATCGAAGATGCTTTTGGGGTTATACAGAGTCCCGAAAGGGTTAAGAATGATTTTCATCTGGTTGTCAGACAATCTTTTCCCCACAACACTGGCAAAGCACGACCCCAAAGCCAATATCTTGTCCTTGGGAGCAATATTGAACGTGTTGCCATAGTCGGTCACTGGAGTCTGGAATTTCATCGCAATCAGATGTTTTTATCAATACCACTCAATGTTTGTACTATACGAAGAACGTTTTTCCCATTTCAGCACATCTGCCAATGTTGACATCTTTGCTCGGAACGTAAAGTTGAACGAGGTGTACGGCATCAGTACAATTGAACACGACATGGAGAAACAGTGCAAATCGCGCATAAGCGAAGCCGTAGTCGTTGTAAGCTTCTTATAGTTGAAGTCGTATCCTGACGCATAATTGATGTTCCAGCCTTCCGACAACCGAACATTGCCAGAAAAATTGAGTGTATGCGTTAGTTTATAAGGATACCTCATGTGTTTGGGGCGGATGCGAGCCTGTGTGTTTTCCCTCATATTTACTCCGTACGACACAGTCAATGTCCATGGCATGGAGAAACGAAGGTATCCGTATTCGTCAACCTCGCTGTTGGTGGCGCCTTTTTCCGGCAGGCGATTCATGTTGTCGCTCAGTTCTGGATCTATGTTGTCGTGAGCCTCCTCGCCATCTTCATTGTCAGTAGCAGTTTTTTCTCCATCGCGTGACTTCTTGTTCTTCTTGAAAGTGCTGTTTGAGAAAGTGTAATGGAAGTTTTGTGACATGCCTTGGAAACGGCCGAAACGTCCATAACTCCACTCAGTCCTGTCCCCGACATATACATTGCCGTCCTTGTCGAACTGATAGGCGTAGGTTGCAAACACCGCAGTCATACTGAACGTGTATTTTTTCGACAGTTTCAGTCTCAAAGTCGTGGTCAAGTCGCTCCACTTGTGTGATGTCGCAACCATGTTGTAAGACAGGTTCCCAGACAATTCATCTATGATTGAAATCTTGCGTTCACCAATAGAGTCTCTGTCGCTTCTGATTTTCATCTCCACATTGTTGCTGAGTTTCATGTTAATACTGCCAGTTTTTCCCCGGCTCGGAACACTATACAGCGCACCAGAGAAAGGCGAATAAGACACGGTTGAGGCGTTCCCCTCCTTATCCGTGCGCACATAAGTTTCGTAATAACCGTATGTTGAGCTTCCGAAGTCTGGAGCGTAACTGAACGTCACGGAGGGCTTGAGCACATGACGCACCGCAATTATCTTGTTTCCGAAAATAGCAGGCGACGGTTTGTACATTCCATACAGCGTGGTATTCGCATTGACAGACAGGTCCCAATTGTACACATTATAGAAGCCATACAAGGTGTCACGCTTCACTGATTGCGTGGCATAGTCCCAGTCTTGCATCACCTTATTAGTGTACATTCTGTCCTTGAAACTGAATGTCGGACTGATGTTGATGTATTTAAACAGTGAGAACGTAGCACTGATGGGAATACTGTGCTGCATTCCATTTCTCCATTCCTTTATAAGATTAGATTTCAACAGATGCCCTTCCGTCGTGGTGATGCTGTTCGAAAGTTGTCCTGTGTAAGACATAGATATCTTTTCATACCACATCTCTTTACCGCGCAACTTCTTACGTTTGAAAGGATAGAACTTTGACTTATTGATGGTCAAGTCAGGCAAAGTCATGGCAAGGGTTGAATCGCGCATGTTTTGGCTAAGGTTTGCTGAGCTTGACAATGTCAAACCTATATTGGAAAAGGTGTAAGAATAAGACACGGAACTTGTGCGGGTGCTCTGCGAGTAAGTTAGCGGGTCATACAAAGAATTGAGATTTTTCCGCTCAAATGTCTCCGATGCAAAGTTTACACTTGCGGAAAACGAAGAATTCATACTCGCTTTGGCGTCTTGCCGGTGTGTCCACTGCAGTTTTAAGCTCTTTGTAACAGAGTAGTCGGGCATATTCTTCTCGCCCTCTACTGTGTTCAAGTAGTTCACATAGAAGTTGCCGGAATACTTGTATCGTTTCTTGTATGTAGACGAAGCATTCACGCCCCATGACCCTTTCGTATATATTTCTCCAAGCAAGTGCAAATCTACCCGGTCGTTTATAGCAAAATAATAGCCGCCATCCTTCAGATAGAATCCTCTCTCTGTCTCAGATCCGAAAGACGGCATAATGAGGCCACTGGAATATTTATTGCTGAAAGGAAAGAAGAAAAACGGGATGGCAATGGGGAGGGGGACGCCCTCAGCAACAAGATACGAAGGCCCAGCAATAGCTTCTTTTCCAGGATATACTTTTGCCCTCGATAGTGCCACATAGAAATGAGGTGGGTCAGCGTCGCAAGTGGTGTACGTGCCGTGCATGAGGTTAATCACGCCGTCTTGGTCTCGCTTAGACTCTTGACTCTTCATGAAACCTTCGCCTTGCTCGGTAGTCACATTTTGTATAAAGCCCTTCTGCGTCTTGAAGTTGTACGTTATCTTTTCCATCTCGTACGACTCTTCTCCCTGCTTAAACACAGGCATGCCAGTTTTGTTTTCCGCCGAGTCTGCCGCATAGGTCGCATATACCAGACTGGAATCGATGTCCATGCTGATAATGTCGGCAGTAAGTTCAAGATTAGTGTATTTCACCTCGCTGCTGCCATATAGGTTTATCTTGCGGCTTGAGGCATCGTAAGTCATAGAATCACGCGAACTGTATGTCACAGGTTTGTCTACAGTGTTGGTTTTCTTGCGTATTGTGTCTGCCGTGGTAGTGTCAGTATGCAAGGTGTCTATCTGGTTGAGATAGACAGAATCGTCTCTTATGGCAAATATGTCCCCCTTGTCCAACGAGTCTATTTTCTGCAAGCCCGTCGTATCAGAAGATATGACAGTATCGTTTGCCATCGTATCGCTGCAACAGGAATATTCCTGCGAACCACCTGTATACGCGGTGTATTCCATCGCTACACACAATGATACTACAAACAGTGCAGATATGAGTAGTGCCCTCTTCAAGATACGTTCTTTTGTTTAATGTGCGAAATTAGTCATTTTTGCCGCAATTACTTTACATATACGCTACAAAGATTAAGGATAGCAGAGATTTTTTGGTGTAACGGCTTCAGTTTGTATGGGGAGGAACTTGCTAAAACCTTTTGCGGTAGCCCCCCATTAGGTTAACACAACTCCAGCTTACTCCAAATCAAACATTTTGGATGGGCTCGTTCTGTCAAGAGTTTCTACGGGGCATTTGCCATTATAAGCCAAAGCATTTCTCACCGTCTGCAAAGCGCATTCCGGGGTATTGTTCTTCTCACTGAGATGGCAAAGCCATACATGGCGCAGATGGCTTTGGTGCTTGAAGATCACGCTGGCAGCAAGCGGATTTGACAAATGACCATTGCCACCGCGAATACGTTGCTTCAGTTTTTGAGGATATGGGCCTCTCTCCAGCAAAAGTTCGTCATAGTTAGACTCTAAAATAAGGTAGTCGGCTCGGGCAACAAACCCGTCTATGGTGTCTGTAAGCATACCACAGTCCGTAACCAAGCACAACGACGTGCCATAATGGCTGATAAAATAGCCTACGTTGTCTTTTGAATCATGCGGGACTTCAAAGGCGCACACATCAAAACCGGCAATATTAAAAGGCTTTAGTTTGTCAACAAAAAATGTATTTTCCTTGACAGGCTTATTTGTAATGGCAGGATTTTCTCCGATGCCTTCAAAAACCTTTTGAGTTAGATACACAGGAAAGCCGTCTTTCTTGTTAAGGATGCCAACACTCTTCACATGGTCCATATGGTTGTGCGTCACCAAAATTCCTTTGATATTGCACATTTTAATGCCGAATTCCCTAAAGTATTTTCGGATTTTTCTGATGCCAAGCCCTGCGTCTATTAATATTGCGCCATTATCGGATTCTACATAATAC
>CAVGQS010000176.1:0-4053 GCA_963631415.1 Lactococcus garvieae | reverse complement strand
GCTGAATTCCAAGCGAGGAATCCAGCCCTAATTTTATCTCTTCAAAAAAAAGTTTTAGCGGACAGCAATAATTTGGAAAAAACAGTAGAAATCAAGCCGTTCAAGAAAAGCGAAACCATGCGTTTTGCCTTTAATGTGACCATGAAGCGGCAAGCCAAGGACCACAAGCTGAACGACGTCGTCATAAAGGCTACCCAGATAAAGTTCTACCACAAGGGAGACACCCTGGTCTTTAATGCCGACGCTTTCAATCTCGCCCAAGGTTCCATGCTCGACAATCTCATCAAGTCCATGCCCGGAGCCGAGCTTAACGACGACGGCGAGATAAAAGTCAATGGCCGCAAAGTGGACGCCCTGCTCCTTAACGGCGAAGATTTCTTCAAGGGCAAAAACCACATAATGCTTGAAAACCTGCCCGTCTACATGGTCAAAGACCTCAAGGTCTATGAGCGCAGAAACCAATTCGACATGCTGACAGGCAAAGCGCCGCAAGGCGAATATGTGATAGACGTAAACCTCAAGAAGCAATACTCCATCGGTGCAATCGGCAATGTGGAAGCCGGTATGGGCTCAGAAAACCGATACCTCGCGCGCCTCTTTGCGCTCCGCTTTACCGACGCCTCCCGCATCAGCGCCAACACCAACGACCTCGTGTGGAACGCCCGCCTCTCCAAGACGTTCGCCAAGGCAGGAATCACCCTGATGGTCGACGGCTTCGACATTCTCGGCAACCTGAGCAACATCAGCCAGGTCATCAACTCGCAGGGGCGCACCGAGACCTGCTTCAACTCCTTGCCGCGCTACGTCATGGCACACGCGATCTACCGCTTCAACAGAAACCGAAAAACCGCCAGTGACTTTTTTTTGACGCAAAACGAGAGAAGGTTTTGCGCCCGCCGCTGAGGGGGAAAACACCTCAGTTGAAAAAACGGGGTGGCGCAATGCTTTGGGAGATGTCTGTGGTGCCTTGCGCCCAAACGCAAAAAGAGGGAGGCCGTCCATTCCGGGCAGCCTCCCTCTTTTTGTATCCCCGCTGGGAATCGAACCCAAATCAGCAGTTTAGGAAACTGCTGTTCTATCCATTGAACTACAGGGACCTCTTGAGCGGCAAAATTACTATAAAAAACCAACATTGCCAAATTTTTTGGCAGCGCTGAAAGTGCCGGCGCCCAAATATGCCGATATTGCCTCCGTCCCCCGCAAAAAAGTGGCGCGGCGAAAATACTTTGTGAGATTATTTTGCTACCTTTGAACCCTATTTTCTAACAAATCCTAAGCACACAAACAATATGGGCGGTTTCTTCGGCTGCGTATCAAAGCAGGACTGCATTGCAGACGTCTTCTACGGCACAGACTATCAGTTCCACCTCGGCACTCGCCGCGGCGGCATAGCCACGGTCAACAGCGACGGCTATTTTGAGCGCGAAATCCACAATCTTGAAAACTCTTATTTCCGCACACGCTTCGAGAGCGAGCTAGACAAGTTCACGGGCCATGCCGGCATCGGCGTCATCAGCGACACCGACGCGCAGCCCATGCTCGCCAACAGCCACCTGGGGCGCTTCGCCCTGGTCACCGTGGCCAAAATCAACAACCTCGAGGAGCTGGCCGACGAACTCATCAACGAGGGCGAGCACCTCTCCGAGTTCTCCTCCGGCAGAATCAACCCCACCGAGCTGGTCTCGCTCCTCATAATCAAGGGGCGCAACTTCGTGGAGGGCATCGAGAATGTCTTCCGCAAGATCAAGGGCTCATGCACCATGCTCCTGCTCACTGCCGACGGCATCATCGCCGCGCGCGACTCATGGGGACGCACCCCCATCGTGGTCGGCAAGAAGGACGGAGCCATGGCAGTGACCACCGAGAGCACCGCCTTCCCCAACCTCGACTACGAAATCGACTGCTACCTCGGTCCTGGCGAAATCGTCAAGATCACGGCCGACCACATGGAGCAGCTGCGCAAACCCAACAAGCGCATGCAGATTTGCTCCTTCCTCTGGGTCTACTACGGCTTCCCCACCTCGTGCTACGAGGGCCGCAACGTCGAGGCGGTTCGCTTTGAGTGCGGCCGCGCCATGGGCAAGGACGACGACGCCAACGTAGACTGCGCGTGCGGCATACCCGACTCGGGCGTGGGCATGGCCACCGGCTATGCCGTGGGCAGGGGCGTGCCCTACCTGCGCAGCATCTCCAAGTACACCCCCACCTGGCCACGCTCCTTCATGCCCAGCAACCAGAAGATGCGCAACCTCGTGGCAAAGATGAAGCTCATTTCCAACCGCGACCTCCTCTACGGCAAGCGCCTCCTCTTCTGCGACGACTCCATAGTGCGCGGCACACAGCTGCGCGACAACACCGCGGTGCTCTTCCAGCAGGGCGCCAAGGAGGTGCACATGCGCATAGCCTGCCCGCCGCTGGTCTACGGCTGCCGCTTCATCAACTTCACCTCCTCCAAGAGCGACATGGAGCTCATCACGCGCCGCATCATCAGCGAGTTTGAGGGCGACAACGTCTCCGAAGAGGTGCTGGCGGAATACACACGCACCGATTCTCCCAAATACAAGCGCATGGTCAGCGAGATAGCCAAGCGGCTCAACCTCTCCAGCCTCAAGTTCACCAAACTCGAGACCCTCGTCGAGGCCATCGGACTGCCCAAGTGCCAGCTCTGCACCCACTGCTTCGACGGCTCTTCGGCGTTCACGCTCGAGGAGACCAACGAGCAGTAGAGAGACCGCGCCCGCCGTCCAGGCACTATGCTCAATGCCTCGCCAGCCATCGAAAAACCCCTTAACACACTATAGAATATGAAAAACCTCATGCTTCTCATCGCTTTTGCCGGCTCGTTGATGCTTTCGAGCTGCTGGGTGTGGTACGACGACTACTACGACCGCCCGCCGCGCCACGAGCGTCCCATGCGCAGCGGCCACTACGACCGTCCCGCGCCAGCACCGTCCCACCACTACAGGGGCAGATGACGCCGCCAAACAGAGGGGCCCTCTTTGGCAAGTGCCCACCTTGGTTAGCCAAGAGTAATGACCCCCGCAAACACTGACAACCCCCAACACACACACGAAAGCCGCTCCGGCACGCCTCGCTTACAGACGCAAGCCGGAGCGGCTTTTTTTTGTGCGCCAGCCCTGGCGCGCAGCAAAAGTCCGTTGAAATATAGAGCAGAAATACGGAATTTTACTAAATTTGCAAAAGAAAGACTATTTAACAAAACTAAAAACTAACCGAATGAAGAGAATCGCATTGCTGCTCCTGGTGGCTGCAGCCAGCCTTACAGGAGTCCGCGCGCAAGAGGGCGTGGACAAACTCGGAGTGTTCAACAACCTGAGCGTCGGAGTGGGCCTCGGCACCACGGGCATCAGCCTCGACGTGGCTACCCCCGTCACCTCCTATGTCGCACTGCGCGGCGGAGTAGACCTCTTTGCCAGAGTGAAGATTGAGACCGACCTGAAGATAAGCGGAACGCCCGCGCTCTACACCGGTCCAAACAGCTTCGACGTGGAGGGCAAGACCGCCCTCACCGCCGGCCACCTGCTCGCCGACGTCTATCCCTTCAAGAAGAGCGCCTTCCACCTCACCGTCGGCGCCTACTTCGGCAAGAGCAAGATTGTCACCGTCAAGAACAGCCAGGAGGGAGTCCTCTCGCAGGTGTCTGAATACAACCGCATGTTCCCCGACAACAAGATAGGACTTGCCATGGGCGACTTCCTGCTCACCCCCGACGAGCAGGGCAATGTCGACGCCACCCTCAAGGTCGCCTCCTTCCGTCCCTACCTCGGCTTCGGCTTCGGCCGCTCCGTCCCCGCCAAGCACCGCTTCGCCCTCAACTTCGACATGGGCGTCCAGTTCTGGGGAACCCCCGAAGTCTACCTCCGCGACACCAAACTGACCAAGGACACCAACCTCGGCGGCCAGGGCGACTTCCTCAAGACCGTCAGCAAAATCACCGTCTGGCCCGTCCTCAACCTCCGCCTCGTAGGCCGCATCTTCTAGGCCACACTTTAACCGTATACCCACAAAAAAAGCCGCCCCGGCTCGCCATCT
>CAVGQS010000175.1:0-4091 GCA_963631415.1 Lactococcus garvieae | reverse complement strand
CACTGATACCAGCCCGAACATAGAGATTAGTATTTATCTGACGGCGCAATTCGCGAACCGACCACGTGCATTTGATGCACTCCTGCTCGTAGAAATAACGGGCAAGAGGGTCTGCGACCGTGAGAATCTCTACTATATGCGAGAACGACAATGATGCCAGCAGCTCTTTTCCAGCAGTTTTGAATTTGTCCGACAGTGTCGGACTTTTTTCTGGCACCCCCGTCATGAAACGTGCAGTCAGAGGTCTAAAGTTTTCTGACATTTGCGGATATGCCAAGTAAAAGTTACGGGAATTCTTAAACAACGTCACATTGAGTCCTTTTCTATTCACCCGTTCCTCGAGTCTTTTCAAGAGGCATGCACCATAATCAGCCCTGTCCTTCCCATGTTGCTCGAACTCCACGATATAGTATCCCATAAGCCAGTTACGCATGGTCTGCATACGGTTTATAGCCTTCACAGCAGACCCCTGTGCTGCATCATGAGTAGTCTGAATGACGGAAGCCAAGTCTCTGAAGGAATGCGCCGCATTAGTCCAATCCTCAAAAGGAAGCTGCATCTCATCGTAAATATAAGTGGATATTTCGTTTGCCATTAGTTTTGTTCGTTTGTTTCTATTGCAAAGTTACAGACTTTTCCTCACGTTGTCAAACAATACAAATGTTTTAGGTTTGATGTTTTATGTTATACCCAGCGCAGGGAGTTTATTCTGGTTTTTGTCTAAATCTCAAGCAAGCAGGCAGGAGTCCATATAATAAGGTGTGTCGATTTTTTCCCATTGTGGGCGCATTTGGCTTTCCCTATGGCCGCCGACTTTCAGCTCACGGAAATGCTCCTCCTCTCATTGCTTGCTTGAGGGCGCATCTCGGAGACATGTGCCTTCTGAAGGGACGGGTTGGCTCAACTTCCGAATCACCCCATTAAAAAAGCGCCATTCGCGATTGCGGATGGCGCTTTTTTTGTTTCTTGGTGACGTATATCGTTTTATTTCCTGCACAGCACCGAGCCGCTGGCCTGGTGGGTCGCCAGCACGAGGACTTCGGCTATCTGGACGTGTTTGGGGGCGGACGCCGCATAGAAAACCACGTCGGCGATGTCGTCGCCCGTGAGGGGCTTGATGCCTTTGTAGACGTTGTCAGCCCGCTGCGTGTCGCCGTGGAAGCGGACGTTGCTGAAGTTGGTCTCCACGAGTCCGGGCTTGATGTTGGTGACCCTCAGGGCGGTGTCCGCCACGTCGATGCGGAGACCGTCGGTAATGGTCTTGACCGCCGCTTTGGTGGCGCAATACACGTTGCCGCCGGCATAGGCGGCGTCGCCTGCCACGCTGCCGATGTTGATGATGTGACCCTCGTTGCGCTCCACCATGCCGGGAACAATGAGTCGCGTCATGGTGAGCAGTCCCTTTATGTTGGTGTCGATCATCGTGTTCCAGTCTTCGGCGTCGCCCTCATACTCTTTCTCCAGTCCAAGCGCCAGGCCTGCATTGTTGACGAGCACGTCAATCTTGCTCCACTGCCCCCCGAGGCTGTCCACCGCGCTCTTGCACGCGGCGGCGTCGCGCACGTCGAATACCAGTGTCTTGACCTGCACGCCGCAGGCGGCAGCCGCCTGGGCGACCTCAGTCAGTTCCTTCTCGCGCCTTGCCGTAATAATAAGGTTGTAGCCTCCCTGCGCGAACTTCATAGCACACGCTCTGCCGATGCCGCTCGTGGCACCCGTTATCATCGCTGTTTTTTCCATCTTCACTATGTTTTTGAATTGTTGTTTACTTCTTCACAATGCAGTGCGCCACCTCGTCCCGCTCGCGGAACTCCGAAGGCAGGTAGCCAGTCTGGCGCTTGAAGAACTTCACGAAATACGAAGGCTCCTCAAAGCCCAGCTCCGACGCTATCTCCTTGAACATCAGGCCAGAGTAGCGCACCATACGCCTCGCCTCGAGCACTATGCGGCTGTTTACGAACGCCAGCGGCGACATCTGCGCGTAGTCGTTCACGCACTTGTTGAGGGTGCGCACCGCCACGTTGAGCCGGTCGGCGTATTCCTGCACCGTGTGCATGCTCTTGTATTCGTTCTCCACAAGCCTCCTGAACTGCAGGAACAAAGCGTGGGCAGGCTTCATGTCCTCGACCCTGGCGTCAGCCTCCCTGCCGCCGCACCTCAGCGACTTGACGAGAAACACCCTGACGAGCGACTTCAGTATGTCGATGTTGCCGAACTCGCCAGCGCGCGGAGCCTCGTCCTCCATCTGCGCCACCAGCTGGCTGAGCATCGCAGCGGTCTGGCTGTCAACGGTGTAGCACGCAGTGCTGCCGCATGGATAGAAGAGGTTGTACTTCACCATCAGGCTCTCATACTCCCGTTCGTCCTTCATGAAGTCCGTACACATCTTTATCGCCACGCCGCGGTAGCCCTCCTTCACGTCGAAGTGGTGAATCTGGCCTGGCGACAGGAAGAAGATGGTGTTGGGCACCACCTCGCAGTCCGCAAAGTCGACCATGTGGCGCCCCCTGCCCTCCTGAAACCACAATATCTCGTAGAAGGAGTGCACGTGGGGGCAGCAGTCGTCAACACTGCTGCTCGCAAACATCTCAGGCATGTGCTCCACCCTGAATCCGTTGCCGCTGGGAGCCTCGCATACTGCGGCATACATCGAGTTCAACTTGTCGCTGACCATACGCTTCAACCAAAATTACGGTACAAATTTAGCAAACCGACGGCACATTTCGGCATTGCCGCCACCCGATTGTCAGCCCATGCCGAAATTAGCCATCAAAATGCCGTTTTATTTTTGGGCAGAGCCAAATTTGTGTCTAATTTTGCAGTGTTCACATCTTAAAACTAACTAAAACACTTACCGCTATGACAAACAAGTATTCAGGAACACAGACAGAGAAGAATCTGGAGGCAGCCTTCGCCGGCGAATCACAGGCACGCAACAAATACACCTACTTCGCCTCGGTGGCCAAGAAAGAGGGCTTCGAGCAAATGGCAGAAATATTCAACAAGACTGCCGACAACGAGAAGGAGCACGCCAAAATGTGGCTCAAGGAACTGCAGGGCATAGGCAACACAGCCGAAAACCTCGCCCAGGCTGCTGCCGGCGAAAACTACGAGTGGACCGACATGTACGAAGGCTTCGCCAAGACGGCTGAAGAAGAGGGATTCCCCGCTCTCGCAGAGAAGTTCCGCCTCGTTGCCGCTATCGAGAAGCGCCACGAAGAGCGCTACCGCGCCCTGCTCCACAACATCGAGAGCCAGGAGGTCTTTGCCAAGAGCGAAGTCAAGGTTTGGGAATGCCGCAACTGCGGCCACATCGTGGTAGGCACACAGGCGCCCTCCGTATGCCCGGTTTGCGCCCACCCGCAGTCCTACTTCGAGATTCACCTCAACAACTTCTAACACCCCCTGTCCTTCCACAGACAGCACAAGAGCATCAAGCCCGAAGCACACACCCCCCATGCGCTTCGGGCTTTTTCTGTATATATATAATAAGGTATACAACTCCGTAGCCCTTCCTTTCAGGGAAGGGTTGGGTTAGACTCCTTGGAATCGTTGCGTTAGGCTCTTAGGTCAGTCTAAAAATCTGCCTCATTTTCAACGCGTTAAGTTTTGCACACACTTTTGAGAATTTTTTAAAGCCACTTGAGCGATTGAAAACAAGGACTTAAAAAAATTTTAAAGCCACTTGGCGAAAAAATCTCGCCGCGAAACGCTGCAACGTTTCGGGCGAAACAAAGCAACGTTTCGGGGCGAAACGTTGCAGCGTTTCGCCCGAGATTTTTTCGTTAAGTCCGCACGAAAATTTTTTAAGTCCGCATGAAATTTTTTTAAGTCCGCACAAAATGCTCTTAAAGTGCGCACGAGTCGTAGGTAGCTGAAAAATGAGGAGAACCACGAAGAACTAGGCGTTTAGCGTTAAACGTGTTACGTTTTGCGTTAGTTGCGGAGTGCAAAAGCGAACACGGAACTAAAAATGTTTGTGTTATGCGTTTTACGTTAGTTGGTCGTGGAGAACAAAAAAGAACCACGGATAGCGCGGATAGCACTCTAAGTTTGCGCAGGAATGCGGCGAAGCCGCAAGACAAGTAAGA
>CAVGQS010000174.1:0-4192 GCA_963631415.1 Lactococcus garvieae | reverse complement strand
GCCATGTTGAGAACATCCGCTTCATCGGCATACTTCATGGCTGCTTGCTCGCGTGTCACCTCTGACGGAATGAGATTCGCCTTGATTGCATCCGTGTGGATGCGATAGTTTATCTTGGATAATTCACGTTTTGCAGACCAAGCCAACTGCTTTTGCTCATCAGCTTTGAGGCGTTGGAACTCACGAACGAGATACAGCTTAAATTCAACAGAAACCCATTACGCAAATTCAAATGCAATATCAGATAACGCATAAGTTCCGCCATATCGTCCAGACACAGCCTTTATCCCAATGGCATGAGTTGATTCTACCCATTTTGTCGGCGACATCGTGAATGCATTCAATCCTGCTTCTTTTCTAAACCCCTCGAATTCGGTGGGGTTGAAATTTGGATTGTATAAACTTTCCCATATTCCAAGGAACTCTATCGTATTACGATTCCGCATCCAATTTCCTATCACGCCATTAGGATCCTCGCCATTTTTCTGTTTGGCAATGTCGGTTATGCAGATATAATCAATTCCATCTTTATTGACAGTCTTGATAGTTCTGTCTTTGACTATAATTTTGACATTACTTTACTTGTAATCAACGATTAAACATATATTGATTTTTTAATTCTTGGCTAAGATAATAAACTTACAGAGAAAAGCGTAACAGAAATGCATAAAAAATAGTTCTGTTATGGCGAGAAAACAGAAACTTGCATGATTCCTCATAGGGAACTTGCCTAAAAAATGATTATTTTTGCATCATAACCTATACCTATTATATAATGTATCTCATAGCGGACAGCGGAAGCACCAAGACCGACTGGCTGCTGGCTGCGGCCAGCGGAGAGCAGGCGTGCGGCACGAGCGCAGACGGACTGGTCCTGAAGACGGGCGGCTGCAACCCCTACTTCATGAGCCAAGACGAGATGGCGAGCCTCTTCGCCGCCGCGCGCCAAGGACTGCCGTCCTCGTGCCGGGTGAGCAGCGTATACTTCTATGGCGCGGGCTGCACGCCAGGCGAAAAGAGCCAGATGGTCAGCGACTGCCTGAAGAGTGCGTTCGGAGCGGACTGCACCGTTGAAGTGTCGAGCGACATGCTCGGCGCCGCAAGGGCGCTGTGCGGCACCGGCGATGGCATCGCCTGCATCTTGGGCACGGGAAGCAACTCGTGCCTCTACGACGGCAAGCAGATTGTCGCCAACGTCTCGCCGCTGGGCTACATCCTGGGCGACGAGGGCAGCGGGGCTAACCTCGGCAAACTGCTGGTGGGCAACATCCTCAAAGACCAGCTCGGCAAGGAACTCAAGGAGGAGTTCACCGCCACCTACGGCACCGCCCCCGAGATAATCGACCGCGTCTACCGCCAGCCCTTCCCCAACCGCTGGCTGGCATCGCTCTCGCCCTTCATCCACAAGCACCTCGACCACGCGGGCGTGAGGCAGATGGCGCTGGACGCCTTCGCGGCGTTCTTCCGCCGCAACACGGCGTGCTACAACCGCCCCGACCTCAAGATTGGCCTCACGGGCTCGGTGGCATACTACTACCAGGAGGTCATAGCCGAGGCGGCAGCCAGGCAGGGCGTGTCGCTGGGCAAGATAACAAAATCGCCCATCGAGGGACTCAAGACATACCACCATGGCTGAGACAATCATCATAGAGCGGCTCGAGCAAAACAACATCAAGCCGACAGCCAACCGCATACTGGTGGCGAGGGAACTGCTCAAGGCCAGCACCGCCCTCTCGCTCAACGACCTCGAGATGCGACTGCAGACGGTAGACAAGTCGTCTATCTTCCGCGCGCTCTCGCTGCTGGTGGAGCACCGCGTCATCCACCAAATCAAGGACAACACGGGACAGACCAAGTATGCTCTGTGCGAAGAAGACACGCCCAGCACACCGCTCCACCACAACATAAGCGACGAACACATACACTTCCACTGCGAGCACTGCAAGCGCACGTTCTGCCTACCCTCCGAGCACATTCCCGAAATCAAACTGCCCGAGGGCTTCCACGTCCACGACGCCGAGATGATAGTCACCGGACTATGCCCCGACTGCATCAAGAAGTACGGCTGCAAGCAGTAACCACAACAACACCGCCCCACCCCACACGCCCATGAACCAAAACTACGAAACATATTTCAACGACGCTACCGAACTGCTCAAGCAGCTCATAGCCACCCCCTCGGTGAGCCGCGACGAAAAGGCCGCCGCCGACATCTTCTGCAAGCACCTCGACGCTTGCGGCACCAGCCACCAGCGCATCGGCAACAACATCATGTGCGCCCCATCGAAGCCTGACTCCCAGAAACCTACACTGCTCCTCAACGCCCACATCGACACGGTCAAGCCCGCCGCCGGCTGGCAGCGCGACCCCTTCACTCCCTCTGTGGAGGACGGCAAACTCTACGGACTGGGCAGCAGCGACTGCGGCGGCGGACTGGTGAGCCTGCTCCAGGCCTACCGCATCCTCTCGGCAAAACCGCAGCACTACAACCTCGTCTATGCCGTAAGCGCCGAAGAGGAGGTGTCGGGCAAAGACGGCTTCACGCTCATGCTGCCGCAAATGCCCCGCATCGACGTGGCGCTGGTGGGCGAACCCACCTCGCTACAGCCCGCCATAGCCGAGAAGGGACTCATGGTGCTCGACATCACCGCCACGGGCAAAGCCGGCCACGCCGCGCGCAACGAGGGAGTCAACGCCCTCTACAAGGCCGTAGACCAAATCAACTGGATACGCAACTACAAGTTCCCGAAGGTGTCGCCCACGCTTGGCGAGATGAAGATGACCGCCACCATCATCCAGGCGGGCACCCTCCACAACTGCATTCCAGACAAGTGCACCTACACCGTCGACGTGCGCACCACCGACTGCTACACCAACCAGGAGGTGCTCGACTTCATGACCAGCCAACTGGATGCCGATGTCAAGGCGCGCTCCACACGCCTCGGCTCCTCGCGCATAGACCCCGACCACCCCATCATTGCCAAGTGCCGCCAACTCGGGCTGCAGCCCTTCGGCTCGCCCACGCTGAGCGACCAGGCGCTGATGCCCTGGCCATCGTTCAAGCTGGGTCCCGGCGACTCCATGAGGTCGCACACCGCCGACGAATACATTCCGCTGGCTGACATCGCCCGCGCCATAGACCTCTACGTCAGCCTGCTCGACGGCATCAGTTTCTGAGGCCCAAAAACCAGCGAATCATCTCACAAACCCAAAATATTTCCACACCATGGCAACACCCCACATCTCGGCGCCCGACAACGCCTTCGCAAAGACAGTACTGCTCGCCGGCGACCCGCTCAGGGCAAAATACATCGCCGACAACTACCTGACCACCCCAAAATTGGTCACCTCCGTGCGCAACATGCTCGGATATACCGGACTCTACAACGGCAAGCCCATCTCAGTGATGGGCAGCGGCATGGGCATGGCGAGCATCGGCATCTACTCCTACGAACTCTATCAGTTCTACGGAGTGGACAGCATCATACGCATCGGCTCGGCAGGCAGCTACTCCCCCCAACTGAAACTCATGGACGTGGCGCTCGCCACTTGCTCCTACAGCGACTCCACCTACGCACTGATGCAAAACGGCTACCAGGACCACGTCAACTACCCCAGCCCAAAACTCAACCAACTGATAGAAGACACCGCCAAGACACTCAGCATCGAACTGAAGCCGGCACGCGTGCACTCCAGCGACGTCTTCTACGCCGATGCCAATCACGAGACGTGGCAGCAACTTAGCCAGCGCACCGCCACCGACTGCGTCGAGATGGAGTCGTTCGCGCTCTTCCACAACGCCAACGCCCTCCACCGCCAGGCTGCCGCCCTGCTCACCATCTCCGACACCTTCTGGTCAAAAGAAGAACTCAGTGCCGAACAGCGCCAAACCTCACTCTCCACCATGATACGCCTCGCCCTCGAGGCTGCAACAAGGCAGCCGTAAACCAGCACCAAGCACCAGCAAGAAACATCCAAAAGGCTGACACCTCGCAAGAAGTGTCAGCCTTTTTTTGGGTAATGATATACCTGTTGTCACGAATGTCGTTTGAAAAATGACAGTTATATACTTTTAGGCACAAAACAAAAAACTGAGATGTTTATAATAAAAAATAAAGCAGAGAAGTAAAATCAAACGCTTTTCTGCTTTATTCATTTAAAATCTATTCACTATATTTGCGTAGTAGAAAAT
>CAVGQS010000173.1:0-4208 GCA_963631415.1 Lactococcus garvieae | reverse complement strand
GTGGTAAACTGCAGGTCTTTTCCGCTTAAGTCCAGCGAAAGGAAAGACGTTTGGGTTTCTCTCAATGCCATCTCTGTTTCACTCATTTGCAGCACATGGTTCGGATATTTGGGGCAGACCCTGAGAGATACACCACCGTCAACGATGTGTTTGCCGAGGCCGAAAGCCAAAGAGACAACACCATCCTCTGCCTCCTCATTGTCAATGGGGTAATAATTGACACTGCGCGCCACACCGCTTATCACGGGATAGAACCTGTTGCCGTGACGCTCCCCTACTACTTCTTGCAAGATAACCGCCATCTTTTCCTGGTCAATAACGTTTTGGGTGGCAGTCATATAATCCTTTGAAGCTTGGAAATAGACTGACGCATATACAGACTTAATGGCCGAGGTGAGCACATACAAGCGGTTTTCAATATCTCCGTCTGAAGGAATCATATATGTGGAATACACTCCAGCAAAGGGCTGATAGTGCGCATCTTCAAGCAGCGAAGAAGACCTGACGGCAATTGGACCTTTCACAACGTCCAGGAATGCCTCCAAATCTGTCTTCAGTGAGCGGGGGAACTTGGCACGAACGAAAGCCTCCAAAATCTCTTGATCACTAACATTGTCTGCCAAAGCAACTTGATACAGGTTGTTGTTGTCCATAAACGAGTCGAATACGTCCGTGCATAAAACCACTGTTTTGGGAATCATCACAGGAGCGACATCGTTCAACTCGTTATGTTTTTTCATTATGTGGTCAAGAAAAGCCAAGCCGCGCCCTTTGCCGCCCAACGACCCCTCTCCTATTCTGGCAAAGTTGCTGTATTGGTCGAACCTGTCTTTTTGGAAAATCGCAACAACGCCCTTGTTCTTCATCTTGCGATACGCCACGATGGCATCAAAGATAATCTGCCGGTGGGTGTCAATGTCTTGCAGGGACGACCACAGCACTCCTTTCAGGAAGTCAGACAGGCCAAACAGAGCACGCGAACTCAGCCATCGGCTAATATTGTTTCTTTGTATATGCCACAGCAGTGACTCGCTGGGCACTGTCAGAATCTGGTTCTGCAGGTCACGCAGATTGTGGACTCTCACCACCTCTTTCCTCGTCACTGGGTCACGGAAGACAAAGTCGCCAAAGCCCATATACATTCGCAGAACTTCCCTGAGGTCCTGCTCCATCTTCTTTGAGTTTTTGTTTATGAAGTGATACCCACACTCCCACGCCTTATTGCAATTGCTCTCTTGTGAACTGTCGAGTATCAAAGGCACATAAGGGTCTCTCTCCCTAATTGCCTTGAGCAGTTTGAACCCCGCATTCTCGTCCTTTTCCTCCTCCTTAGGATTGGCGCCCTTCACAAAATGCATGGGGAATTTGCAGTCGCTAATGACGCCCAGGGCATTATAGCCAAACTTCTCAAAGATGTCCCACGCTTCTTCATAGTTGCGCGCAAGCACTATCTTGGGCCGTCCTCTCATGCGGAGGGTTTCAAGCGAGGTGTTGAGCGCCTCGGTGGCAAACTCCAGACTTTGCTGCAACACGAACTTATACAGCGAAGGCAATATTGAGGAATAGAAACGGATATTGTCCTCAACAAGCAAAATCATCTGAACCCCCGCCTGGATGTCATACTCCATATTCATGCGGTCTTCGATGAGCTTGATTATCGTTATCAGCAAGTCGGTATTGCCCAACCAGCAAAACACATACTCAAAGATGCTCAAGTCGATGTCTTGCATCCTTGCCGTGATGCCGTGGCTGAAAGGCGTCAAAACGACTATAGGGATTTCCTCATGTTTCTCTTTGATGCTTTTGGCTGTGTCAAACACGTCATCTGCCTCATTCGCAGACCTGGAGGGCATGCAGATTACCAAATCTATCCCACCCTCCTCAAGGTGGGTCTCCGCTTCATTGTGCGTGCTGACCTGAATGAAGCGTGGTGGGAATCTAAGCCCCAAGCGGGTGTATTCCTGAAATATTTTCTCATCAACACGCCCGTCATCTTCAAGCATAAACGCATCATAGGGGTTTGCTACAATCAACACATTGCAGATGCGCCGTCTCATCAGTTCCGTGAACTGAGTGTCCCTAAGCTGCATTTTCATAGAACTTGCGTATCCCAAGGTCTGTTACTCTTCTTTAGTACTGCTCGTCATCGTTGGGAAACGCCACGTTCTTCACATCTGTCACATATTGTCCTACCGCATCTGTTATGATAGAAGACAAATCGGCATAGCGACGCAAGAACTTGGGATGAAAGCCATTGTCCATGCCGAGCATGTCCTGGTAGACCAGCACTTGGCCGTCTACCTTATGCCCTGCACCAATTCCAATCACAGGAATAGAGAGTTCGCGTGTGACTTGAGCAGCCAGCTCTGCCGGTACTTTCTCCAAGACAATAGAGCAACAGCCCACATCTTCAAGCAGATGAGCATCCTTCATCAACTGTTGTGCCTCCTGACTATCTTTTGCTCTGACTGAGAAAGTTCCGTATTTGTTGATGCTCTGCGGACGCAAACCGAGGTGGCCCATGATGGGAATGCCGGCATCGATGATTTTCTTCAGTGTCTCGGCAATTTCTTCTCCACCTTCCAGTTTCACGCAATCGCAACCTGTTTCCTTCATTATCTTTATGGCGTTGGCAACACCTTCTGTAGCATTTACCTGATAGGAGCCAAACGGCATATCGCAGACAACCAGTGCGCGCGACACGCCCCTCACTACCGATTTGGCATAGCAAATCATCTGGTCAACCGTAATAGGCAATGTTGTCTTGTTGCCCATCATTACGTTGGAGGCGGAATCTCCTACGAGAATTGCGTCAACGCCGGCACCGTCTATAATCTTTGCCATGGTGTAGTCATAGGCTGTAAGCATGGCAATCTTCTTGCCTTGCGTTTTCATTTCCTTCAACCGCAGCGTCGTAACCTTGCGGTTGTCATCAACGAGATATTTTGACATGTTTAGACCGTTTTGTATGTTATGGTGATGCAAATTTAAGCAAAATAATGTTTACTCTGCCGTTTTCAGATTCAAGTTGACGGTTTATGTTCCTGTAAAAACGCAAACTTACATAAAGACACTGCATGCAGCGCCTATTTGCCGGACTTTGCTTAGCTGGCAACAGCAGATCAGAACGAATAATACACGCCGACAGTCAGCGACACAGGATTGTTATACTGATAGTCTTTCGTAGCCTGATACTGTTTCTTCTTGCTTATCACGCTATAGTAGTAGCGTGCTTCTACCTGTGCAGCCCAATGACTGCAGAGCCTGTACTCTACGCCTACGCCGGCAATGCCGCCGAAATCCCAACGCTGGTAAGGCACTCCGCTCAAGTCTACGCTCTCTTCAAATTTGTCTGGAGGTAAGCCATCAGCAACCCTGTCAGGGTCTGACGACACGCCCTTCACAAGACTCGAGAGCCAATAACCGCCGTACACACCTGCATTGAGGAAACCGCGTAGCTTCTCTCCACCAAACGAGAAGGATGCCATTACAGGGAGCGTCAGATAGTTATCCCGATAATGCCCTTTATTAGGGGATGCATACTTCTCAGTGCGACGTTGCGTGTACCCTCGTTGCTGAAAAGCCAAGTCTGCGCGAATGCCAAACCTGTCATTGACGTCATACTGTCCGCTGACACCAGCCTGCACACCCCACCGGGAATCGTATCGCCAGTCATACTGATACTGCGTGTCAATACTCAGTCGGTTGTTAACTGCACCTATGGTAGCACCAACACGCCACTGAGCCATAGCGTCGCCTACAGTCATCAGTATTCCTATCAAAACCAACAGCTTAATTTTATTCATAAGTTGAAATGTAACATATGTTTCTAATAAAATGTTGCCAACCTGCTCTTCGCAACTTACTTCCCGTTTCTAATGCACTCCAATGCTGCATTCAACTGAGTGTCGCAACCGGTGGAATTAAACAAGTCTGCATCGTAGCGGATATCAATGTCAGGCATAATGCCCGTACCCTCAATCACGCCCAGCCCATAAAATGAATCCAGACAGAATGGTATGTATGCATAGAAGTTTCCGTTCTCAGAACCAATTTGTCCAGCATAGCCAACCATATTGTCAAAATTAGCGTTATCACATAGAGAATTTGCCGCACCATACGTTGCCTTACCCACTAAGGTACAGTTGTCCTGTTGTTTCAGAGCGGCTACATTTATTTCTCCGCACGATGCAGTCATAGCATTGGCA
>CAVGQS010000172.1:0-4216 GCA_963631415.1 Lactococcus garvieae | reverse complement strand
ACATCATGACCATGCAATTGTTTGAGTCGCTTCCATGTGTTCATATTTTGTTGCAAAGAGCGGGAAGGGTCGCTTTCTATCATTGTTCTTGCCGCTTGGCGAGCTTGTTCTAGAATGTCATTGTCACGAACGATATTAGCTACTTTTAGATTAAAGAACAAGCCACTTTGCTGTGTTCCCTCAATGTCACCTGGTCCGCGCAGCCTAAGGTCTTCTTCGGCAATAACAAATCCATCGCTTGTGCTTACCATAATCTCCATTCGCCTTCGTGTGTTTTCTGTTAGCTTCTGGCTTGTCACAAGTACACAATAACTGCTTTCTGCACCACGTCCTACCCTGCCCCTCAGCTGGTGAAGTTGTGCCAGCCCAAAACGCTCGGCGTTGACAATTATCATCACGGAGGCATTAGGCACGTCGACTCCGACCTCAATTACAGAGGTGGAAACAAGGATTTTAATCTCGCCCTCGGCAAAGCTCTCCATAATTCTGTTTTTGTCAGCGTCGTTCATTTTGCCGTGCAGTTTGCCTATACTCAAATTCGGAAACATTCTACAAATTACCTCGTATCCTTCTTCTAGATTTTTCAAATCCAATTTTTCGTTTCCCTCTATAAGTGGATATACAATGTATACCTGATGGCCTATTGATGTTTCGCTCAAAATGAGTCTGGCAACATTAGAAAACTTTTGCTCATAAACGTGCAACGTTGTTATAGGCTTGCGACCCGGCGGCAGTTCGTCTATAACGCTTACGTCAAGGTCCCCATATAAGGTCATTGCCAAAGTGCGTGGTATGGGGGTCGCCGTCATAACAAGTATATGTGGTGGGCGCTGATTCTTACGCCATAACTTGGAACGTTGTTCTACTCCAAACCTATGTTGCTCGTCAATTATTGCGCAACCAATATTATGAAATATGACTTTTTCCTCCAGCAAGGCATGGGTCCCCACAATAACGTCTATTTCGCCACTTGCCAGTCCCTCTAGAATTGATTTGCGTTTTTTTCCTTTTACAATGCCTGTCAGTAACTCTACTTTAACTCCTATACGCTCCAGCATACCGGAGATAGATTTGAAATGTTGTTCTGCCAAGATTTCCGTTGGAGCCATCAGGCAGACCTGAAAGCTATTGTCCAAGACCAACAACATGGTCAAAATCGCTACAATAGTCTTGCCGCTACCAACATCCCCTTGTACAAGACGATTCATTTGACGACCGCTGAAGAGGTCGTTTCTGATTTCCGAAACGACGCGTTTTTGGGCAGTGGTAAGCTGAAAAGGAAGTATGTCACGATAAAAAGCCTTAAACCTCCATCCTATTTGGTTTAGTATAAAACCGGGAGCTTTGTCTCGACGCCTTTTTGCCAAAGACATTATGCTGAGTTCTAGGAAAAAGAGTTCTTCAAATTTGTGCCTGCGTTGAGCGTTTCCCACTTCTTGCATGTTGTGCGGCAGATGCATGCATCTTATAGCCTCGTGTAGCGGCATCAAGTTGTTTGCACGACAGATGTTACCAGGTAAGGTTTCCGATATCATCGTATTACCTAGTTGCTGAAATACGAACACAATCAGTTTCTCCAAGAACTTTGATGTTACGAACTTGCGCTTCATTTTCTCTGTCGTGTGATATACAGGGTGTAAACCAAGCGACGTGTCTACAGTTGCCCCAGACTTTATCTCTTCCATCTCTGGATGGCTCATGCTAAATCTCGTGTTGAAGAGGGTCGGCTTTCCTAATACCAAGAACTCGCGCCCTGGAACAACTGTCTTTTTAATGTGGTTAATGCCAGCGAACCATACAAGTTTTATATTGCCCGTCTCATCGGATAGGATGGCCTCAAAGCGTCGTGTTTTTCCGAATCCTTCCTCTGCGACTTCCGTAATCTTGCCTTTTAACTGCACAAAAGGCATATCACTTTTTAGTTCGTTAATTTTGTAGACTATGGAACGGTCAACATATCTGAAAGGAAAGAAGAACAACAAATCTCTGACCGTCTTGATTTCTGCTTCATCAAGGAGTATGCGAGCCTTTTCGGGGCCTACTCCTGGCAGAAATTGTAGTCGCTGGTCTAAGATGTCATACATAGTCAAGTCGGAAAAACAATCCCCTATTAATCGCTTCTTATCTTGCTAAGGAGAACTTCATTCCTATGCCAAAATCACGTATTGTTGTCGGGTAGGATGACGATGTGAGCAACGGAGTCGTTGTCTGCCTATCGTAGTATGCGGAAAGTGTAAGCATTTTGCTCACTGTGTACTCTGCTGAAAAAGCTATCTTCAAGGCTTTGTTTCCCGATGTCGCCTGAGAAAGTCCTGTCAGAATATTGCGGTTGATTGCACTCTGATCACGAAGAGAGAAGTCCATTTTCATATTAAGACTATTATTGATGGTGCCAACATTGCTGTTCTCGGTTTCCTCTTCTTCTGCTTTCTTTTTATTTCGACTGACAATCTTACGTTTCTTCTTCGTCTTGAACAATTTTAGGTCGTTAATTTTGTAACCAGCCCCAACGACAATATCAGAAGAGTAAGTTTCCGAAATCTGCTGTGAGGTCATGCTCAAGGTTATTACCCTTGTCTTGTTATATTTAAGAGAACCTGTGATTCCATTACGCAGAGTAAAGCTTACTCCCACGATTGGCGAAAAAGCTTCGTTTATAGAAACTGTACTGATATCATACATGCTGGACGGAACAGGATTGCCAGTTGTGGCGTCGGTGATGAAGCCCATGTCTCCCATATACTGTTGGAAACTGCTATAGGTGTTATAAGCCCCGACACTATACAAGCTTTTGTAAGAGTGTTCTAGGTAGAAGCTCTTGAAATACTGTTTGAACCAAGGAATTCTCATCAACCCATTATAGGTAATTCTCCAGTTAGGCAGCAATCTTTTCAGACTGGGGAAGATGTCGAGGCTGGAGTTCTTGCTTCCTCCGCAATATGCTGCGAGGAAGGCTGGAATCATGACGTCTGAAGAATACTTATTTACGGTTCCATTCTCAGGGTTGAATGTTTGTCCTGCAAGAGACGTGTTGGACGGATAAACAACATTCTCATATCTATTTTCTACCCTCTGCTGAAATGCGTCTAGGTATTCTACAAATTTGTTGAACGTGGAACTGCGATATCCATTGTTGGCATCACCCGGCGAAGAAAAGGCCGTAGCAATGCTGATGGTTGTCATTTGAAAAGAGCCAGATTGTGTCATTGGATGCCCGGAATACATGTACTGTATGTTTTTTGACTTTGAAACAGTTCTACTTGCATTTAAATCAATCTTGAAATTGGGTATAGGTTCAATGGTAGCTGTAATCTGAAGGTTTTCGTTGTTGTTTGTAACCGCAGGAGTCGAAACGCTGTCGTTGTTCAACAGCCATCCTCTATCGAGGGCTTTATCAATATACCCATCGTTCACAAAGCCAAAAGCAAAGTCCAGACCCGGTGCCATTGGTGAACCATGGCCAGAACGCTGACCAAAAAAGTCGCCTACGTTAGGCAAAAATCCAGGCAAAGACATGTTGTAGCTGTTTGAGTAACTAACATTGACATTACGTAACATCATTGCGCCACGCGCCACACTACGCGCTACTTTGTACCAGCCTTGCTGCTCAATAGGCTTGGCTGGTTGTATGGACACTTTTAGTTTCACTGTATCTTTCGACAGTATTGTTATGGCGTTGTTATTGATTGGCTTGTATTTAAGTATATAGCGTTTGCCGTCCTGTTTGATGGCTACAACTTTCAGACGCTTTGTGCGTTGGTTGTGCTTTAGCGTCAATGTAGAGTCGACTTGTAACTGTATTTCTTTTTCAAAAGTTTTCTTGGCATTCGAATTATCACTAGCGCCATTCTTTTTATTGGAGTTTCGGCTGGCTTTGTCACGAGAAGAACGTCCTTTTGACTGCGAAGCAAAATACTTGTTTGTTTCTTTGAGGAAAGGCACAAGGTTATACAATTCTTCTAACTGTAATCGGCTGTTGTACTTCATGTTGCGTGACATGTTGATGGTATTTCCTAGTGTTGACCCGTCGCTGAGCGTAGTTCCTCTGTCCCAAGCGTACTGTGAGTCATACGACATGTCTACGGAAGCCCACTTAAACAAGGGAAATTTGTTTAGTGGCACTTTCCACGAAGCGTTGAATGACTGTTTATATGTAAGAGGGGTTCCGAAATGTAAAAGGCTGTGCTGTACAGAGTCTTTCCACATGGTGTACTCA
>CAVGQS010000171.1:1674-4279 GCA_963631415.1 Lactococcus garvieae | reverse complement strand
TATGCCGCGAAGGCCACCTGTTCCGAATTCCAAATTCTTATAGAAAGCGTCAATCAGGGCAGACTTGTCTTCTGCGTCAAGCATGTCTTTAACTTCTTTCTGCGTTTGTTCGTCAAATGACGAAGAGAGCCATTTTTCAGCAGTCTCCGAGCATTTCTTGATTAGAGTCTCTTGTTCTGTCATAGTATTTATAATTAGATTTGTTTGCGCAAACAAGGTGCATTATCTGCTTTATTTATGTGATATTTTTTAGAATTGTGTTCCGGCAAGTTGCAAAGCAAGTCTTATTGTGCGAGGAACCTGCTGCCAGTACTTTTGATTATCTCTTTCTTCGTGGCTTCTGGATAACCTGGGTTGACTACTTTTGCCATAATTGTGTCTGTCCCTTCGGACAATACTTCAAAAGTGCCATCTGGCTTTTCTGGCTTAACCACCATGTCATTGTATTTCACTACAAGATGCCAGCCCAACTCTATCCATTTCTTCATCATCTCGTCCGCCATTTTAGTTGAGTAACTTGTGAGAAAGGTAATAGCTTCTTCCGGGCCTCTTACGGAAAGAGATTCTGCGGACAGTTCTATATCCTTCTGAGACGACAAATGCTTGTCGCGCAGTTCGCGCAGAGCATTTTTGACATCAGGGTATATCAGAGAATATCTAGGGTAAACCATATTGCTAACCCAGTTCTCTACCCAAAAAGCGGATTTCATTGAGAATCTGACAGCGTTGGCATATTTCAGTGTGTAGCACGAAGGGACTTCTGTCGCACAGCAATATACGGGAGTATATGGAGATGTGTGGGCGTCGTCGTTAGCGAACCACAAAATGCCGCCTATATGGTTGGGCAAACTTGCTCTCATTTGGCTAATAAACGAAAAACTGCTTTGTTGAGTTCCGACAGGTCTCTCATTGCAATATTTCTTTCCTTCATACTCCCACATCAGCGGACGTGGGCGGTACGGACTTAAGTAGGGTCCCGCTCCGTGATCCTTCGTCATGTCTAGTGGCGTGTTGTCGAAATGGTCTCCCATCGCGAGAGCTATTGCGTCGAAGTCTAACAAAGAGTCTGGTTTGACATAAAGAGGCAGTGGCTCGGCATTCAGGTTGTTACCCGATGCGTAGTCAAAGTAAGCAGACATTCCGTTTGTGAAACGGTTGTATATTGCCCAAACGCGTGCTTCGCAAGATCTCGCCCCTCCAAAGTTAAGGGGGCAATATGTATTTGCAAAGTCAAAGTCCTCGTCGCTGCCGCTGTAAAGTTTCATCTTGCGTGCAAATGAAACAACGTCTTTTGAGTACAGAACTTGCGATTTTGGCAACTTGAAAAGTTTGTGAATTCTGCTTTGGTTGGCATGTGCACAAATTGCATCGTCGGGAATACGGACTGCAGCCCATACGGCGCCGCGCTCCTTTCCGCCCTTGCCTACCATCTCCATAATATATGCTTCGTTAGGGTCTGCAATAGAGAAAGTCTCACCCTCAGACCGGTATCCGTAGCGCTGGACCAGATTGTCCATAATCTCAATGGCTTCCCTGGCGGTCTTCGCACGCTGCAATGTAATATATATCAATGAGCCGTAGTCAATTACACCGGCTGTGTCTACCAATTCTTCACGTCCCCCGAATGTCGTTTCGGCAATGGAAAGTTGGTGCTCATTGATGTTGCCAACTACATTGTAGGTTTCGCTCGCCTCATCTATTTCCCCAAGATATTTGTTTGTTTCCCAGTCCCTGATGACTCGTTTCTCGCCCTTTTGGTGCTTTCCAGCCTTGAAATGCTGCATAACACCGTATGCGCCATAGCTGTCGGCACTGTAACTTACGAATACGCTACCATCTTTGCTCGCTTTCTTGCCTACAATAATATTAGTGCAAGCCAGCACTGCTGCAGTGTGGCATGTAGTGGCAACAAACGCCACCAATAGTTTCCTTATAAAACTACTCTTCATTAGTTTTGCAAATAGAGTCAGACTGCCTTGAAGCTCAAGTCCAGGCATTTTACAGAGTGGGTCAACGCACCTACACTGACAAAATCCACGCCACATTCTGCATAGCTTCGTATTGTGTCAATTGTGATGCCTCCCGAACTTTCGATTTCTGTACGTCCATTTATAATTTCTACAGCTTTGCGTGTGTTATCAACAGTAAAATTGTCCAACATGATACGGTCAGCTCCACCATGCGCCAAAGCCTCATTCAATTCATCGAAGTTGCGAACTTCAATCTCAATCTTAAGGTTTTTGCCATGTCCTTTCAGGTATGCTTGTGCTCTATCAAGGGCATTAGTTATGCCTCCGGCAAAGTCTACATGATTGTCTTTCAGCAGTATCATATCGAACAATCCGATACGGTGGTTTTCGCCACCGCCAATTTTTACTGCCATCTTTTCCAGCATGCGCATTCCTGGTGTTGTCTTGCGCGTATCAAGAACCTTGCACTTCGTACCCTCAAGGAGTTTCATATATTTGGCGGTAGTAGTGGCGATTCCGCTCATTCGTTGCATAACATTCAACATGAGCCGTTCCGTCTGAAGAAGAGAGCGAATCTTGCCTCTTGTAACGAATACAATGTCACCAACCTTTACCCTAGTGCCATCAGCAATCAT
>CAVGQS010000171.1:0-1664 GCA_963631415.1 Lactococcus garvieae | reverse complement strand
ACCTCAAGTGTCGGGTCGAATTTATGGAATATCTTTTGGGCAACTTCAACTCCTGCGATTATTCCGTCTTCTTTTACCAAGAGTTTTTGTGCGCCCATAGCGTCTTCTGGAATACAACACAATGTCGTATGGTCTCCGTCGCCGATATCTTCCGCAAAAGCCAAATCTATCAACTTGTCTTCTAATTCATCTGTTG
Organism: Lactococcus garvieae; assembly: GCA_963631415.1. Classification (GTDB taxonomy): domain Bacteria; phylum Bacteroidota; class Bacteroidia; order Bacteroidales; family Bacteroidaceae; genus UBA6382. Next base: position 1,468 of record CAVGQS010000171.1, on the reverse strand, counting down.
TGTACATGACCGTTTCTTTTTATAGTATCAGCCAAACAAACATTTTGTAATTGTGCTCTTCGTGCTGTTATTTGCAGTCAACAGGTTTCACTGACAAAGCCAGTTCTTCAAGTTGTTTCTGATCTACTACAGACGGTGCGTCGAGCATCACGTCACGTCCTGAATTGTTTTTGGGGAACGCAATACAATCCCTTATGGAGTCAAGACCTGCGAACAGACTTACGAAACGGTCAAGGCCATAAGCCAAGCCTCCATGAGGAGGAGCACCATACTTAAATGCATTCATGAGAAAACCGAATTGTTCTTGAGCCTTCTCTGGAGTAAAGCCCAGCACCTCAAAAATCTTGGCTTGTAGCACAGCATCGTGAATACGGATTGAGCCGCCACCCACTTCAACGCCGTTGCACACCATATCGTAGGCGTCGGCTAACACGCTTGCAGGATCGGTGTCAAGCTTGGGCACATCGCTAGGCTTTGGGGCTGTGAACGGATGGTGCATCGCCATAAGGCGTTGTTCTTCATCACTCCATTCAAACATAGGGAAATCTACTACCCATAGCAAGGCAAACTTGTTTTTGTCGCGTAGTCCCAATCTATTGCCCATTTCGAGACGGAGCTCGCACAATTGCTTGCGTGCCTTCATGGCATCGGGCCCGCTTATAATTAGGATTAGGTCACCTGATGTGGCACCCATTTTGCGTGCCATTGCAGCAAGCGCTTCTTGTGAGTAGAATTTGTCAACACTACTCTTTATTGCGCCGTCGTCTTGAACTCTCGCATATACTAAGCCCTTAGCTCCGATTTGCGGGCTCTTAACAAAATTAGTCAGCTCATCAAGTTGTTTGCGAGTGTAGGAAGCACATCCAGGTGCACATATACCGCCTATATATTCTGCTTCGTTGAACACTCCGAATGTTCCGGTACCCTTGAGAACGTCCATCAGTTCTACGAACTCCATTCCAAAACGCATATCAGGTTTATCACTTCCAAACCGCGTCATCGCCTCTATCCAAGGCATCCGAATAAACGGAGCTTCACCTAAATCACACCCTCTTACCTCTTTAAAGAGATATTTTGTCATCTCTTCAAAGGTTTTAATGATATCATCTTGCTCTACAAAACTCATTTCGCAGTCTATCTGCGTGAATTCTGGCTGGCGGTCAGCCCTCAAGTCCTCGTCACGGAAACATTTCACAATTTGGAAATATCTGTCCATTCCTGCAACCATCAGAAGCTGTTTTAGCGTTTGGGGACTTTGTGGCAAGGCATAGAACTGACCTGGATTCATGCGTGAGGGAACGATGAAGTCGCGCGCTCCCTCGGGAGTACTGCCTACCAATACCGGCGTTTCGATTTCAAGGAATCCCTTTGAGTCCAAAAAACTCCTGACTGCAAGACAAAACTTGTGACGCAATTCGAGATTGGCTCTGACACAGCTGCGGCGCAAGTCAAGATAGCGGTATTTCAT
>CAVGQS010000170.1:0-4357 GCA_963631415.1 Lactococcus garvieae | reverse complement strand
GTTCAGACCATAACTCACACCATAGCTCACACCCTACCTCACACCATAGCTCACACAAACAAAGAAGGGAAAGAATATAATATATCATCATCAACGACAATAAAGCGCGCGTGCGCGAGGGAAGAGACCCCCGACTACATTGCGGAGCTCAAAACCTCTCCCTTATGGCTGGAGCAGATGGCCATGAAGTTCCGCCTCTCGCCAGACGAACTGACCAAACGGCTCAACGACTTTGCGCTCGACCTAAAGTGCCGGGGCACTGAGCACCGAAACCTAACCGACACCAAACGCCACTTCTGCGACTGGCTGAGAATACAAATCCAATTTGAAAAACGACAACAACAAGATGAGACAAATAGACGCAACAATCAAGATAAACGTAGAGGCGCTGAAGTCACAGCTACTAAAGCGGAGGACTACGAGGGCGCGTTTTAGCCTGCCCTATCTGCCCGGGCAGGTCAAGGACATGCTCACCGCCGCGGTCATGGCCGAAGTGTCCTACCGCAACCGCAACTACCGACAAAGTCTGGAGATGGACGAATACATCACGGCGGCAGCCAACTGGCTGACCCAGCGCAACAAGTTCGGCCTGCTCATGTGCGGCACGCCCGGCAACGGCAAGACCACGCTGATGAGAGCCATTCAGTCTCTGCTCAACTATGTGAGCGAGGACGAGAGCGGCAACCGCATAGGACTGCCTATCGTAGACGCAAGGGAAATAGCAAGGCTCAACAAGGACAACTTCGAGCTCTACCGCAACTACTGCCACAAGCCAATGCTCGGCATTGACGACCTTGGCTTAGAGCCAACCGAAATACTTGACTACGGCAACGTGCTAAACCCGGTCATTGACCTGCTCTCCCACCGCTACAACGAACAGCTGCTCACGGTCATCACTACCAACCTCAAGCCAACCGAAATCCGCGAGAAGTACCGAGACCGCATTGCCGACCGCTTCAACGAAATGATGGACAGGATAATATTCCGGACAACTTCGTATAGGGTCTAAAACGCATTTTAACACTGCTTTCAGCGGCTTTCACCCCAAACGTGGGGGATTGTTAGTCTGAACAGAAAAAGTCCTCTCAGAAACGAAATTTCAAACCAAACACACGCACCAACATGAAACACAACGACACCAACCCAAGTAAATGCAGCCTCTGCCCGACCGCGCACTGGGGCATCAACGGACGCTACTGCCAACGACTTAACCGCTATGTGACTCACGCAGCCATACCGCCATGCGAAAAAGTTTTACAAACCAAAAGAGCATAATCATGAAACCGAGAAAACTACCCAAAGGCACATACATAGTGCCGGACAACTGCCGAGCCATAGTGGCTGGCGGGCTTATCGAAGTAAGAGACAAACAGACCCTTGGCCGTAAAGTGGCAGGCGAACGCTGCCGTAATTGCAGATACTGCAAGCAGCTGCCCGTAACCGCTCACACAATCAACTTTGCGTGCGAGCTGAAGCCCAAGACCAAAGTCGGGGATTGCGGCATACTGACACACGGAGCTAACGCTGGCAAGCTCTGCTATTACAAGGTGCGTGATTTGCGCCCGGCATGCGAAGACTTTCTTCCGAAATCAGAAACAACCAAAAACTGAACGCCATGGAACTGAAACCGATGACACCAGAAGAGCGCAAGCGCACCGCTGTCGACCTCTACCGCATTCTCTACCTCAGCAACCTTTCCGAAACTCTGGCGGATTGCCTTGACTCCGTTCTGGTTGACCTTCGCGCAGCATGCCGCAAGGTGGGAGACGTTTCGCGCCACGACACCAGACGTAAACTGAGCCGCATGGTGGAGCTGACCCGCAGCATTTCCGCGCTGCAAACGGTGGTATGCAAGAACATACGCGCCGACAAAGAGGACGGACTGCACCTGCTTGCGGACAGCGTTAACTCAATAATTGAAATGTTCATGCCAGACTCCGACCTTTCAGACAAAGCCTACGAAGACCTGATAGTGGCCGTTACCAAGGCGTGGACGCACATGAGAGCTTGCCGCCAACACGATGCAGACTGCGTCAGCGAAATAGAGCAAATGGCAATCCAAAGAGAAAAAGAACTTAAAGCCAAGCTAAAATGAAACCAAACCAGATGACAACCGACTCACTGCGATGGATATTTAAAGCCATCTACGATGCCACAGCCAAAGACGGAATGCTCTTGCGCAAGGCAGACTTCCAACACGATGAGCAGGGCAACCTCTTGGCGGTAAACATAACCTACGACCTGCAGCAGGACGAAACCGAAAAACCGACACAACCATGAACTGGACGACAACACCAAAGAAACCGACAAAGAAAGCCAAATGGCAAGTGCCTATGCGGCCGCACCCCAAAACCGGGACAATGCAGTATTATCTGGAGGGCGAACTGCAAAAAAAGTTCATCGAGAAATACCCCAAGCACACCAACCTGCAACTGATGACGTGGTTCGGCATTAGCCTCAACACCCTGCAACGATTCAAACGTGTATACGGACTGACGAAAGACCTTAAAGCGGTGCGCAAAATCCAAGCGCGCAACGTCAAGAAAACGTGCGAGAAGAACGGCTACTACGACTCCCTTCGGGGAAAGCCATTGAGCGAGGCGTGTCGAGAGGGCGCGCGCAAGAAACGGACAGAGGGCTTCCACCCATTGCTCCAGCTCAAAAAGGACAACCCACGGAGATATAAAATGCTAATGAAGAAACGCTCGGAGGCACGCAAAAAACTCATACAGAAGGAGCGCAGGAGGCAGGAACTTGTATTGACAAGGCACACCAAACTTTACATGCCAGTTAAACCTCTTAGCCATACGGCTCGCGCACATAAGTATGCGATGATTAAAAAGCGCAACTACTTTGCCGTGCAGGGAGACCCACAGAGCGTTTACTGGGACAGCCAAACGAAACGCTCTGCACGCAGGGAGGCAACAGCCATACGGCACGGCTTGCGTGTGGTGCAGGGAGATGAACAAGAAAACAACCTAAACAACGAGACAACATGAAAGTAAGAGACCTCGGCACAACTTCGTTCTTTGATGAGGTCAACAACGACCCGTTTGAATGGCCTCGCTATCAGACGGACATACCGCAACCCGAAGACCGCGGCATCGTCATCAAGGACATTCTGCAAGGCATTGAACGGCATATTAGACGAGGCGAAGAAGCTGCACAAGAAACAAATACTCGGGTTTTAGCACAATGAAGATACCCATTATCCAAGGCTACAAGCACCCGCCAACTGCCATAGGGGGGCAAGATTCCGACAATCACTACAGGCGCACAGAACGTCATCGTATGGACTTCCGCACATAATGGAGATATATGAGAACAGACAAAAGCGTTAACCGCATGGCGAGAAATATAGCCCAGGGGGGGGGCAAAGCCTTTGCCTTGCTCGCCACCATGCATAAAGGCTTTTGCGCCAATGGCACAACACTAATCTTTGAATTGTATGAGACAAGTAATAATCTATCCGACCAAGACTGGCAAGGGTGCTAATTTTAGGGGGGGGCAAGACAAGGCAAAAAGCCTTCTGCGACCGAACCAAATCGGCAAAAGGCCAGACCAGCCATTCGCATTAAAAATGTTTGAAAAATGAGAGCAATAGGCGTGCTTTGCGGCATCAACACTACACCGAAATACATTTTACGATTTTCTCCGAATGGAGGGGGGGGGGCAGACTGGTACGCTAACCACAAGACTGGAAGCAACCTTCGGGACCAGAAACGCCAATGCAACAACAATTTTAGAAATATACGAAAATGAATGACAAGAACCAACAGGCAAAGGAACTCTACCGCAAGGTAAGAGAACAGCAGCTCAACGATTTTCGCGGCAGAATGCCGGAGGACAAGCAAGGCGTTGAGATGGAGATTAACGGAGTAAAGTACATCGCTGCCATCAGGAGGCTGACACCAACTGAGTGCGACCGACTGCAAGGCGTGCCGGACTGGTACAACTGGGACGGCATCAGCGACTCGCAACACTACAAGCAGGACGGCAACGGCTGGCAATGCGACACAATCAAGCACTGCTGGTCTTTCCTGCCGGACTTCGGCAGACCTATCAATGTGTGGTCGCTCTTTGACGGCATGAGCTGCGCGAGCATCACGCTCAAAGAACTCGGAATACCAGTCGGCACGTTCATCAGCAGCGAGATTGACAAGCACGCCATCAAGGCGGAAAAGCAGAACTTTCCCGACATGATACAAGTGGGTTCGGTGTCCGACATCAACGTGGACGAACTGGTGCAGAAATATGGTGTGCCGGACTTTCTTTGCGGCGGCAGTCCATGCCAAAGTTTCAGTTTCTCGGGCAAACGCAAAGGCATGTCTACCGCACAAGGCGAAGAGATATACAC
>CAVGQS010000169.1:0-4413 GCA_963631415.1 Lactococcus garvieae | reverse complement strand
GCAGCGTATCGGCGGAGACGTCGCAAGCTTCAGGCGACTTGAGCTTCGTTAAGTGGCTTCAAAAAAAATTTAAGTCCTTGTTTTCAATCGCTCAAGTGCTTCCAAAATAATCTTATGTGTGTGCCAACCTTAACCCGCTGAAAAAGAATTATATACAAAATCGCTGAATTTTACGAAAAGTACGTCCCGCCGTGTATGCCACAATACGCAAAACGCAAATTTCATAGAAGGTTTTAGCAGACAGCGATGAAAAAGTTTGAGGTGTTAGTACATTGCTTATTGCTTTATGCCACTACCATATTACATGTCGTCCGCTAATACTTTTTTATGAGATAAAATAAGGGCTGGATTCCACAATTGGAATTCTGCCCTGTATGCCTTTGACTCGGAAATGCTATCGAGTTTGTTTCATTGCCAGTTCTGCCAACTTGAGGTCGATTGGGGTTGTGAGTTTTATGTTTTCCCGATTTCCGTTAACAAGTGAAATGTGATGTCCTGAAGCTTCTACAACGGATGCGTCATCAGTAAACATGGCAGTATATGGTTGCGAATAAGCCTTGCGCAGCAGCGAAAGTCTGAATACCTGCGGGGTCTGGACCAGCTGTACTCGTGACCGGTCAATTGTCTGCGAATCTCCTCGGTCGTCCACAAGACGGACAGAATCGGTGGCAGAAACGACAGGCACTACCGCCCCACTCTTTTCCGCTTCTGAATATGATCGGCGAATTACATCAGCGCTTACTAATGGCCGAACGGCGTCGTGTATGCCGACTAGGGCTTCGTCTGTGCCTATTGTGTCTAGTCCGTTCTTGACACTAAAGAAGCGCTCCGATCCTCCTGCGCACAGCGTACACTCACAGTCGAAAGAAAATTTCTCCTTTAGTTGGTGCCAATATGAAATGTAGTCGGGATGCAAGACAACAATTGTTCGGATTCCTGGCAATGCTTTTGAAAACTTCTCGACTGTATGAAATATGACCGGAAAGCCGTTAAGCAGCAGGAACTGTTTGGGCAAGGGACTGCCCATACGTAAGCCTTGGCCGCCTGCTACTATTATGACGTATTTATCCATGTCTTGAAGTCTGTATCCCGACTTATTGTTTGGTGACCAGCATTCCTTCCGCCACTTGTTTTGCCTTTTCACTTCCCTCTAGTACGGTTAGAAGAGCAAGTGCGAATTTTGTAGCAGACGAGGGGCCATTGCCAGTAATTATCTTGCCGTCTACCTCAACGTCAGCTTCAGTGTATTCCGCTCCCTCCAAATGTTTCTGAAAGCCGGGATAGCATGTTGCCTTTTTCCCTTTGAGAACACCCAGTTGTCCCAGAACATACGGAGCTGCGCAAATGGCTGCCACGTATTTGTCTTGAGCGACAAACTGTTTTACTGCTTCGCAGACAAGCGGAGAATTGCGCAGATTGTCGGCACCTGGCAGTCCGCCAGGCAGCACAATCATGTCTTCGTCTGTCAATTCGTATTCGTTGATAGCATTGGTAAGTATTTCTATTCCGTGTGCTCCAGAAACATACGGGTCGTCAGTTACCGACATCATGTTTACCTCTACCCCGCCACGGCGTAGAATGTCAACTACGGACAGGGCTTCGATTTCCTCAAAACCATCTGCAATAAATACGACTGCTTTTTTCATGTTAATGTGTAGTTTTATAGTCTATTGGAATATGTTTTCAGTTAATACCGCAATCAAATAGCTAAAGTTGCCTGACATCTCATTTTGTCTAGTGGAAAGGAACGCAGCACGAAGATATTGGTATCAGAATTGATTTGTTTGCATATTATTTTTTTTGGTCTGTCGGCATGTCCGCAAGTTTACGTGCCGCGTCAGTGTTTTTCAGCCCGTGCGTAATGCTTGCGCATAACAGTGGAAAAACAATACAGCGGTGCATTACTTCAATTGTTCCAGATATTGATGTATCGTGTTTTCAAGACCCAGATACAAGGCGTCGCAAATAAGGGCATGCCCGATGCTTACCTCGTCAAGCCAAGGAATCTGCTGGTGGAAGAATTTCAAGTTAGCCAAACTCAAATCATGGCCAGCATTGAGCCCCAGCCCAATCTTGTGCGCATGAACAGCTGCCTCAACAAAGGGGGCAAGTGCAGACTCCCGGTCTTCTGCGTAGTGTGACGCGTAAGGCTCGGTGTAGAGCTCAATTCTGTCGCACCCAGTGGCCTTCGCGCCATCAACCATTGCTATATCTGCGGCAACGAAAATAGAAGTGCGTATGCCTTTCTCCTTGAATTCCGCGACGATATCCGTAAGAAAACTCTTGTTGGTAACTGTATCCCATCCGGCATTGGAGGTCAGCTGGTCAGGGGAATCCGGAACTAGAGTGACCTGTGTGGGACAAACGTCAAGTACAAGTTTGCGGAAATCTTCTGATGGATATCCTTCAATGTTGAATTCGGTAGTAAGGGCTGGACGGAGCGCATAGACATCCGCACGTCGTATATGCCTTTCATCTGGGCGGGGATGAACAGTTATCCCTTGTGCTCCGAACCGTTCACAGTCAAGGGCAACATTCAACACATCAGGGTTGTTACCGCCCCTTGCATTGCGAAGAGTTGCGATCTTGTTTATGTTTACACTTAGTTTAGTCATGATCAGAGAAATAGATGTTGTTCGTAGTTTAGACCATGTAAAATTACTAAGAAAAGACAAAATCTAAGGAAGAAAAATACTAAATTTGCTAAAAATACGACAAATAGTTTTTTACGTGAGCCACACAACCTTATCTTTTGCCTTGTTCGGCAATGTGTTTCAGACAAAGAAGTCGTCAAACATTCGCGAAGTCATAAGCAACATCCTAGACATGGGAGGCAAAATTATGATAGAACGCGAGTTCGCTGCCTTTCTGAAAAATAATACCGACTTAAACGTAGACGACTACGAGCAGTTTGAGCATATAGACAATTCTGTAGACTTCGCGCTGAGCATTGGCGGTGATGGTACTTTTTTGAAAACCGCCCAGCAGGTAGTCAAGACCAATATTCCTGTTGTGGGAATCAATACAGGAAGGCTTGGTTTCATAAGCGAGGTAACGCCCCAAGATTCAAGACTGTTCTTTGAGAACTTGTTTTCTGGCAAATATTGGCTTGAGGAAAGGTCGTTGTTGCAGTGCAGTTTTGACGGTGAAAACCAACATGTCAGTCCGTTTGCACTTAATGAAATAGCAGTTCTCAAGCATGACATCTCATCGATGATTGATATCAGCACTTATGTTAACGGAAAATATCTTGCGACATACTTGGCTGATGGATTGGTAGTGAGCACACCGACAGGGTCAACTGCATATTCGCTGAGTGTAGGCGGCCCCATCGTTTCACCAGACTCTAAATCCATAATAATATCCCCTGTTGCCGCCCATAGTCTATCAATCCGTCCACTGGTGCTCAACGATAATGTAAAGATTAGGCTGGAAGTCAAAAGCCGTTCAAAAAACTTCATGGTTGCAATTGACGGCAGAAGCACAAGTTTCAAGGACACAACAACGATGGAAATTACCAAGGCTCCGTATTCCATCAACATAGTACGTTCCTTGGATCACTCTTTTTTCGACACACTACGCAACAAGATGCTTTGGGGAGCAGACAAACGCTGAAAAGACAGATGAAACTACTGAAACAGTTAAATCGTGATATACTGACGCTCGTCTGGCGAGGACTAAAAGATAACCGTTTCCAGTCTGCCAACAATCTTGTAGCAGGGCTTGTCATCGTGGCACTTGAATTTCTGTTTGTATGGACAACAAAGCAGACTATAGACATTGCCACCGGCGCTAGCGACCGTTTTTCGTTAAGGAATGCCATAATCCTGCTTGTGATTACAATGGTACTGCAGCTGGCAGTAGCAGCATGGAGGACGTGGGTCAACACCATGCTCAGTGCGAAGGCCACAAACAAAATGCAGTTTGATGTGTTCAAGCATGCCTTGTCGGCTTCATGGCTACCTTTGCGCAAATACCACAGCGGCGACCTTATCAACAGAATTGAAAAAGATGTAAACACCATTGTCAGTTTCGTAACTGACACCTTGCCATCTTTCTTCGTTGTGGCAGTGCAGTTCTGCGGTGCTTTCATTTTCCTATATCTTATGGACAAGAAATTGTCGTTGTTCGTGCTTATTGTGATTCCGTTCTTTCTCGTGCTGAGCAAACTATACGTAAGGAAGATACGCAAGATTTCTCGCAGAATTAGAACCGTTGACAGCCGTCTCCAATCTCAATACCAAGAAGGACTGCGCCATAACATTGTTCTGAAGACTTTGGAGGGAGCCATGCGCACAGCCTTGGGTAAAGTGGTTTTCACCCAAGACTTGCTTGTGAACCTAATTGGGCGCAGGGCGGTGTTCTCCATTACATCCAATCTAGTAGTAAACACGGGGTTTGTTACAGCCTACC
>CAVGQS010000168.1:735-4448 GCA_963631415.1 Lactococcus garvieae | reverse complement strand
CGATAGAGCAGTGACTCATCAACAAAACCAAAACCAGGCAAATAGCCGGAGACCATTCGTCAGAAACAAAATTTTGGAATAGGGTAGTGTAACTCGTTGAATCGGAGGAACGGAAGATTTGCGCCAAGGTACCATCAACCGAATAGAACAAGTATTTCAAAACCCAACCGGCAACAACAATATAATAACTCAATATCAGAGTCGCGCCCACAACACATATAAAACCTATGTTACCCCAGAACGGGCTGATAGACAACTTTCTATATGCAGTGGCTGTGTTTGAGCGAGCATAGCGTCCCACGAAAAATTCCGCCACCATTAACGGAATTCCAAACAGAGCGACGGCAGCAATATAAACAAGGATAAATGCAGCGCCCCCGTTGTTTCCTGTTTCTACGGGAAACCTCCAAATGTTTCCCAGTCCAACAGCAGAGCCAGCTGCTGCCATTATCAAGCCGAACCTACTTCCGAAATTTGTTCTTTTCTGTATCATTTGGCAATGTTATTCGTTACTATTTTGTTTTAAACTTAATGCGGCACGTTGTCGAACAGCCTCATACATCAATATGGCTGCACTGACACTCACATTTAGAGAGTCCGACTTTCCCAACATCGGGATGCGAACATGTCCGTCTGCCGCATTGCGCCATATGTCGGTCAAACCAGTTGATTCTGTTCCCATCACAATAGCCGTGCCAGAAAGCATGGAAAACTCGTAATATGGTTTTGAATTTTGAAGCTGCGCCGTAAGAATCTGAATGTTGTTGCGTTTCAACCACGCGACACATTCTTGAGAAGTACATGTGATGCACGGAACAGTAAAAACAGCGCCTACGGAACTTCGTATCAAGTTTGGATTATAGATATCTGTCAATGGATCGCACACTATTACCGCATCAACTCCCGAAGCATCGGCACTGCGCATGACAGCCCCGAGATTGCCAGGTTTTTCAACTCTTTCTAAAACGGCAAGCAAGGGAGCTCCTACATTTTTGATGTCGTCAAGAAACATGGTTTTGCTTCTGACTATAGCGCTGACCCCTTCGGTAGTGCCTCTATAGGCTATCTTAGAGTAAACTTCTGGCGTCACCTCATAGACATCTACTCCGTCATCAAGAATTCTGACGATGCCAGCTTTTATGTTCTGGAGGCAAAACACACTGTTTATTTCATATTTTGCCTCAAGGCAATGCAACAATTCTCGTCGCCCTTCTACAACAAACAAATTATTTTTGCGCCTTTCGGATGATTTTTGCTGAAGCAGAAGCAGTTGCTTTATCTTTGGGTTGTGAACGCTCGTTATTTTTTTGTCTTCCGCTATTGCCATGTTTGGTAGTATTTAATTTCCGTGTTTAGAGAGAGCTTTTGGCCAATATTATAATCGAGCCAAATAAAATAGGAAACTTTTATACTTCTGTCAATCATGTTTTTCTTTCATGTCTATTTCGTTTCCGTGATTGTCAACAAATCGATATTGCAACATGGCAAGGCTTTGATCTGGGACTATTCTTATTCCTAGTCCATATTTCATCTTCCATTTCTTTTTAAGCGACAGAAGGCCTTGGTTTATATACGCATAAACGAACGGATGAACATACAGTCTCAATTTGCTATAATTTAACTCCATAACAAGAGTCTTCAACTTTCGTTCCAACACATCTGTAAACAAAATACTTGATTTTATATGCCCCGTACCAAAGCATGACGGACAGGTTTCCTCAACCTCAACATCCATAACGGGCCTAACTCTTTGTCGGGTAATTTGCATCAGCCCGAACTTGCTTAGCGGCAAAATATTGTGACGCGACCTATCTTTTTTCATCAACTCTACCATGTGTTTGTATAGCTGTTCCCGATGGTCCGCCTGAGTCATGTCTATGAAATCAACAATTATTATCCCGCCCATATCTCTCAACCTTAGCTGCCGAGCAATTTCGTCCGCGGCGCCAATATTCACGTCAAGAGCACCTGTTTCCTGGTTTTCAGAATTTTTTGACCGGTTACCACTGTTGACATCAATTACATGTAATGCCTCTGTATGCTCAATAATAAGGTATGCGCCGTGTTTAAACGTTACCGCACGACCAAATGAGGATTTTATCTGCTTGGTAATTGAAAACTTATCGAAAATTGGTATTTGTCCATTATACAATTTTACAATATTTTCTTTTCCTGGCGCAATGACTTTTAAGTAATCCTTTATTTCGTTAAATGTGTTGGTATTGTTTACATGGACAGCCTCAAAATCAGGATTGAACAAATCCCGCAACAGACCTACAGCACGACTTGTTTCTTCATAGACAAGCTTTGGCAACCTTGAACTCTTTCGAACGTTCTGCACGGTAGTTTCCCAATGTTTTATCAACGTTTTCAGTTCGCAGTCCAGTTCTGCCGCCTTTTTCCCTTCTGCAACAGTACGCACTATCACTCCAAAATTGTTTGGCAAAATACTTGAAATAATCTGCATGAGACGTTTCCGCTCTGCTGCCGAACGTATTTTTGCCGATACCGACACCTTGTTGTCAAACGGCATAAGGATTAAAAACCTGCCAGCGAAAGAAAGTTCACAAGTGACTCTCGGCCCTTTGGTCGAGATAGGTTCTTTTGCAATTTGCACAAGAACCTCGTCACCGACTTTCAAAACGTCCTGGATGGACTTGTCTTTCTCCAGAACAGGTTGCGTTGCCGCCCTGCTGATCGGCACGACCCTCTTGTTGCTTCTTAGTTGTTTGAGATATTTCTGATAATAGCAATAGTTTTGTCCCAAATCAAGAAAGTGGAGGAAAGCATCACGCTCATGTCCGACGTCTACAAAACAAGCGTTCAAACCCGGCATAAGTTTCTTTACCTTTGCAATATACATATTGCCGACCGAATAAGATTGTTGCAACTCCTCCTTCTGGAATTCTGTCAGTCTTCCGTCTTCAAGGAGAGCAATGCTTATTTCCGTCTTTCGGGTGTCAATTATAATTTCGCTGCTCATTTTTCGGTCTCGTGTTGTCTTTAACTGTGACGGAGCAAAAATCTCCAGCACTACTTTACAATTTTGTTAACAAAAGACAGAGACCGTTTACTTTTGTCTATCACTAACGATTTCCGTCTCCCGTCTTAATTACCGCAAGGAGCAAACTTGAAGTCTTTTGTTAAATGTTTGACCGCCAAGTTTGCTCCTTAGACTTTATTTGAACCTCAAACGATTAAAGAGGTGACACCTAGAGTGCTACTTGCTCTTGTGTCTGTTCTTTCTCAGTCTCTTCTTACGCTTGTGCGTAGCCATCTTATGTCCCTTTTTTTTCTTTCCGTTTGGCATAGCTTTAAATGTTTATTTGTTTTACTTTATGAATATCCTTTTTGCTTGTTTTTCGAACACGCCTTATTTCATTGTGGCGTTCTTCATCTCCTCGATGAAGCTCTTCGAAGGCTTGAAACTGGGCTGGTCGTGAGCCTCAATGCGCATTGTGGTCTTTGCCAGGATGTTTCTTGCAGTCTTTGCTGCACGGTGCTTGATGATGAAGCTGCCAAAGCCGCGCAGATAGACATTGTCTTTCTTCGTCAGCAAACTGTCCTTGATGGTTTCCATGAAAGCCTCCACCACGCAGGAGACGTCCTTCTTCTGCAAACCGGTGTTCTCGGCAATCACATTGATGATTTCTGCTTTTGTCATTTGATAATATGTGTTATTTGATTTATTGTCAGTCGCTTTCTTGTTCTAA
>CAVGQS010000168.1:0-693 GCA_963631415.1 Lactococcus garvieae | reverse complement strand
AAGGTAAGAGTTTTTTGCGTCATACGAAAATTTATTTATAGTTTTTTTCATCGTGACGGCAAAGGCGGTGCATACCATGATGCCCGTGATGACCCACGAAATGGGGTAGACCAGCATTATCGTGTCGAACGATTTCCAGACGGGACACACCGCATACACCCACACTATGCGAAGCACGCAGGTGCCGAAAAGCATGAGTAGGGTGGGGAGCACCGACCTTCCCAGTCCTCTCATGGCGGCAGCCGAAATCTCATAGCTGCACGCAAGGAACTGCACGGCGAGGACTATCTCCATGCGCCTTGCTCCGTAGGCGCACACCGCTTCGTCGGAGGAGAACAGATGGAGGAAGGCGTCGTGCTGCCACACGAAAAGAGTGTTGAACGCCGCTGTCAGCACGATGCAGAGCGACATACATATTATATATGTGCGCTTCACGCGCAGGAGATTGCCCGCCCCGTAGTTCTGCGAAATGAAACTGATGGCGGCACCGTTGAACGCCACCATGATGAAATAGCAGTAATGCTCGAAATTGAGTGCCGCTGCCGACCCTGCAATGGCATCGGCACCGTGGCTGTTGATGGTGCTTTGCAGCAGCACGTTGGAGACGGAGAACACCAGTCCCTGCACTCCTGCCGGGATGCCTATCTGCATCATCCGTTTCAGTTCGCCCCAACGCATTCTTATCTGCCGCAG
>CAVGQS010000167.1:0-4460 GCA_963631415.1 Lactococcus garvieae | reverse complement strand
GTCAACATCGTTTCTTTCTCTCCATTCACAGCATAGAGCATTTTGTCGGCTATCCATAAGGTGAGCATTTCGTTGACATCTACATGGAAGTATTCTGCCAACATGATTACATGCTCTCTTTTCGCAAATCTGGTACCGCGCTCTATCTTGCTGAACATTGGGGTGTCCATCTCCAAAAGTGCAGCCAGCTGGCGTTGTAATACTCCGGTCTCATCACGGAGTTGTTTGATTTTGTTTCCGAATAACATATCTTTCTTCTTTTGAGTTCGACTAAAATGTATTTGCGTTTCCGTCGTAAGTACGTTGGATTTCGACGAAGATTATAACGGAAATGGCTAATATATGACGGATTTCGGTCGGATTATGACGAAAACGGTCGGATTTCGGTCGGATTATAGTGAAAACGGTCGGATTTGGATAAAAGCGACCGATTCCTTACTATAGAAGTGTCCATTTCAAACCATTTCTGTCTATCAATCTGTCTTCATTCATTTCAGACAAGAGTCTGCCTAAGTAACGCAATTGTTGTTCCTCGGTTTTGCTCTGCGGCAATACATCTTTGAGATATTCGTAGATGCTATCACGTTTGGCTCCATCCTTACCTGCATTCTTGAGGTATTGCAGAATCATCTGGCGTAGCTTCTCCTTGTCAAGTCCTTTCGTCTTGGTGTAAGACGGCAGCTGACGAGTGTCCTTTGCTACACTAAGGGAGATGCTATAGTTTGATGGGCAACCTTCGATAAGCCCACGTTTTAGCAAGTCTTGCGCCACATCGTCATGGAACGTCCGACCTTTTTGAACGGCATCGAGTGATATACAATCCCATAGGGAAAGGGTGTCGTTTGTTTTCAGCAAGTCGGTGTATCGTCGGTTGATTTCATTGCCATATATACGAACAACCACCTTCTTCTTTACCTCGTCAATCTCGCAGTCAGGCATAGGGAAACGCCTGCGCCATTGTTCGCTGAACATTTTCTTGATGCCTCGACTTACGGTATCAATCATGTTGAAATCAACCATTGCCCTACACAGACATTCATTGCGGAAATAAGTCTGAGGCTCTTCGTTTCTCAAAGCATTTTCCAATGTACCAGGAATGAATGAACCAGCATTGGAATAGTACAGATAGCCTGGATTTTCTACAAAGTTGATGCGCTGCTGAAGAGTATAGTCTTGATGAGCTATACAATTATGAAGAGCCTCACGAATGGTGTAGTCATCATACTGCTTCATCGTGTCGGGGAAGAGCGTTCCTCCTGGCATCTCACGTAATGTCAGGTTCTCAATCTTTGATAGTATTTCGTCCACCGTCAGTATAAAAGGAACAGTGAAGTGTTCGTAGTCAACCACCTCTTGATTCTTGTCTCTACGTGTCCAAGTAACCTGTGCAACGGCAGGGCGTAGTTTGAAAGCAGATTCGTATTTACCCAACAATATGATGGCAGCCAAAAAAAAAGCTGAAATTCAATCAGTTCAAAGAAGAACTACGACACTTTAACGGAACTGTAGTCTCCGAAATTTGATTAACTTAATCCGCAATATGTCTACTGGAGATGTGGATGTTTCGTGGTAATTTTGCAGCGTAATAAATTGCAAAGTTGCAGTAAGTAGATGAAACCACACATTATTTGCCACATGATGGCATCGGTAGACGGGCGCATTGACTGCGCCATGACCGAACAGATTGACCCGTCGAACGCTTACTACGAAGCTCTCGACCAGTTGGAGTGCCCGACAACCATCGAGGGGCGCGTGACCATGCAGATGCACTTCGCCCTACCCGACCCTTTCGTTGCAATGTCAAATGAGCCAATTGGGCATGAGGCATTCCACAAAGCAGCCGAGGGCAAGCCGGGCTACGACGTGGCTATCGACACTCACGGCAAGTTGCGCTGGCCAGCAAATGAGCAGAACGGCCAGCCACTGCTTGTGGTCGCTTGCGAAGATTGCCCAAAGGAATATTTCGACACACTCGACAAGCAAGGCATATCGTGGATAGCAGTGGGAAAAGGAAGCATAGACCTGGCAAAAGCCGTTGACATGCTCAACACCGAGTTTGGCGTTGAGCGCATAGCTCTCGTGGGCGGCGGCCATATCAACGGAGCTTTCCTCGCCGCAGGTCTCATTGACGAAGTAAGCCTGATGATTGGTCCCGGCATTGACGGACGCAAGGGGATGGCGGCAGTGTTTGACGGCATTGACGATGCCAATCGCCCTGCCACCTTGCTCAAACTGCAACAGGTTGAGCGCATGGGCAACACCGTTTGGTTGAGGTATAAACTCTAAGCATATCTGTATGAGCAGCAAGAAAGACGTAATGATTCTGACTGGCGCTGGCCAGATAGGCATGGCGATAGCCCGCCGCATGGGCTATGGCAAGAAGATAGTGATAGGTGACAAGAGCAAAGCGAATGCCGACGCCGTTGCCAAGACAATGAACGAGGCGGGATTTGACGCTGTCAGCATTGAGATGGACCTGTCGTCGCGAACATCCATCCTTAATCTGATTGCCGAAGCACAGAAGTACGGCGACATATCCATGCTCGTCAACGCAGCCGGCGTGTCGCCAAGCCAAGCCCCCATAGAGACAATACTCAAAGTTGACCTCTACGGCACTGCCGTGTTGCTCGAAGAAGTGGGCAAAGTCATCAAGCCTGGCGGTGTGGGCGTAACCGTCTCAAGTCAGTCGGGGCACCGCATGGCGGCACTCACCGCAGCCGAGGACGCGTTGCTTGCCACTACCCCAACTGACCAGCTGCTCGGTCTCGACATTCTGCAGACCCAAAACATCCGCGACACACTTCACGCCTACCAAATGGCGAAGCGCTGCAACGTGAAGAGAGTCATGGCAGAGGCCGTGAAATGGGGAGAGCGTGGCGCGCGCATCAACTCCATCTCGCCAGGCATCATCGTTACACCCTTGGCGCTGGACGAGTTCAACGGGCCACGCGGCGCTTTCTACAAGAATATGTTTGCAAAGTGCCCAGCTGGTCGCCCTGGCACCGCTGACGAGGTGGCCAATGTGGCTGAGTTGCTGATGAGCGACCGCGGCGCATTCATCACAGGATCCGATTTCCTCATGGACGGCGGAGCGACTGCCGCCTATTTCTACGGCGAACTGAAGCCCAAAGCATAATATGGAAAATACATCAAAAAACAAATCAACAACTTACCAATATACATGAAAAGACTCCTTTCAATCATCGCAATTGTCACTGCCGCAGCCACAACTCTGATGGCAGCCGGAAAGAAGACCTCAACAGAAGCTCCTTCTGCCACAAGCAAAAAGAAGGTGCTCGTCGCCTATTTCTCTGCCACTGGCACGACCAAGGCAGCTGCCGCAAAGGTGGCCAAGGCCACAGGCGCAGAACTCTTTGAAATCAAACCTGTCAAAGCCTATTCTGCTGCAGACCTCGACTGGACAGTCAAAACCTCCCGTTGCTGTCGCGAGAATGACAACCCGAAGTCACGTCCTGCATTCAAGAAGAGCAAGGCCTCGCTTGACGGCTACGACCTTATCTTCCTCGGCTTCCCCAACTGGTGGAACGGTGCGCCCCGCATCATCAACACCTTCATGGACACCTACCAGCTGAAAGGCAAGTGTGTCGTGATGTTCATGACCTCTGGAGGCAGCGGCATAGAGAATGCCGAAAAGGTGTTTAAAGCAGCATACCCCAAAGTGAAATGGCAGAAAGGCAAACTGCTCAACGGTATGTCGGAAAAGAAAATCAGCGAATGGGCAAAAGGATACTTGAAGTAAACTTGTTGACCCTTAGGCATCAAAACAAAAACAGCCGGCTCGTTTCGTTACGAGCTGGCTGTTTTGGTTTTGTCGTCAACAGTTTGAGAGTTTCTGCTTTCGTCACATCTTGCACGACGCAAGTTTAACGATTACCAACTAGCATGACGTGTCCCCATCCATTTTTATAGCATTTTTGCTGACCGCTAAACCTTTTTTGATGAATCCTAAAACATTGCGACACCTTGTTTCATCAGAGAAGCACTTCAGTTAATTTCAGAAGCACTTGCGCTCATTTCGTGCGGACCGGACGAACTTATTTCCGCGGAAACGGATAGCCAGTTAAGCAGAAACGGGTAGCCAAATCCACGAAAATGGATAATCCTTTCTGACGGTCAGGGAAATTCCAGTCCGCGCGAGATGAGCGCAAGTGGCTCTCAGATGAACTGAAGTCCTACTTTTTTGAATCGAGGCAGTTCCCTCCCTCTGCGGCGGGCGTAAAACATTCTATTGTTTTGCGTCAAAATAGGTTTGTTGGACTGCAATATAACTTGAAAGCTTGTGGGATTGCTGTATTTTGGGTGGCGCGGTAACGAAAGCTGGAAAGGCAAGAAAAGTTGGCGCACCTGCAAAAACTTGTGTTAGCTTTAACTAAGAATTTACTTTAAAATCAACAATCTGTGTTACCTTTGTGTTCTAAAAGGTAACCTGTTATGAAAGA
>CAVGQS010000166.1:0-4499 GCA_963631415.1 Lactococcus garvieae | reverse complement strand
CCACATGGGCAGATATAATCACACCCAGGACATCTACCGTTGCTACGTCCAAGACTATGATGACTGTTAATTTGCTAGATTACAGAACGTCAAGAACACAGCGTCAAGTAAACGCCTTAATTATGTCGTTCCTCTTTGCTGACACAACCTCACCTGTTGCGGGGTATACCCACTAAAGAAGCGGTGTGCGCAGAGGTGCGGAGAACATTGGCGTGCGGTGTTCGCTCACACCAAACCGAATGTTTCCGCTTCAAAATTGCAATTAAATTTTCAGATAAGAGGAAAAATTTGTAAAAAACGTTCAAAAAGGAAGAAAAAAATTAAAAAGACGGAAGAACTTTGCGCTAATCCAAAAGATTTGTCGCTGTCCGATTAGAATTCGCGACCTTTTTGAAACGGGTCGTGTCGTAGATTTACGAAAATAATGTTACTTTTGCAAGCGACAGATATCGTTTCGTTCCTTATATATTAAGGACTAACCTCTAATTGTATTTCCCATGTTTAAGAAAATTCTTCTTCTTTTGATTCTTGCCCCCATTGTCACGATGGCGCAGAATTTCCGCAAAGGCGCGTTGTATGAAATTTCGTCAATACCTTTGGAGTACGAGCACCAGCTGCTTCAACTGTCGGAACTGTCGGGGGCGTGGCGAATCATTGACCCCTTTACGCACCGCGCGCTGCGTATGGCTGACAACGGACTGGCTTGGGGCGAGGAGAACGGTTCTGACGAATTGCAGAAATGGATTGTCAAGCCAGCAGGCAACAACAAATATACGCTGACTCCTGCCAACTCGCAGAAAAGGCTCGCTAAGAATGTCGTGGTAATAAAGGAGTCGCAGAGTTTTGGGTCGGACGAGAACTGCACGTACCGCTTCGTCTGTGCCAATGACAAAAAACTTGTTCTGGGCAACGGCAAAAATGGGGGCAACAACGCCCGCATTAAGCCCGAAGCTAAAGACTCGCTTGACCGTGGACAATACTGGACAATCAAAACTCTTGCGCCAAACAAGCACGTGGTGTGCAACGCTTTCTCCACTCAGTATTTTGACGATGGAGGTGACAACGCCCACATTGACTACCTGCTTCAGTGGCCGGCTAATCCAGGCAACTATGGCAACGCCTTGATGGCAATCAAGCCCGTCAAGGACAAACCGGGTGTCTGTCAAATTTTGAGTTTCAACAAAAACAAGATGTTTACCGCCCGCAATGGCCAAATGACGATTGCCGACATCGACGAAACCGACCCCAACAGCTGGTTCGTGATAGAAGAGGTTGCAAAACCGAAAATCAAATCGCCAGTTTGGGAGGACGAAACGGTGTTTGAACAAAACAAGTTGCCGGCCGTAGCTGCCTACACCGCTTATGTGGATGAGAAGGAGATGCTTTCTGACAGCGCCCACTACGCCAAGCCGTGGCTTGACCCACATACTGTTTCCAGGCAGTCGCTCGACGGTATGTGGAACTTCTACTTTGTGTCGTCGCCAGACAAAAAGCCCGACGGCCTTGAGCTGTCAAAGAAAAGCAGCGACGCATTCAAGGACTGGGACAACATCACTGTTCCCGGCTGCTGGGAAATGCAGGGATACGACCGCCCCATATACTGCAATGTGGAATATCCCCATTCGAACACCCCTCCTTATATAAACGCGCGTGACGGCTACAACAACAATGGAGAGAACTACGGCATCAACCCCGTAGGCACTTATCGCCGCACGTTCAGCGTAGACAAGAACTGGCTTTCAAAACGCACGATAATACATTTTGGGGGAATATACAGCGCAGCCCTCGTTTACCTCAATGGACAATATGTGGGCTACACACAGGGTTCCAACAACGTGGCCGAGTTTGACATAACCGGAAGCGTGAAAGAAGGTGAGAACAATCTGGTAGTGCAAGTCTTCAGATGGTGCGACGGTTCCTACCTTGAGTGCCAGGACATGTTCCGCATGAGCGGCATCTTCCGGCAGGTATATATGTACAATGTACCAGTCGCCAGCGTCAGGGACCACTACATAACTTCGCATTTCAACGCTGACTACACCAAGGCCGACGTCAATGTGAAACTCACGACTGAGGGTGCTGGCGATATAGGCAACGTGACGCTCAAACTGTTTGACCCAAACGGCAAACTTGTAGCTCAGTCGCAGGCTGCCAAGAAGGATTCTGTTTCTTACGAGGCGAACTTCACTGTCGCCAATCCGCAGCTCTGGAGCGCAGAGATCCCCACGCTCTACACCTTGCACGTCATCCAGAGCGACGGCAACGGCAACGAGCAGATGGCTTTCAGCACCAAGTACGGTTTTAGAGAAGTGTACATAAAGAATTCTCTCCTGTACCTCAACGGCAAGAGACTGTTCCTAAAGGGAGTGAACCGCCACGACTCAGATCCGTATACGGGCCGCACCGTTTCTGCCGAGTCAATGGAGCGAGACGTCCTGCTGATGAAGCAGAACAACATAAACACCATCCGAACCTCTCATTACCCCAACGACGTGAGGATGTTCAGCATGTTTGACTACTACGGACTCTATGTGTGCGCGGAGGCAGACCTCGAAGACCATGCCAACCAGAGCATCTCCGACATGCCGTCGTGGATACCTTCTTTCGTGGACAGAATTGACCGCCTGGTGGGCATCTACCGCAACTATCCCTCAGTCGTAATGTGGAGTCTTGGCAACGAGAGCGGAGCGGGCAGAAACTTCAAGTACTGTTACGACAAAGCTCACTCGATGGACAGCCTGCGTCCAATCCATTATGAAGGGACTCGTCTGGACAAAGACTATGGCGGCTCTGCCTACTCTGACTTCTACTCCAAGATGTATCCCTCAATGAACTGGATGTACAACAACACGTCCAATCTTGACAAGCCCATGTTCGTCTGCGAGTATGCGCACTCAATGGGTAATGCCATCGGCAACCTCACCGAATACTGGGAGAGCATGGAGAACAGCAATTCCACGATTGGCGGCTGCATTTGGGATTGGGTAGACCAGTCTATCTATGAGCCCCGCGAGATGAAGAACGGCATATATAGAATACATACGGGGTATGATTTCCCCGGTCCTCACCAGGGCAATTTCTGCTGCAACGGTGTCATCAGGTCAGACCGCGGTTATTCTGCCAAGCTGGCAGAAGTCAATGGTGTGTTCCGGAGCCTCGATTTCAAGCGCATCGACCAGCCTGCCGCCGGCAACCAAGATGTCAGAATAAGCATGAAAAACAAGTTCTCGTTCGTTTCAACAGATAATGTTGACGTAACGTATGAGTACCTCGCCAACGGCAAAGCGGTGGCTTCGGGTTTCGTGCCCCTGAAGGCCGTACTGCCAGGCGACAGCACCTTGTTCTCCGTTCCTGCACTGGACAGCAAGTCAGCCACTGGCGAGATTTTGCTCAACATCTATGCCGCTTATGCAACCGACACAAGGTCCTGCAAGAAAGGCCACGTGCTGGCAAAGAAGCAGTTCGTCATCAAGGAGCGTGCTGAGCTTGCGGACATCCAGTCTTCCGGCAAGAAACTTACTGTAGACAACACTGGCTCAAGCTGCAAGGTCTTCAACGACAACATAAGCGTAGAGTTTGACAAAGCGACCGGACAACTCAAAGCCATGTCGCTCCACGGCAAGAACATCATTGCCGACGGCATGGGCTTTGTCTTCGCCAATCATCGCTGGATAGAAAACGACAGGTTTGGCAATGTGTCAAACGGCTTAAAGCCTGAGGGCGAAGTGCGTGTAGAACAAGCCAGCAAGAAGCAGTGCGTCATCTCTACGAGCCGTCAGGGCGAGATTGCCGACCAGAAGATAGACTACCGCATCTATTCCAATGGTGTGGTTGACATGACTGTTGAGATTCTGCCTCACAGCGCCGAACTGAGGCGTGCGGGCGTGGCCTGCGCCATCGACAGTGCCTACTCTAATGTGGAGTACTACGCTCTTGGCCCGTGGGAGAACTATTGCGACCGCCAAAGCGGCGTAACGCTTGGTCGCTTCTACGCCAAAGTGGACGAGTTGAGCGAGGACTACGTGAAGCCTCAGACCACTGGAGACCGCGGCAAGATGCGCGAACTCATTCTCAGAGACAACGCAGGACACGCCGTGAAGATTGAGTCAGAGGGCGATGTCTCCTTCTCCGCCAACCGTCATACCGACGAAGACCTGATGAACGCTAAGCATCAGTGGAAACTCGTCGACAGACCGTTTGTCTATCTGCATTTTGACGGGGCGCAAAGGGGACTTGGTAACGCAAGCTGCGGTCCTGGCCCCATGCAGAAATACACCATTCCGCAAGAGCCTGTTAAGTTCAAACTTAGAATAAGCGACGCGCAGGCTGCCAAGTGAACAAACTAAAGAAACAGACCGCATGTTATCAGCTGTGATCTAACTGATACGAAAAGGGCTGAATTCCAACTCAGGGATTCAGCCCTTTTTTCGTAACCATATTTGTTGCACACACTTCAAAGTTATAAAGTAGGACTTAAAAAAATTTTGTGCGGACTTAAA
>CAVGQS010000165.1:0-4512 GCA_963631415.1 Lactococcus garvieae | reverse complement strand
CAACGGTCTTCTTCGCCTTTTATCGTCAGCGAGGAGTTGATTGAAGAAGGAATGTCTACATTGTTGTAACCGTAGATTCTCAGCACCTCTTCTACAATGTCACACGGGCGCTTAACGTCGACTCTATATGGCGGAACGGTCAAGTCCATTCCGTCTGCGGTTTCGTTAGATATCTTTATCTCCAGACTGGTTAGGATATTCTTTACTGTATCAGCAGGAATCGTCTTTCCAACCAGATTGTTAAGGTACTGGTAGTCAAGATGTATATTGAAGTCTGCTATAGGTGAAGTGTAGATGTCTTTTATTTCCATCGACACGCTTCCGCCAGCCAGTTCCTTGGCCAGTATTGCCGCCTGCTTGAGGGCGTATATCACTCCGTTGGGGTCTATGCCTCTCTCAAACCTGAAACTTGCGTCTGTGCTCAGTCCGTGGCGGCGGGCTGACTTGCGCACAGTGGTGGGGTTGAAGTAGGCGGACTCAAACATCACGTTGCGTGTGGTGTCGTATGTTCCTGAACCTTTGCCGCCAAAGATCCCCGCAATACACATCGGTTCCTTCGCATTGCATATTGTGAGGTCTTCGTCCGACAGTTTGTGCTCTACACCGTCAAGCGTAACGAAAGGTGTGCCGTTCTTTTGGGTGTCTACCACTACGGTATTGCCCTCAATCATGTCCGCGTCAAAGCAGTGCAGTGGCTGGCCGTAGGCGTGCATGATGTAATTGGTGATGTCCACGATGTTGTTAATAGGCCTCAAGCCGATAATCCTCAATTTATTCTTAAGCCAGTCGGGACTGTCTTTGACTTCGCAGTTTGTTACTGTCACGGCAGCATAGCGGGGACATCTCTTGGTGTCTTTTATCTGAATGTCAATTTCAAGGTCATGGTTGTCTACTTTGAAATCGCTGTCCGACGGACGGTGCAGCGACGTCTCATATCCGTTCTGCTTGAGCCATGCGTACAGGTCGCGGGCCACTCCGTAGTGTGAGCAGGCGTCTGCCCTGTTAGGAGTGATGTCCACCTCTATCAGATAGTCGCTCTTGATATTGTAGTAGTCTGCCGCAGGCATGCCTACAGGTGTGTCCACGGGCAATACGATGATGCCGTCGTGGCTTGTTCCGATTCCTATTTCATCTTCAGCGCAGAGCATTCCGTAACTTTCTACTCCGCGCAGTTTCGAACGCTTTATGGTAATTGGTGTTTCGCCGTCATACAGCACGGTTCCAATGGTTGCCACAATTACTTTCTGGTTGCTGGCTACGTTAGGGGCGCCGCACACAATCTGCAACGGGGTGTCCTGGCCCACGTTGACGCTGCAAATCTGCATGTGGTCTGAGTTCGGGTGCTCTTCGCAGGTCAGCACCTGTCCTACACACAAGCCTTTGAGACCACCCCTTACGGACTGTATCTCTTCAACCGAACCGACCTCCAGGCCAATCGAGGTGAGAGCCTCTGCCGTTTGCTCCGGTGTCAGCTCGAAATCAACGTATTCTTTTAGCCAATTATATGAAATATTCATTTGTTGGGTTTTTGATTTTTCCTAAATGTCTTTACTAAAGTGCAAAGTTAGCGTATTTTTATAATTGAAAATTGAGCTATGTTATTAAAATTCCTTTGGTTGTCGGTTTTTTCATTGAAACAGCCTGGCAATTGCGGAAATGTTTTGCCCTTACACCTTTTTGCCCTTGCGCTGGCTGACTATTTTCCTGATTTTTTGTGTCAGTGCGGTATTGGCTTTGAGCTGCTCTATTGTCGGCGCCATACGCCAGCGCCAATAGTGCCGCGGTATCTCCGGGTGGTTGATCTGCTCTTGCTCTAGTTTGTCGCTTCTCAGTTCCTCGCTGATGCTGAGCCAGTCCTGCAGCGCCAGTATGCACAACAGTGAATTGGATCTCACGTGGTGGCTTACTATAAGCTCACAGTCCTTTGCTGACAACAGTGCTGGCACGGGAGTCGTCTGCTGTAGCACTCTGTTCCAGTATTCGGGGGTCACGTCGGGGTTTTGTTTCCACCACAAGCGCAGCGGCGCCATGTCGTGGGTGGCTATCGCGTCAACGGAGTACAGTGGTGCCTTCGACAAGTCACTGAATCTCGTGTTCGGCGTTTTTGGCATTGATTCTATCTCCAGCGTGAGTACGTTCAGATCTTCGAGCACCTTAGGCACACAACTTGGAATCATGCCGAGGTCCTCTGCGCACGCCAGCATCGACGTGGCGTAGATTACCTTGGGCAGCCTCCTGAAGGCTGTCTCTGCCCAGAAGTTGTTGTGACGTTCGTAGAAGAAGTACTGGAATATTCTGTCATAGGCGGCCATGTTGCTTTCCGAAAGGTGTTTGTACTCTTTCGTCTCTTTGCCCAAAATGTTCATGTAGAACAGCTTCGCGTCCGACGCCGTCTTTATAAACAACACGTTGGTGTAGGTCGACAGGAATACTTCGCGTTGCTGTCCGGAGAATCCCATTTCCCTAAGCTCATGGTCAATGGCGCGCTGCGAATGTGCGTATTTCTTCACCAAGGTCCACTTGCCGTCTTCGCAGAACTCAAAGAAGTGCTCTTTGGCCACGGGCAGCAACTCGCCAAAATGTCTCTGCATCTCTCCTTCCGTGTAGTGCACGCTCGTGTAGTATTCGGGGTCGTCGGTGAAGCCCAGTATCTTGAGCTCTTGCGGTGTCAGTGGAAGCCCTGGGTTGAAGTGTCCCAGCGTTCCATAGTAGTGTGATATTGGTATCTCCCATATACGGAAGAAACCCAGCACGTGGTCAATCCTGAACGCGTCAAAATAGTGCGACATCTGTACTAGTCTGTTGGTCCACCATGAGGCGTCGTCAGCGAGTATGTTTTTCCAGTTGTATGTCGGAAATCCCCAGTTCTGCCCACGTGCAGAGAACATGTCAGGGGGTGCTCCCGCCTGGCAGTCCATGTTCAGATATTTCGGGTAAATCCATGCCGGCACACTGTCGCGGCTGATGCCGATAGGTATGTCGCCCTTCAGCACTATGTTCTTTTCGCGGGCGTATTCGTGTACCGCTTTCAGTTGGCTGTCCAGCAGGTACTGCATCACGCTGTAGAATTCTATTTCGTCGTGCAGATTGTTGGCGGTTGACCTCCTTTGCAGCTCTACCTCGTTGTATTCGCGGAACGTGGGCCACTTGCGGAAATTGGCGGTTCCGTTTATCTTAAGTAGATATCTGAAGAAACTGTAGGGTATCAGCCATTCCGCGTTGTCTTTCTTGAAGGTCTTGTATTTCGTGGACCGCAGAATCTCTTGCTTGTTCTCGTTATAGAAGGTGTGCAGATAGCTTTCTTTCAATGCAAAAGCCTCGTCGTAGTCCAGTAGCTCCTGCTCGTTTAATGCCTGGCGTCGTTGCTCATACATCTTCAGCTTGGTCCTGCTCTTTATTGCAGGCAGACGGCTGAAGTCCATATAAATGGGGTGCAGGGCGAACGACGAGATGGGGTTGTACGGATACGAGTCGTGCCAGTTGCCTTCTCTCGTGGTGTCGTTCACCGGCAAGATTTGGATTACGTTAAGGTCGGCCTCGTGCGCCCAGTCTATCAGCTTGCGCAAGTCACCGAAGTCGCCGATGCCCCAACTGTCCTCCGAACGCAGTGAGAAGACCGGAACTACCACGCCTGCCACCTTCAGCTCGTTCTGCGGCAGTGCCGGGGTATAGGTGTCAATTATTGTCTTCTCGTAAGCCGCGTCAATTTTCTTTATGCTTCTGTTGTTTCCCTCTTCCCATATTGTCTTGCCCGATTTGGTGTCTGCCAGCACATATTTGAAGAGGAAGTCCTCCGTGTCTATCTGGCTGCGGTCCATAGGGAATGCCCATGTCCCCATCGAAACCTGATACCCTTCTATGCCTTTCGCCGGGTCCCAGTTGCCAGTGGCTTCGTTGTTGCCGCACAGCATTATCTTGTATCCTTCGGGTGGCACAAAGTCCGTAAACATCAGGTTGACGTTGGCTTTGTTGATCAGTTCTTGGTCTTCCTCGCTGATGCTGAAGGGACAAATCGTCTTGGAGAAAGCAGACGAATAGAGGTAGTTCTTGCCTCCGTCGCTGTGCCAAAGCGCTTGTATGTTGATTGTCTTGTAGTCCTTGAAGAATATGTGGTGCGGATACTTCCCGTGTCCTTTTTCCTCGTCGATAAACGCATACTTCTCAGTCACGGTAAAGCCGTAGTCAATCTCGTGTATCTTCTTCGACGGCAGGTCTATGGTTTGCTTCCACAGCTTGCCGTTCTTGCTCTTCAGCTTTATCTGTTCGCTGAGACCGGCACGCAGTTTTCTGTTCGACGAGAGGTTCAGGCAAACGGTCTGCTCCGTGTTGTGTGTGATATACTCAATCTCTATGTCTATCTTCGTTGTGTCCGACATATTGCGTAAAGGTGTGAGTTGTTTCTATTTGTATAGTATGTCATGCAGCGAAGCTCCGTTCATAAACTTCGAACGGTCCACGTCGCCCCTTATTCCGTTGATTCTTCCGCGACAGGTGTACTGCCACATGATGTAT
>CAVGQS010000164.1:0-4538 GCA_963631415.1 Lactococcus garvieae | reverse complement strand
GTACAGGCTGGCGATGCATTGTTTGTAAACAAAAACAAAACAGAGCTGAAAGTGGTGTCTCCAGTAAGCGGAGAAGTTGTTGAAATTGCCAGAGGCGCAAAACGAAAGCTACTAGCAGTCAAGGTAAAGGCTGATGCAGAACAGAATTACCGTAAATTCCCTATGCCCAACCTGGCCTCTGCTTCTGCAGATGACATCAAGAGCCTCTTGCTCGACTCGGGTTTGTTTGCCTTCATACATCAGCGTCCGTTTGACATCGTTGCAAATCCCGACTCTTGTCCTAAGGGCATCTTTATCTCTGCGTTCAGCACTATGCCGTTAGCTCAAGACTTTGAGGTGGCGTTGCGCGGCAACGAGGAGTATTTCCAAAAGGGCGTTGATGCTCTCAGCCGCATTGCTCCCGTAACGGTCTGTGTATCGAAATCTCAAGACGGGAAGATTTTGTCTGATTTGAGCAATGCAACTATTTACATCGTTTCAGGACCTAATCCTGCTGGCAACGTGGGTGTACAAATTAACCACATTTCTCCTATAAACAAGGGTGAAACGGTTTGGACTCTACTTCCCGAAAACGTAATATTCATTGGCAAATTAATGTCGGATGGAGTCGTTGACCTTACCAGAACTGTTGCGGTGGCAGGTTCTGGAGTGGAGATGCCTTGCTATATGAAGACAGTGACAGGAGTTTCGTTGAAAAAGGTTTTGGATGGAAACATCAAAGAATCCGGCTCTTGGCGCATAATCAACGGCAATCCGTTAGTAGGCCAGACTTCCAGTAAGGAAGGTTATCTTTCTTCAGCGGCGACTGAGGCTACTGTCATACCCGAGGGAGATGACAAGGATGAAATTCTCGGTTGGATAATGCCCAGATTGAACGATTTTTCCACAAACCGTTCGTATTTCAGTTGGCTGCAACGCAAGAAGAAGACCTATGACCTCGACGCCCGCATTAAGGGCGGCGAGCGCCACATGATTATGAGCGGCGAGTACGACAAGGTTTTCCCGATGAACATCTATGCGGGTTATCTGGTTAAGGCCATCCTTACAGGAGACATTGAGCGTATGGAAGCTTTGGGAATTTATGAAGTTGCGCCAGAAGATTTCGCAGTGGCAGAATTTGTGGATTCTTCGAAGCTTGAACTGCAGCGAATTGTTCGTGAGGGACTTGATATGCTTCGCAAAGAATTGGAGGTTTGAAAAAATATTTTGACAAAATAAGGCCTAATTTTGAAGAGGGAGGAAAGCTGCATGCTTTGCATTCCGTTTTCGAAGGCTTCGAGTCTTTTTTGCTAGTTTCCAATGCGACGAGCAAAAACGGTGTCAGCATACACGACGCCATTGATTCAAAGCGAATCATGTCGATGGTAGTTATTGCTTTGATTCCCGCGACGTTGTTTGGAATGTACAACATTGGATACCAGCACTATTCTGCTGCAAACTGCCTGCAAGACAGTTCTATGCTCGAACTGCTGGCATACGGATTCCTTGCACTGTTGCCCAAGATTGTTGTGAGCTATGTTGTCGGACTTGGCATCGAGTTTATAGTCGCACAATACAAAAAGGAAGAGATTCAGGAAGGATATCTGGTCACAGGTTTGATAATCCCCTTGATATTGCCGATAAACTGTCCGCTGTGGATGATGGCGTTAGCAGTTGCTTTTGCTGTTATCTTCGCCAAAGAGATATTCGGCGGTACTGGTATGAACATTTTCAATGTTGCTCTCGTAGCTCGCGCGTTCTTGTTTTTTTCCTATAGCGGCAAAATGACAGGCGATGAAGTCTGGGTTGCAAAAGAGTCCATTCTTGGTTTGGGTAAGGATTTGCCTGAAGCGTTTACGATGGCTACGCCCCTAGCTCTCGGCACTGACCAAACGGCAAGCGTTTCTGACATGATAATAGGATTGATACCAGGCTCCGTAGGCGAGACTAGCGTCATAGCTATTGCTGTAGGAGCGATAATATTGTTGTGGTCTGGCATCGCAAGTTGGAAAACGATGCTCAGCGTCTTCGTTGGCGGTGGGCTGATGGCTTTTGTGTTTAACCTGACGGGACAAAGTCCGTTGCCTTGGTACGAGCATCTCATTCTTGGCGGCTTCTGTTTCGGAGCGGTCTTCATGGCGACTGACCCTGTTACCTCTGCACGTACAGAAGGCGGAAAATATATCTATGGATTCTTGATAGGTGTTATCGCTGTTATCGTAAGGGTGCTCAATCCCGGCTACCCTGAAGGAATGATGCTTGCGATATTATTTATGAACATGTTCGCACCGCTGATAGACTACTGCTTTGTTCAGAGAAATATAAGAATGCGTTTGAAGAGAAATGCAAATGCCGACTAATCCAAAAAAACACAAAGCGTTATGAGTAAAAAGATAAATACAAATTCCAATGTCTACATCATTGTGTATTCGATAGTGATGGTATTGATTGTCGCTTTCCTTTTGGCCTTTGTAAGCAAGGTATTGCAGACGAAAAGCGACGCGAATGTAGCTATCGACAAAAAGTCGCAGATTCTTGCGTCTCTGAATATCCGCAACTTGCCTTCGGAACAAATTGAAGCAAAATATTCTGAGGTGATTGTCGCTGACGAGGTGTTGAATAGCAACGGCGACATTGTTAAGGAAGGGAAGTCAAAAGATGCAGACGGTTTCGCAATGTCATCGAAGGACATTACCGAAGACTGCTTGCCTTTGTATGTTTGCAATGTAGCAGGCGAGACAAAATATGTGATACCAGTCTATGGAATGGGCTTGTGGGGTTCCTTGTGGGGCTACATTTCCATCAACAGCGACGGCAAGACTGTATTTGGCGCTTACTTCTCACACCAAAGCGAAACGGCTGGTGTCGGAGCGCTAATTGCTGAAGAAAAATTCCAAAGCCAGTTTAAAGATAAGGTAGCCTTTGGCGATAACGGCGAAGTGCTGCTGTCTGTTGTCAAAATTGGCAAGAAAGTTGAAGGACTGCCAACCGACAGCAGATGTGACGCCATCACAGGCGCGACGTTAACCTCCAACGGCGTTGACAGTATGATAAAGTCTAGCCTTAAGGGTTACGCAAACATATTTAAAAATAAAAATTAGATTCTCTCGTTATGAAAGTTTTGTCTAAACAAAATAAAGAGGCACTTGGCGAACCGCTGAACATCAACAATCCCATTATCGCCCAAGTACTTGGCATCTGTTCCGCTCTTGCCGTCACTTCTCAGCTGAAGCCTGCAATTGTGATGGGATTGTCGGTCACTGTTATCACTGCGATGTCCAACGTAATTATATCATTGATAAGAAACACGATACCAAATCGCATACGCATCATCGTGCAACTAGTTGTTGTGGCCGCTCTGGTTACAATCGTAAGCATGATACTGAAAGCGTTTGCCTATGATGTAAGCGTACAGTTGTCTGTATATGTAGGACTGATAATTACCAACTGCATACTTATGGGCCGGCTTGAGGCTTTCGCAATGCAGAACAAAGTCATACCATCATTCTTTGATGGCATAGGCAATGGCTTAGGCTACGCATGGGTTCTGATTGTCGTAGCATTTTTCCGTGAGTTGTTGGGCAACGGAACCTTGTTGGGCCTGACCATCGTGCCAGCTGCCGCTTACGAAATGGGGTATGTAAACAACGGAATGATGACAATGCCGGCAATGGCGCTAATTATTGTGGGCTGTGTGATATGGGTACACAGTTCTTTCACTAATAAAAAATAAAAGAGCAATAGAATTATGGAACATTTCGTGAACCTTTTTGTCCGCTCAATATTTGTGGACAACATGATATTTGCTTTCTTCCTTGGCATGTGTTCTTATCTTGCCGTAAGCAAGAGTGTCAAAACAGCATTGGGGCTGGGTGTCTCTGTAACATTTGTGTTGCTGGTCACTGTACCCATAGACTGGTTGCTTCAAACCAAGATATTAGCGGAGGATGGTATTCTCGGTATAGACTTGAGCTACCTGTCGTTTATATTGTTCATTGCAGTCATAGCTGGCATCGTTCAGTTGCTGGAAATGGTTGTCGAGCGGTTCAGCCCTGCCTTGTATTCAGCTTTGGGCATATTCCTCCCGCTTATAGCCGTCAATTGTGCAATTATGGGTGCGAGCCTATTTATGCAGCAGCGAATTGCCTTGGATCCCTCCAACACCCAATACATCGGAAGTTTTTCTGATTGCGTGTCCTATTCTTTGGGAAGTGGACTTGGATGGACTCTGGCCATTGTAGTCCTTGCCGCCATACGTGAAAAAATGGCCTATACAATCGTGCCCCGCAACCTGCGTGGACTAGGTATCACGTTTATAACGGTGGGTTTGATGGCGATGGCATTTATGTGTTTCTCGGGTTTGAAATTATAATCAACCGGATTTCTTTAAAACAACAAGAATTATATTATGGACTTCCATTTTATTTTTGCCAGTATTGGCGTCTTTTTAGCAATAATACTTTTACTTGTTATCGTGCTGCTTGTGGCGAAGAAATACTTGTCGCCGAGCGGCAAGGTAAACATTACCATCAACGATAAGGATACCGTCTCTGTGGAAC
>CAVGQS010000163.1:0-4554 GCA_963631415.1 Lactococcus garvieae | reverse complement strand
TAACAGAACTTCGCAAGCGGCTCGGCATCGTTTTTCAGTCCTTTGAACTCTTGCAGGACAGGACGGTCTATGTCAATCTTTCCTTTGTGCTCAAAGCAACGGGGTGGAAAAACCGCCAAGAGATTGACCAACGCATACATGAAGTCTTGAGCAAAGTTGAGTTGCTAGACAAGGAGGAGTCTTTCCCATTTGAATTGTCAGGGGGAGAACAACAGCGCATGGCAATCGCTCGCGCAATGCTTAACAAGCCGGAATTGATTATAGCCGATGAACCCACAGGCAATCTTGATATAGACAGCAGCTACAGCATAATGGAGTTGCTGAAAGAAATATGCCACGACGGAACGGCTGTGGTAATGTCTACGCATAATTTGAAATTGATTGAGTTGGTTGAAGGGGCAAAAGTGTTCAGCTGTGCAGACAAGCACCTAGAAGAAACCTTGCCGCAACCAAATGAGGAAATTTATAACAACAATCACCCATAGGCTTCGTCGTAGTTGGGCGAACATTGCGATAAGCCTCAACTGCGGCACTTGTTTTGTAAACGAAAAAACTATTATATATGAAAGTAATGAAATTCGGCGGCACTTCCATTGGGAGCCCGCAAAGGATGAAAGAGGTTGCGCGACTGGTGCAGAGAAACGGACAAAGCATTGTCGTTTTGTCGGCTATGTCGGGAACCACAAATACATTGTTGGAGATAGCTGACTATTATGAGAAATCAAACAAGGAAAGTGCGTCTCTGCTGATTGGAAAGCTTCGTGCAAAGTACCTGGAGCACGTTAGCGAGCTCTATTCTACAGAAGCGGTAAAAGCCAAAACCGCTGATTTTCTGGAAGGAATATTCAGTAAGTTGCTTGCGTACGCCAAGGAAAAGTTCACTCCCAAGATGTCAAAGGAGATAGTAAGTTTTGGCGAGATAATGAGTACCAATATGGTTACTAATTATTTCAACGAGCAGGGAGTAAAAGCGGTGCTCATCAGTGCCTTAGACTATATGCGGATTGACGAAGATAAGGAACCGTCTGTCAGCGATATCTCTGCAAAATTGCAGCCCTTGTTGGAGAAAGACTCTGATGCAAAATACTACATCACGCAAGGGTTCATCTGCCTTAACCATAACAATGAAATCGACAATTTG
Source organism: Lactococcus garvieae (assembly GCA_963631415.1). Classification (GTDB taxonomy): domain Bacteria; phylum Bacteroidota; class Bacteroidia; order Bacteroidales; family Bacteroidaceae; genus UBA6382. Next base: position 3,413 of record CAVGQS010000163.1, on the reverse strand, counting down.
CAACGCGGTGGCTCGGACTACACTGCCTCGCTTGTAGGTGCTGCAGTCAAAGCGGAAGTTGTTGAAATCTGGACGGATATTGACGGAATGCACAACAACGACCCGCGCTTTGTGGAAAACACGGCGCCCGTACATCAGCTGCATTTTGAGGAGGCGGCTGAACTGGCATATTTCGGCGCTAAAATTCTCCATCCTACTTGTGTCCTTCCTGCTAAGGCGGCAGGGGTGCCGGTGAAGCTGCTTAACACTATGGCGCCTGATGCAGAAGGTACAATCATCAACAGCGTGTTCCGTGAGAAGGAAATCAAGGCGGTTGCTGCAAAAGACAACATTACTGTGGTTAAGATTGTTAGCTCGCGCATGTTGCTCCAGGCTGGTTTTCTCAGGAAAGTGTTTGAAATATTTGAAACATACCACACCTCTATAGATATGGTGACGACTTCAGAGGTCGGGGTGTCAATGTCTGTCGACAACATAGATTATTTGGCTGCCATTGTTGCAGAACTGAAAAAATACGGAACCGTTGAAGTCGAGAAGAATATGTGTATAGTCTGTGTTGTAGGTGACTTGCGCTCCGAAAATACTGGCTACGAATCAAAAATCACAAACGCTCTGCGTAATATCCCCATAAGAATGATTTCCTACGGCGGTAGCAACCATAACATTTCGTTTTTGATTAGCGAGACGGACAAGAAGGCCGCTCTTCAGGCTTTGAGCGCAGAAATATTCGCTTAGCAATAATAATTTCTCCCATGCAAAACACACCTTATTATATATACGACACAGAGCTCTTTCGCAAGACTGTCAAAGAGGCGAAAGCTGCAGCGTCATCTATTGAGAATGCCCATATCCATTTTGCGATAAAGAGCAACAACAATCCCACACTTGTCAATATCGCGGCGCAAGAGGGGCTTGGAGCTGACTGTGTCAGCGGTCCCGAGATTGCCCATGCCGTCAAGTGCGGAATACCAGCCGACAAAATCATGTTTGCCGGTGTTGGCAAGACCGATGAAGAGATCACACTTGCCATCACAAGCGGAATAGAGTGTTTCAATGTAGAGAGCATTCCTGAACTGAATACAATTAACAGCCTTGCTGCCTCTATGAACAAAACCGTGAATGTAGCATTCCGCATCAATCCTGACGTTGACGCCCACACCCATGCCAACATAACCACCGGGCTTGAAGAAAACAAGTTCGGCATATCCATGAACGACATGGTTGACACTGTTAGGCTTGCTCACACCTTGTCAAACGTGAAATATGTTGGACTTCATTTCCACATTGGCTCGCAAGTCCTTGAGTTTGACTGCTTCCGCAACCTTGCAAAGCGCATAAACCAGTTGCAGACAGAATTGGAGTCGGCAGGCATAGACGACACCAAGAGCATAAATGTTGGAGGCGGATTGGGAGTAGATTATGAAAATCCCGAAAAGAATCCCATTCCCGACTTCAAGGGCTATTTCGAAGCCTACAAACAGAGCCTGCAGCTTCGCCCCAACCAGTCTTTGCATTTTGAGTTGGGCCGTTCCCTGTGTGCCCAGTGCGGGGAACTGATTTGTACCTGTGTCTATGTCAAAGAGACTCCACACAAGAAGTTTGCTATTCTTGACGGAGGCATGTCCGACTTGATACGCCCGGCTTTGTACGACGCTCACCATAAAATAGTCAACCTTACTGGTGACCAGGAAAAGAGACCCGCAAGTTGCTACGACGTGGTCGGCCCAATATGTGAGAGTAGCGATGTCTTTGGCAAGGACGTTGTTTTGTCCGAAGTAAGGAGGGGAGATTCTTTCTCCTTGAAGTCAGCTGTGGCATATGGCTTTGTCATGGCGTCAAACTATAATTTGCGGAAATTACCTGCCGAAATATTAAAATAACGCAGAACGCAGCTCGTTTTTTCGTGAAAATAAACTACCTTTGCAGCGCGTTTGCAAGAATGGCGCACTGATACAAAGCCGAAGTAGCTCAGTTGGTAGAGCGACGCATTCGTAATGCGTAGGTCACGGGTTCGAGTCCCGTCTTCGGCTCATTGCAGGCGGATGAGCGCAAAAACAATATTTTGCGAAATGGAAAAAGTCGTTTCAGGAATCAGACCTACCGGTCATCTTCACCTCGGCAATTATTTTGGCGCAGTGAAGTCCTTTGTCAAGATGCAGGACGAGTTCGACTGCATGTTCTTTATTGCAGACTGGCATTCCCTTACCACACAACCAAAACCGGAAGATATACGTCTGAGTGTCAAGACTATATTGGCAGAATATTTGGCGTGTGGCATTGATCCGGAGAAAGCGGTCATTTACATCCAAAGTGATGTGCGCGAAACTCTTGAGTTGTATTTGTATCTCAACATGAATGCATACCTCGGAGAGCTAGGCAGGGTTACCACGTTCAAGGAGAAAGCGCGCAAACAGCCCAATAACGTCAACGCGGGACTGTTCACTTATCCTACCTTGATGGCTGCCGACATATTGCAGCATAAAGCTGTGAAAGTGCCCGTGGGCAAAGATCAGCAGCAAAACATGGAGATGGCTCGCAAGTGTGCCCGCCGATTCAACAATATCTATGGAGTGGACTTCTTTCCAGAACCGCAGGACTTCACATATTCTCAGGAGGCGGTGAAGATTCCCGGACTTGATGGTTCTGGCAAGATGGGCAAGTCTGACGGAAATTGCATATACTTGTGTGACGACGACAAAACGATAACGGCAAAAGTCAAAAAAGCCTTGACCACTACTGGAGCGACAGAACCGAATTCTTCAAAGCCAGAGTGCATAGAAAACCTCTTCACCTTCCTCAAGATATGTTGCGACAAGGAGGTCTATGATTTCTACGACGAACAGTGGAACAACTGCTGCATAAGGTTTGGCGACTTGAAGAAACAATTGGCACAAGACTTGTGCAAGATAATTTCTCCTATCAGAGAGCGTATACAAGAGTTCCAGTCAAACACAGATTTGCTTGAGTCCATTGCGAAGCGCGGAGCCGAAAGAGCACGCGAGTCTTCAGCAAAAACACTAAGAGAAGTAAGAGAGATAGTAGGATTCATGCCTACTGTGAGATAAGTTCATATTCAGCGCCTGTGGCGAAATTGGTAGACGCGATAGACTTAGGATCTATTGTCTTGCGATGTGCAGGTTCGAGTCCTGTCAGGCGCACAAGAAAAATCCCAACTGCTTGAAGTAGTTGGGATTTTTTTTTGTGCACGCTTGACTGGTGAAATGTAACCATCCGAAACAAGTCGTTTTGACACAGCAAAAAATATAAACCATTGGTATTCATGTTTTAACGTAACCATCCGAAATTGGCCGTTTGGCGGGAACTGCGCGAAAAGGCCGAACTTTGCTGAAAAAAGCAATAGGTATAGGCGCTTAGAGCGCACTCGCAAAATGCTCTATTTAAGGCGTTTTGGC
>CAVGQS010000162.1:876-4646 GCA_963631415.1 Lactococcus garvieae | reverse complement strand
ACGCACTGAAAACACAGAAATTTTTCGAACACGAATAGCAAATGCGACGGTGGACATTTTTTCGAACACGAATAGCACGAATTTTGGCTTCATGAAGCCAGTTGCAAGAGGCAAAGAACCTGTGACCCTACGAATCAATTCCTACTGTAACAGGTTTCTACCTCCAGTATCTTCAAGAATCTTCATTTGTTGGATGGCTATCTGGTTGAGTTTGATGAGTCGTTCAGATTGAGCCATGCCGTCATTGATGAATACAGCATTGAGGTTTTCCATATTCGAGAGGCAGATAAGCTCGTTGATGCTGGCGTAATCACGGATGTTGCCTTTCTTGTCGGGATTCTGCTCACGCCATTGCCTTGCCGTCATGCCGAACATAGCCATGTTGAGAACATCCGCTTCATCTGCATACTTCATGGCTGCTTGCTCGCGTGTCACCTCCGCAGGAATGAGATTAGCCTTGATTGCATCCGTATGGATGCGATAGTTTATCTTGGACAATTCACGTTTGGCTGACCAAGCCAACTGTTTTTGCTCATCAGCTTTGAGGCGTTGATACTCTTTTACCAACAAAAGTTGGAAACGTGGACTAATCCACATTCCGAAGTGATAAGCTATGTCTCGATGCGCATAGGTTCCACCATAGCGACCAGCCTTTGCCATGATGCCTATGGCGCCTGTTCTTTGAATCCAAGCCTTCACAGAAAGCACGAAATTGTTGCTGCCTGCTGCATTTCTAATTATACCGAATTCGGTACAATTAAACTTTGGATTATACAGCATTTCCCATTCACCAAGATACTCTATGGTGCTTTTGAGGCTCATCCATCTAAAGATAATATGCTCTTGCATTTGGCTATGTGCCATGTCGGTCAAAGACCGATGTAATCCTCATTTTGCACATTCACAACCGTTATCTCTGTATTTTCAACTTTTATCTTTGCCATCGTCTTTTGTTTTTAGTTGCCGCTAATATTGAGCTAAAGTAATAAAAATATGGAGGAAAACGAAACAGAAACGCAAAAATTGGGCACCGAGACAGTGTCACATGCGCTCCAAGAGCTACGCCGCCCGCCAGCTCAAGGCGCTCGAAGCCCAAGGCACGCTCGAAAGCCATCGCCAAGGAAGAATGCGGATATACCGACTGCCATAAGCGCTTTGCGTTTAGCGTTTTACGTTAGCCGCGGCTAGCAATAAACGAACACCATAAACGTTGAGCGTGTTACGTGTTACGTTTTGCGTTAGTCGCGGAGAGAAGAACGAACACGAATAGCACTAATACCACGAATTCTGACCAGCATAAAAGGGTCACAGGGACAGGTTCTTTGAACCTTTAATTGTGTTATGTTTTGGGTGATATTAACGTGAAGCGTGTTGCGTTTTGCGTTAAGCGTTGGAGTCAGCCGGGGATTTGTGCGTTTTGGGCTAGCGTAATAAACGTTTTGCGTTTTTGGTTTTATGTTTTGTGTTGCGAGCGGCTCTTATTTGTGGTATTAGTGCGATTCGTGTTCGTTTTTGTTCTCCGCGACCATCCGCTGTCATCTGGGCTGTCGCAGGGCGAAATCACAAATTACTGAATTAGCGAGAAAGGTTGTTGATTTCCAAAGACATAATTCATAGCCTTGCGCAGCCATTCGAATGGAGATTTTCAGTCAGCAGTCAAGGGCAGCGGAACAGCTGCAAGAACGTACAAGCCATAGCTTAGAACACAAGGCGGGCAACGCTATCCTCAATACAATATTCGGGGGACGGAGTTGCGAACAAAAGTATCTGAGATACGCTGCAAAACTCGGCCATTTTTAGACATTTTTCTTGAATTTGGCCGAGTTTTGCAGTGGTCATTTGGCCGTCCTTGGCTTGTTTTGCAATGGGAAAATCCGGAGAGGCGGTATAGTCAACGGACACGGAAAATAGGCTAGAACGTACAAGCCAAAGGTTGCTCCGAACGACAGGTGGATGTATCTCTGCTGTTTTTTTTGAAAAAATTCCGGTGATGCTGTTAACCTTTCCCCTCTTACGACCATAAAGGATAACGGAACAAAGTCTAAGCACAGGCTTCCGTTAACAAAGAATTAGATTGACTTCAAAAAAACTGACAAAGAGCATGATAACAACACTCATACTAACTGGAATTATTTACATTGTTCTCAAACTTATATTCTCAAACAAAAATGGAAAATAACGAAACAAAGCAGAATTCAAACGAACCGAAGAAAAAGTCGTGGATAGAGCGTAATTTATGGCTGGTTGCAGTATTTGTTGCACTCTTTTTGGTTCGCATGTGCAGCCAACTGTCATAGAAGGAGACCTCAGCACGAAAGATGGCGGGATTGTCAAGTCTCGCCATCTTTGTGTCGCTGCAAGTGAAAAGTTCGGCATTTTTGTAACTGGGCACGTACTAATCTTCGGTTTTGTTTTCTTTGCTGTGCAATTTTATTTTTATCTTTGCAAGAAACTGCAACTTTGCCATGACTGAAAAGTTTGGAGAAGAAAGCATCAAACGACGAAATAGTGATATGACTGAGTGTATTCAACATACGGCACGTATAAGTTCATTGCGTAGAGCATTGGTTGGTTTAGCGTGTCTTTTCTTGCTTTACGCCTCCCCTGCGGAAGCCAAGAAGCGCGCATTGTTAATCGGGATTTCCGATTATCCAACGGTGTCTGTCGCTGATGGTTCGTGGGCTGCCATACATGGTGCGAATGACATTAACCTGCTTTCTTCAACATTGAAGAAACAGGATTTCTCTGTTGGCGAACTTCTGAACAGCAAGGCTACAGCATCCAATATTCGTCAGGCCTTGAAAGATTTAACCAAGCAAGCGATGAAGGGGGATTTGGTGTATATCCATTTTTCTGGCCACGGGCAGCCTTTTGAAGACAAGTCCGGCGACGAAAAAGACGGTTGGGACGAATCAATAATTCCATACGATGCCCAACGTATCTACCACAAGAAGTACAAGGGGAAAAACCACATCATAGACGACGAATTGGAGGTGCACATAAACAACATTCGCAAGAAAGTTGGCAGTTCGGGTTTCGTCTACGTAATACTTGACGCTTGCCACATGGGAGGTGCCAGCCGCGATGAAAGCGAGTCGGAATCGGAAAGATACACCCGCGGCACAGACAGAGGGTTTTCTCCACACGCCAAGAAATACATTCCGAAGATAGACCGCAGCGGGCATTTTAAGGTTAAGTCGTCACCCAACATGTCTGGAATCTGCTACATGGAAGCGTGCCGGTCGTACCAGTCAAACACGGAGATTAAAGAGGCCGGTAAATTCTACGGCCCGCTGTCTTATTATATTAACAAGTCTTTGAGGACGGCTCCGCTTTCTTCCAACACGAGTTGGACAAATAATGTTGTGAAAGAAATGGGGCAAGACAAAAGGCTTATTAAGCAAAATCCTGTAATAGAAATGGGCAAATGAAGCATAAAGTTATATTCGACAATGCCGCATTGGACCGTTTCGCGTCTGCGGAATGGTCCAAGACTCTGAATTATCTCAGCAAGAACTACGGGTTGAGCCAAGATGACTGCAAAGATGTTTTCCAAGAGTCGTTCATTGTCTTGTACCGGAACATTTCGGAAGGAAAATTGACGGAGCTTACATCTTCTTTGTCTACATATTTCACAAGTATTTGCCGCAACAAGGCAATGGAAATGCTTCGCGGCATTGCCAAGATGTCTGCTGTAGACGACGAAACTTCATTAACACTAATGGAAGGCGAGTTCAAGGAGGAGAAAATCCACACGCTCATTTCACTTG
>CAVGQS010000162.1:0-866 GCA_963631415.1 Lactococcus garvieae | reverse complement strand
TCACTTGATGACAACACATTTGAGAATGAAAAGCAAGACCTAATCAACGGCATTGTCAACGACCTTCCTTCCCCATGCAACGAACTGCTTTGGGGCTTCTATCGCGACGGGCTTTCACTTAAGACCCTTGCCCAAATGCACAACTACAGCGAGGCTTCTATAAAAGTCGTAAAGTTCCGTTGTGCCGAAAAATTCCGGCTGCGCTATAAGAAACTCGTTAAGGACCTTTTTAAGTAGATTACAATGAAAGAAAATGAAGACTTTAAGGTAGTCAATCAAGACTCTCGTATTAGCAAGTACTTGAAAGGTTTGATGACAGCAGAAGAGGAGCTGTCTTTTCTGGATGAGATAAAGCAGAATTCAGAACTACGCTCAAAGGCCATTGTCGCTGCACGCATGGTTAGCTCAATGAGGCAGATTGGAGCAGAGAAAGACAAAGCTTTGATTGCAGCCATAAAGGAACTCCCAGGAGAAAAATTTATCACAGCAAAAATTGCTTCTGCAACCACCTCCGAAGAGTCCCGAAGCAGAGCTCGGGTATTGTTCATTCCTCGCAAGACATTTGTTTCGCTGTCGGCTGCCGCCGCCGTTTTGCTTTGCGTATGGGGAGGTTATAGAATGTACGACAACCACCAAATGGCTAAGCTCGGCACTGAATATCTGTCATGTTTTGATGCGAGCGATTATGTAAGAGGCGACAAGAGCACAGACAGCGGAGTCCAACTTAAAATAGCAAGCCTATGCAAGTCTATCGAATCCGGCACTGACATAGAGTCGGCCATTGAAGAGCTCAAGCGAATGTGGAGTCTGTCCTTGAAAGACGAGTACAATGAGTTTACCGAGTTCTCGTCTCAAATAGGCTGGAC
>CAVGQS010000161.1:0-4798 GCA_963631415.1 Lactococcus garvieae | reverse complement strand
GTCCTACTTTTCAATCGCTCAAGTGCTTCTTAAAAATTCTTTAGTGCGCGCGAAATGTAACGCACTGGAAATGAGGCGCACACGAACTGTGCTAATTTTCACGAAAAGGGCAGGAGGTTCAGCGGTTCGAATGTTAGAGGGTTTTAGCGGACAGCAATGATTTCAGAAGCACTTCAGTTCATCAGACAAGCACTTGCGCTCATTTCGTGGGGACTTAATTTTTCCGGACCGTCATAAACGGTTAGCCGTTTCCGCGGAAATAGAATCGCCCGGTGGCTCTCTGATGAAGAGAAGTCCTTGTCTGATGAATTAAAGTGCTTCTCTGATGAACTGAGGTGTTTTGCCAGAGATTTTTTACTCCGTGCTGGTGCCGTCGGTGGTCTCTGTATAGCCGCGCAGGAGGTTCACCGCCTTCTTTATATTGTATTTCTTGCCGTCGGCTCCCTTGGCGTCAATGCGCACATAGTAGACGCCGTCGGCAACGTCGGAGCCGTGGTATGTGCCGTCCCAGCCTGCAGTGAGGTCTGTCCACTCAAAGAGTTTCTTGCCGTTGCGGGAGAAGATGTAGCCGTGGAAGTCCACGATGCTCTTGTAGTCCTGCTTCACACGGAAGACGTCGTTTATGCCATCGCCGTTGGGCGAGAAGGCGTTGGGCACGTTGAGCACAGAGGTCGAGACCTCGATGCTGAAGCTGGAGGATGTCTCGTAGGAGATGGTGTCGGTGCCGTTGACAAAGCTGATCTGCAAGGTTATCTGCGAACTGCCGGACTCCCTGAACTCGTACTCGAAGTCGGCGTCGTAGCGGACCAGGTAGGGAGAAGCGGAGTTGCCCTCCTTGAAGACGCGCCACTCGTAGAGGGGGGTGTAGACGCCAAGGTTTTCCACATTGGAGGTGAAGCGCACCTTGAGCGGAGCTGAACCGGAGTACTCGTTGACTGATACCCAGCCTGTCTCTTCCTCCACCTCCATCACGGGGCTGGCGGAGGGATACTCGTCGTCTGCCACGACGGCAGCGGCTGACTGCAGCGCCAGGCATGAGCCCAGAAGCACTATAAAGAGGGTCAACAGTGACTTTTTCATAATCTTTCAGAATAAAGGGATTTGCGGAACGCCACGACCGTGATGCCGTGCGCAGGCTGGTGGCACTTGGCGGCAGGCGTCGTTGTCTATCAAACGGCAAAAGTACCTTTTTATTATAACATTGCACGCAAACTTTAAATGCTTTTTCGTACTTTTGCCTTATAAATTCACTGACAGGATTATGAGCAAAACAAAACATCTCCTTGCGGTTGTCTTGCTGGCTGTGGCGTCCGCTGCTTTTGCCGACGTCAACGTCGGGGTGTTTCTGCCCTTCAAGGCGGGCGGTCAGAAGGGGCAGTCGGCGGTGGAATACTACCGGGGACTGCTGATGGCGGTGGACTCGCTGAGCCGTGGCGGCACGACCTTCCACATCACCGCAGCCGACTGCGGCTCGACCGCCAGCGACGTGAAGGCGTTGCTCGACGAGGCGAAGCACGGAGTGTTTGACATAATCTTCGCGCCGTCGAACGCCCAGCAGGCGGAGGCGGTCAACAACTACTCCATTCTCAACGGCACCAAGGTGGTGATGCCCTTCGGAGGACGATATGACGAGCTCATCACCAACAGCAACTACTATGCGCTCAAGGTGACGCAGACGGACTACACCATTCCCGCCTACGAGTTGCTTGCCAAGCTCTTCAAGGGCAGGAAGATGTATGTGGTGTCGACCAACGGTGGGACGCAGATTTGTCCGCTTGCCAACTTCATGAAGAAATACGTGAAGGGCGTGAAGGTGCTGGAGTGGCCCGCCAAGGAGCAGAAAATCCTGCAGGCGATGGCCGACGGCAATGCGGTGGTGGTGCCGTCGATGTATGACGAGCAGACGCAAAAGACCATGATGCAGCTGGCTGCGAAAGCGCCTGGCACAAAGGCAGCACTGATAGGCTACACCAACTGGTATGACCGCGCCACTACGGCAGCCGACGCCAGGGCTCTGGGCGAAGCCAACGTATATATAGTGACGCAAGACTACCCGCGGCAGGGCATTCCGCGCGTCAACAACTTTGTGAAAGCCTACCACAACAACTTCGGCACCCCCCTGCCCCAGGGCAAGTTTTCGGTGGCGATGTGGGGCTTTGACTCCGGCTACTACCTGCTCAAGGGACTCGCGCGCTACAAGAGGGACTTCAGCGGACTGCCGCTCTACGCCGCCCCGCTTCAGAACAGGTTCAGATTTGAACGCCGCAACTCGCAGCAGGGTTTCATCAACACCAGCGTGCTGCTGCTCCACTACAAGGCCGACGGCTCGCAAGAAATTATAGAGCTGCCTGCCGACCAATAACAAAAAACTCACCTTTTCCGCATCCGCAATATGACTATAAGAAAAACTCTCGCTGCCCTCTGTCTGGCAATGGCGCTCCTGCCGGCAATGGCGGAAATCGGCGAACCGCGCCACAACTTCTGCCTTGGCGCCAACGCGGGCATCGCCCTCAACACCGTAGACTTTGACCCCACCATAAAGCAGTCGATGCACTGCGGTCCCACCGTGGGCGTGTCGATGAAATACACCAGCGAAAAATACTTTACCACCTACTGCGCCCTCTATGCGGAGCTCAACTACACGATGCTGGGCTGGAAAGAGGACATACGCGACCAAGACTCGCAGCCGCTGCCCGACACCTACAGCCGCAACATGTCGTACATTCAGCTGCCCATCTTCGCGCGGCTGGCATGGGGAAAGGAAGAAAAGGGACTGCAGTTCTTCTTCCAGGCAGGACCGCAGATAGGCTTCTGCATTGGCGAGTCGTCGAAAAAAAGTTCGCAGTGGACGCTCAACACCGATGGCACGCCGTCGAGGCCCAACAATGTCTACGAACAGTATGACAAGAGCGTGGAGCGCAAGTTTGACTACGGCATTGCCAGCGGACTGGGACTGGAGTACAACTCGCCCGTCGGCCACTTCATACTTGAGGGACGCTACTGCTACGGACTAGGCGACATGTTCGGCAACTCCAAGAAAGATCCGTTTGCGCGCTCTGCCAACAGCACCATATTCGTCAAACTTGCATATCTGTTTGACGTGAAGAAATAGCGCCGCAGCCTAACCCCCCAAAAAAAGATGAAAGCCATATCGCTATACGAGCTCAACGGCATGGTGCGCGAAACTGTGGAGTGCGCCATGGCCGATTCGTACTGGATCACAGCCGAACTGAGCGAAGTGAGGGTGTCGGCAAAGGGGCACTGCTTCATTGAACTTGTGGACAAGAGGGACGACTCACCGACGCCCTTGGCTAAGGCCAGGGGTGTAATCATGAGCTACCTCTACCCTATGATTAAGATGACGTTTGAAGAGGCGACCGACCAGCCTCTGCGCCCCGGACTGAAGGTGCAGCTCGAGGTGGAGGTCTCGTTCAACGAAGTCTACGGCTACTCGCTGGTAGTGAAGGACATTGACCCTACATACACAATGGGCAGTCTGGCGCGCCTGCGGCAAGAGATACTCGACCAACTCGCCAAAGACGGCGTGACGGACATGAACAAAGTGCTCACGCTGCCAAGACCGCTGCAGCGCATAGCCGTCATCTCGTCGGCCACGGCAGCCGGCTACGAAGACTTCTGCAATCAGCTTGACAACAACACGCAGGGCTTCCGCTTCACCCACAAGCTCTTTGCCGCCACGATGCAAGGAGCCGACACGCCCGCATCTATAATCAGCGCGCTCGACGCGATAGCTGAAGACATGGACCAGTGGGACGCTGTGGTGATAATAAGAGGAGGAGGCGCCGTAAGCGACCTCACTGGTTTCGACGACTACGACCTGGCTTCGTGCTGCGCGCAGTTTCCGCTGCCAATAATCACGGGCATCGGCCACGAGCGCGACACCACCGTGCTCGACTATGTGGCCAACACCCACCTCAAGACGCCCACCGCCGTCGCCACCTTCCTGATAGAGCGAATGAACGACGAGGCGCAGTGCATCAGGGACGCCGAAACGAGGATTATCTACAAAGTGAGGCAAAGCGTGCAGCAAAGCGAACTGCGGCTCGCCAACTGCATCAGCGCCTTCAACAACAAGGTCTTCAACATTACCCGCAAGCGCGAGAGCTGGCTTGCAGTGACTTTTGAGCGCATGTGCCAGCAGGCCAAGGGCATCGTGAAGGCACAGATGCTGCAGCTGCCGCAAGCGGACAAGCTGGCGGCACTGACCACGAGGCTCACCGCCAACCGCATGAAGCGGCTTGACGAAATCGAGAAAGCCGTGGGCCTCTGCGACCCCGCCAGGGTGCTCAAGCTCGGCTACAGCATCACACGCGCCAACGGACACGTGGTGACCGAACCGCAATACCTGCCAGCCGGCACGAAAATCGTAACCACCCTTGCCGGCGGAGAACTGCACAGCGTGGTTGCCGCACCAGACACAACTGACCACCGACACAAAACAAAATAGAATTATGCAAAAGCTCACTTACGCCAAGGCGACAGAACGCCTCAACGAAATAATGCAACTGCTCGACAGCGAGCAACTCGACATAGACCACCTGGCCGAGACCCTCAAGGAGGCGAAGGAACTGATTAAGTTCTGCAAAGACAAACTCTATGCGGTCGACAAAAACATTCAGGAAATAATGAATGACGGAAACGGGCAACAATAATTCTGGGATTAACTTGGCAACGTCAGGGATTTTCACTAATTTTGCACCGTCTTACAAAGTGGGACACTGCATCGGAAAGTAGCGCAGTTGGTAGCGCACTACGTTCGGGACGTAGGGGTCGGGCG
>CAVGQS010000160.1:0-4828 GCA_963631415.1 Lactococcus garvieae | reverse complement strand
GTAACCAACGGCATCGAGATGTTTAACCGCTGCTCCAAACTTGTTGGCGCCGCAAACTACAACAGCAACAAGGTAGACCTGGACATGGCTAACTACAAGACCGGCTACTTCAAGACCTATTATCAGACGGGCGAAGAGAAGCATGACCTCTGCGGCGAAGAGCTCAGCGTGGACAACCTGGAGCTCAAGGACGGGGAAGACTTCGTGGCGATGGCTCCGTTCTCGGCAACCTCTGCCACCTACTCGCGCAGCAACATGACCAGCAATTGGGCAACGCTCTGCCTGCCGTTTGAAGTGGACGCCGACAACGCGGACGGCTGCAAGTTCTATGAATTGGCAAGCGTTGACGACGACCGGAGCACCATCACGCTGAACAACGTGACGGGCACAATCGCAGCCGGCACCCCGGTGCTCGCCTGCTTCGACACAAGCGCGCAGAGCACCATGAGCATAGCCTCCAGCAGCGTGGACGTGGTGAAAGAGCCGGCTGCCGGCAACCAGTGCGACGGCTGGACACTCGTAGGCTCGTTTGCCGAGACCGAAGTGCCTGACAACGGCTACATCATCTCCAAAAACAAGTTCTGGCTGACGGCTGACCTGAAGGACAGCAGCAAGGGCGGCGCCACCGCCGTGAAGACCAAGGCCATGAGGGCTTGGCTCAATCCTAATGGCTCCAGCTCGGCTAAGGCCTTCTCGCTCAACATCGCCAACGACGACGAACCGACCGCCGTTGACGCTATCAATGCGCTCACCGAAGGCAAAGCGGAATTCTACGACCCGCAGGGCCGCCGCACCAGCGGACTGCAGAAAGGTCTGAACATCATCAGGGTGAACGGCAAAAGCAAGAAGGTGATGGTGAAATAAAGCGGAGCATAACTGCTCGCAACATAAACAAAAAAATGCCCGGAGTCTGGGGAGTGCCAGACTTCGGGCATTTTTTTGTTTGCGCAACTCTACTGCTGCTGGGCCAGGCATTGCAGCACGTCGGCTGCGATGAGGTCGCTGCGCAGGCTGTTGTCGGCGAGGAACTGGGCGATGTTGTAGCGGTCGGCAAATTCCTTCTTGGCGCCGTAGCAGAGCACCCGGACGCTGGAGTTGCCGTAGTGGCGCGCTATCTTCTCGCCGTAGCCTCCGTCGAGCGCGCCGTCCTCGAGGGTCACCACGAGCCGGTGGTCGGCCTTGAGGCTCTCGGTCAGGGAGGTGTCGATGCCGGTGATGTAGCGCGGGTTGACGAGCGTGGGATTGAGTCCCTTGGCCCGCAGTTCGTCGCACACCTTCTCGCCAAGGCTGAAGAAGTTGCCGAGACCGAAGACTGCCACGTCCTTGCCGCGACGAACCACCTCATATTTATTAAGGTCAGAGTAGTCGGCAGGCACGGGGCGGCCGGCAGACACGGTGATGCCCAGCGGCACGCGTATCGCCACGGGGTGCTCCCGGTAGCCGAGGCTCCAGTCGAGCATGGCGAGATATTCCTCCCGGTTGGTAGGCGCGAGGTAGACGAGGTTGGGTATGTTGGAGATGAGCGGTATGTCGAAGTGGCAGAGGTGGGTGACGTCGTTCATGGCAGAGAGCGAGCCCCACAGCACGAGTATGGTGGCGGGGCTGTTGTTGATGCAGAGGTCTTGCGACATCTGGTCGTAGGTGCGCTGCAAGAACGAGCTGCACACTCCGAAGACGGCCTTGCCGCCAGCCTTGGCGATGCCCGAAGCCAGCGCCACGGCGTGCTCCTCGGCTATGCCCACGTCCACAAACTGACGACCCGCCTCGCGTCGGCGCTCGGGCGTCCAGTTCCAGATGCCGGGCGTGCCTGCCGTGATGGCGCAGATGCTTTTGTCGTCCTTCATGAGCTGGAGGAGGTGGGTGGTGGTGGCCTCTTCGTAGGTCTCGCCGCTACGGGTGCGCTTGAGTTCTCCAGTGGCTATGTCGAAGGGTGCGCTCCAGTGCCAGCGCTCCTTGTTGTCCTCGGCGGGCTTGTAGCCTTTGCCCTTGAGCGTGTTGATGTGCACCACTACGGGGTGGTCGGTGTCCTTGACCTGGCTGAACGCCTTGATGAGCGAGGCGATGTCGTTGCCCTGGCCCACATAGATGTAGTCGAGGCCCATGGCGCGGAAGAGGTTGTTGGAGCACTGGCCGTTGGAGAGCCTCAGCTCTTCGAGGTTCTTGTAGAGGCCGCCGTGGTTTTCGGCTATGGACATCTGGTTGTCGTTGACCACAATGATGAAGTTGGTGCCCAGTTCGGCAGCCCAGTCGAGTCCCTCGAGGGCTTCGCCGCCGCTCAGCGAGCCGTCGCCGACGACGGCTATCACGTTGCCCTTGGCGCCGGTGAGGTCGCGCCCCTTGGCGAGTCCGCCCGCCAGGCTGACCGACGTGGAGGTGTGGCCTATGACGAAGTGGTCGTGGGCGCTCTCCGAGGGTTCGCTGTAGCCGGAGACGTCGTCGTAGTGCTGTGGCGACAGGAAGGCTTCGGCACGGCCGGTGAGCATCTTGTGGGGATAGCTCTGGTGGGAGACGTCAAAGACTATCTTGTCCTGGGGCGAGGAGAAGACGTAGTGCATGGCTATGGTGGCTTCAACCATGCCGAGGTTGGGGCCGCAGTGTCCGCCGTGGGCGCTGAGCTTGTCTATCAGCGCGGTGCGCATCTCAGTGGCGAGCTGCTCCATCTGTGGCAGCGTCAGACGCTTGACGTCTTGGGGCGAGTGTATTTGTTCAATGAGTTTCATTTGCTGAGTTTGTTGTATTCTTCGTCAGTTACGGGTTCGAGCCATTCGTTGCTCGCTTCGGTGCCGGGAATCTCAAAGGCGAGGTGGGCGAACCATCCGTCGGCGGCAGCGCCGTGCCAGTGCTTCACGTTGGCAGGTATGTGTATCACCGTGCCGGGCACAATCGGCTGGGCGGGCTTGCCTTCCTCCTGATACCAGCCGGTGCCAGCCACTCCCACGAGCATCTGGCCTCCGCCGGTCTTGGCGTGGTGTATGTGCCAGTTGTTGCGGCAGCCGGGCTCGAAGGTCACGTTGGAGAAGGGAATGCCCGACGTGGAGATGCGGGCCAGATAGCTGTTGCCCTTGAAGTACTTGGCGTAGGCGGTGTTGGGCTCGCCGATGGGGAATATCATCTCTTTCTGAAACGCAGCCTTGGCGTCGTCGGTGCCGGTGCTGGTGCTGTCGTTCCACACCTCTTTGGCGAGGTTGAAGGCGCCCCACGCCTTGGGCCACCCGGCGTAGAAGGCTATGTGGGTGATGATTTCGGCAATCTCGGTGCGCGTGATGCCGTTCTTGCGGGCCTCCTTGAGGTGGTGGAGGAGCGAGGAGTCGGTGATGCCCTGGCTGACGAGCGAGGAGACGGTGACGAGGCTGCGGTCTCTCAGGCTGAGCAGGTCGTTGCGGCTCCACACTTCGCCAAAGAGGACGTCGTCGTTGAGGTGGGCGAACTCGGGGGCGAAGGTGCCCAGCGCCTGGCGGCCGGCTGTTTGTGTGATTTTCTGTTGTGACATGATGGTAGTGGTAAAGAGCAGGGCGGCGAAGAGCGCCGCTGCGTGTTTGACTGTGTTGTTCATATTGCTGCAAGGGGTTTTCTTATGCCGTGCGGTACTGCGACGGGGTCAGGTTGGTGTGGCGCTTGAAGAACCTCACGAAGTGCTGCGGATACTCAAAGCCCAGGCGGTCGCCCACCTGCGTCACGGTGAGCGTCAGGTCGTTGAGCAGCTCCTTGGCGCAGGCCAGAATGTGGTCGGCAATGAAGTCCTGGGCGGTGCGCCCCGTCTCGGTCTTGACCAGTTCGCCGAAGTAGCCCGGCGTCAGGCTGCACTTGTCGGCAAAGTAGGCCACGGTGGGGAAACCCTGGGTGGCGGCGTCGTGGGCGAGGTAGTCGTTGAGCATGCGCTCAAACTTGACCACCGTGGAGTGGTTGATCTCCTCGCGGGTCACAAACTGCCGCTCGTAGAAGCGCTGGCAGTAGTTGAGCAGCACCTCTATATTGCTCACTATCAGCCGCCGCGAGTGGCGGTCGATGGCGTGGCGCATCTCCTGGCTGATGATGTCGAGCACCGAGCGTATGACACCCAACTCCTGCGCCGAGAGGTGGAGCGCCTCGTTGCTGCTGTAGGAAAAGAAGCCGTACTTCGAAATCTCGCGGCCCAGCGACGTGCGCGCCAAGAGGTCGGGGTGAAAAACTATGGCGGTCCAGCGCGGATACTCCACCTCGGGATTGTGCTTCACGCCCACCGCCTGGCCGGGGGCAAACGAGGTGACCGTCATCTCGTCGAAGTCATACTGGGTGCGGCCGTAGGAGATGCTGCACCCCTTGTTCTCCTTCAGAAACAGGGCGTAGAGCCCGTAGTGGTAAGTGCCGTCCTGCCCACCCACGTTCTGCTCCTGCCTCGCCACCGAGACGAGCGGGTGGACGGTCTCGAAACCGAAGAACCGGTTGAAGTCCTCAACGGTGTTAAACCAGAAGTCTTTGTCTGTTGCCATAGCGTAGTCTCTTTGTCTGTTGCAAAATTACTAAGCCCCCGCAACACAACCTCTACCCGACTTGATGAATTTGTTACCAATTTTGCCGACCGGCAACAAAAAAAAGTCCCTCATCCGCGCGTCCACTTCAAAGTTATAAAGTAGGACTTAAAAAATTTTCGTGCGGACTTAAAAAATTTTCGTGCGGACTTAACGAAAAAATTTCCGCGGAAACGCTGCAACGTTTCGGGCGAAACGTTGCAGCGTTTCCGCGGAAATCTTGCAGCGTTTCCCCCGAGATTTTTTCGTTAAGTCCGCATAAAATTTTTTTAAGTCCTTGTTTTCAATCGCTCAAGTGCTTCTTAAAAATTCTTAAGTGC
>CAVGQS010000159.1:0-4870 GCA_963631415.1 Lactococcus garvieae | reverse complement strand
TCTGGCTGTTCCGAAACGCCGCCATCGCCGTCGCCATACGTTCCGGCATTCAGACTATTGCTTGTGGCAATAACCCTTTGGGTCTCTATCTTTACGGTCTCCATCTCTGGAGCAGTATATATTCTCTTGTTCATATCTGATTTTTTTTCGTTAAACGATTATTTCACCATTATTTTTTTTGTCACTTTGCCGGTCTTCACGATGTTCAGACCTTTTTGCAGGCTGTTGAGACGGCGGCCCTGGAGGTCGTAGATCTCTGCGGTGTCCTCCGTTAGTGCCTCGATAGCGTCAACGGCAGTAGGCTCGTTCTCGTCGTCGAGGGCGATGCTGAGCACGTGCGCCTTAGCCTCGGCGCTCTCGGCGCTCGGCTTCAGCCATGCTCTCATGGGCTTTGTCTTCACCGACTTGGCGCCCGAGATGTTTTCCTTCAGGTCACTGGCCAGCCAGAACTTGTCCTTCGAGATGATGTAGCCGTCGTCGGGCACTTCTGTCTCGGCAAACGAGCCCACGAGCTGCCAGTCGTCTGCCTGTGTGCCGTCGGCAGGCGTTGTCCCCACCGTCACATTGCTTGCGGAGATGCTTATGCTGGCAGCGTTGTCATCGCCGCCATCGCCGTCAGTTAGGTTAACCAGCATCGGAGTGCCGGCAGGTATCTTGTCCTCCAGTTGGGTGAGCGTTATCATATCAGCGCTTACGCTTTTCAATGCATAGAACTTGGCGCCGGCAATGCTCGTCGCATCCACTTCGAACGGCACGCAGAGCGTACCCCACTTGTTCGTCATCGGGCGCGAGTAAGAGACGTTGGCGGCTGTGAACGGAGCGTTTACCACCAAGTCCTTGTCGTCCGTCAGCTCGAGATTGTCCACGCTGAGAGTCTTGCCATAGAGTTCAGTCTTAGTGTCGCCTACCTTATAATATGTCTTGAAGTAGCCGTCATAGTAGTTCGCTATATAGCGATCTGTGCGCCATAAGCCGTCGTATGCCACAGCGCCGACCAGCGAGGCGCAAGACTCAAACAGTTCCTGCTCTTCATACGCATTCAAGTTGGCTATGGTGAATTTGTCGCTGGCGAAGATGGTGGCCAAATTTGGGCTAAAGCCGAACATTGCGTGCATATGCACGACGTTCTTCGTGTTGAAGTTCGACAAGTCGAGAAGTTTAAGTGCTTCGCAATTATAGAACATGTATTGCATGCTAGTCACTTTCTCCGTGTTGAAACTGGATACGTCCAGACTTTCCAGAGAGGTGCACCAAATGAACATGGCGCCCATGTCCGTCACGTTCTCCGTGTTGAAAGTCGTCAAGTCAAGGCTTTTCAGTGATGTGCAATAGCGAAACATGCCGTTCATGTTCGTCACTTTCTCCGTGTTGAGGTATTCCAGTCCCTTAATGCTCGCCAGAGATCTCAGGCCTATAAACCAATTTGCGCATGTAGTAGGCCGCACATTGCTGAAAGATTCGTCAAACACTACAGATGTGCAGGCTATGTCTTCCCATTCCGGCGAGTTGCCTCCTTCATTAAGGTCATACACCGTCAATGTCCCGCTGCTGCTCGGCTTCCTGCCGTACTTGAATGTTAGGGTCTGCTTGCTGCTGTCATACTCGGTCCACGCCTTTTTCTTGTAGAAATAGCCGGTCTCGCTGTTTGCCATCGCGACGTTGGTTTTGTCCTTGTCGTATTTCACGGCGCCTTCCAGCGCTGTGCAGTCAGTGAACATGCCGGCGGAGCTGCCGACTTTGGCAGTGCTGAACTTGTCGCTGGCAAAGATGGTGGCCAGCTTGGGACAACCTGTGAACATATAGCTCATGTCCGTCACGTTCTCCGTGTTGAAAGTCGTCAAGTCAAGGCTTTCCAGCGCTTCGCAACCGGAGAACATGCACCTCATGGATTTCACGTTCTCCGTGTTGAAACTTGACACGTCGAGATTTTTCAGCCCTTTGCAATCTTCAAACATGTGGCTCATGTCCGTCGCGCTCTCCGTGTTGAATTTGGAAATGTTCAGGCTTTCCAGAGCGGAGCAGTTCAGGAACATATAGCTCATATCTGTCACGTTCTTCGTGTTGAAGCTTGACAAGTCAAGTTTTTTCAGCGCAGTGCACTCGTTGAACATGTAGAACATGTTCGTCACTTTCTCCGTGTTGAAACTGGATACGTCCAGACTTTCCAGAGATGTGCACGAAATGAACATGGCGTTCATGTCCGTCACGTTCTCCGTGTTGAAAGTCGTCAAGACAAGGCTTTTCAGTGATGTGCAATAGCGAAACATGCCGCTCATGTTCGTCACTTTCTCCGTGTTGAGGTATTCCAGTCCCTTAATGCTCGTCAGAGTTCTCTGGCCTATAAACCAATTTGCGCATGTAGTAGGCCGCGCTTTGCTGAAAGATTCGTCAAACACTACAGATGTGCAGGTTTTGCCTTCCCATCCCGGATAGTTGCCTCCTTCGTTCAAATCATACACCGTCACAGTTTCGGTGTTGCTCGGCTTCGCTGCTCCATACTTGAAGGTGAGGGTAGTGTTGCTGCTGTTATACTCCACCCAGGCCTCGTCAGCCTTGGCGCTGCTCGGCAGCAAGAGCGCTGCGAGCGTCAGCATCATCGTGAGGGCGCATGACAGGCGCTTGCCCACAGGGGATAAAATTCCCGCGTTCTTTTGCGTGGTCATTCTCTTTTCTCGGTTTTAAAAATTATTATTCTGTTTTCTCGATTGCGGCGCGCCAATACACCACCGACAATGGTGCAAATATAGTCACAAATATTATGTTGTGGCATAAAATTTCCATAAATTTTACTTCCGCTACAGTCAAAAAATACATTTTCCCAGTTCCAACGCAGAAATGCCACCCGGCAGCCCAAGAATTCTTAGCGTCCGCCAAAACAAAAAAGCGGGGGCGAACTCTCGCTTGAAAGTTCGCCCCCGCGGCTTATATATATAAGGTATAGCCCCTCGCCCCGCTCTATCTTGGTTGGCTCGTTTTGTTCTCGCCCACTTCCTCCACTCGCTTGCGGATTTCCTTCGCTATCGTTTCCGTCCATTCTTCTCCCACGCCGGCTCTGCGGCCGTATTCCGGGTAGTGCAAGACGATGCCGATGGCCTTTTCTATGAATGGTTCGGCAGCCTTTATGTTGTAGCGGCGGGCCACCTCCAGCAGGTCGTCTGCCGTGATGCCCTCCGTCTTGTTGTTGACGGTCAGGCTGTGGCGGTTGACGTAGTGCGGCGCGCTCGGGTCTACAGCAAACGTGTAGTCGTAGGCGGGAGCGACGTGCCAGAGCCCTCCGTCGTCCATCGTGAAACTGAAATTCTTGTTGTGGTCGTCCACGTTGCCGCCAAGCACGTTGAGCACCATTGAGCGGAACAACTGCTGCAGCTCGCCCGGCGGCACACCGATGCGGCACGCCGTGTCGAGCAGGTCTTCGTAGGAGTCAGCCGCCGGGTTCATCGCCGCCAAGGTCTGCACGTGCACCTTCTTGCCCTCCCTGCGGTCGAAGCGCTCGGTCAGGAAGTGGGCGATCTGCTCGCCCTCCAGCAGCCGGCTCGGCATCATCTGGAGCCCGGCGTCAGCAGCCATCAGGTAGTAGCTGTATTCAATCCGCGTCGTCGGCATCGCCAGGTGTTCGTCGAATTTCACAATCATCGGCGTGTAGTCGGGGTAGGGCGCCGCCACTTGTCCGGAGTAGCACTGCCCGTCCTCAAAATTGACGTTGACCACTGCTTTGGGCCGTCTGCCTCCTGCCGATGTTCCCACCTTGAAGAGGCTCTCCACCATCAGGTTGCCCGACACGGGCGCGCTGAACCGCTCGGCTTCTTCCAGCGCCAGCCGAGCCAGTTGGTAGAGCTCGGCAATCTCCACCTTGAACGGTGTCTCCATCTCTTCGGCAGTGGGCGGGACAAACTCCAGCGCACCCATGCCGCGGCGCCCTATGTAGGCGAGGCGGTCAAGGGCGGTCAGGTCCTTAGTGCGTATGTGGTGTGCTCTGGCCCACTCGTTGAACACGGTGTTGCCCCAATGGTCGGGCAGCGAGTCGGCTATGAACGACGGCAGACCGCCGAAGATGCGCTCCTCGTCGGGGTAGACCGGCAGGCCGCGCTGTGCGGCGATGCCTTTCACCGGCGCGCGGAGCGGGGCGATGTCATAGCCGTTGCTGACATAGCCGCTGTCAAAGTAGAAGCAGGCCTTGTCGTGGTGCCCCTCGCGGCTGGCTACAAGCGTGCCGGCCTTCTCGCCCCACAAAAACACGTCGAGACTTTCTGTCATTTCTTGCTCCTCCTCACTCGTTTGGGTATCAGTTTATCTATTTCGCGTAGCGCCAGCGGGGGCATGGGGAGCTTGGGCAGCACTTCCTCCATCCGTTGCTCCTGGCCCAGCGCCCGCAGCAGCGAGATGAAGTTGGCCAGCGTCAGGTTGCGGCTTACGCCCTGCTCAAAGTGGCAGATGGTCGCCAGGCTCACTCCCGACTGCTCCGCCAGCTCCTTCTGGCTCATGCGCGCCGCCAGGCGGTAGTCCCTCATGCGCGCCGCCAGCAGCGTCAGTATGTCGCTGTTTGTGGTGTAGTTCATCGTCTTTTTTTGTGTCAGTATATCACTATTTAAGTGCAAATATAGCCACAAATATCCATATACTGACACATCCTCCCCCGTTTTTTAGCTCTCCCCAAAACTCCTTTCCCCCGCTCCAATCTGAAAAAGCTTCGTGACCGCCAATCCCAAAAAAAAGCGGGGGCGAACTCTCGCTTGAAAGTTCGCCCCCGCGGCAGGTGGGCTAATGCCTTTGAGGCTTAGTCTCCATAGATAGAGCCTTCGCCGTCAACGTCTGGCTGTTCCGAAACGCCGCCATCGCCGTCGCCATACGTTCCGGCATTCAGACTATTGCT
>CAVGQS010000158.1:0-4889 GCA_963631415.1 Lactococcus garvieae | reverse complement strand
AAATTTTATATATCATGACTCTTATTAAATCTATTTCCGGAATTCGCGGAACAATTGGTGGAAAGGCATCAGAATCTTTGTCTCCACTGGAAATTGTGAAAATAGTTTCAGCTTACGCCATACAGCGCCGCCGAGCCTGCAAAATCAAAAGCAACTACATTGTTGTTGGTAGAGATGCGCGCATTTCTGGAGATATGGTTAAGCAAATCGTTTGCGGAACACTGCAGGGGTTAGGTTTTGATGTCATCAACATCGGCTTGGCTTCAACGCCTACAACGGAGTTGGCCGTTACTATGTCTGATGCGTGCGGCGGTATAATACTGACCGCTAGCCACAACCCGCGCCAGTGGAATGCACTGAAACTTCTGAATGAGAAGGGCGAATTCCTCAACCAAGAGGAAGCCAATGAAATTGTTCAGTTGGCTGAGCGCACTGAAGAATTCGAGTATGCGGACATAGACCATCTTGGCAAGTACTATAAAGACCTGAGCTTCGAGCAGAAGCATATCAATCTTGTGAAAAACCTTGATTTGGTTGACATTGACGCTATTCGCAACGCCCACTTCAAGGTTGCAATAGACTGCGTGAATTCTGTAGGAGGACTGATTCTGCCAAGACTGCTGAACCAGTTGGGCGTTGAAAAGGTGACGGGACTTTACACAGACCCGACCGGCTTCTTCGGACACAATCCTGAGCCGCTGGAACAGAACCTGACCGACATAAAGAATCTTATGAAGCAGGGCGGCCACGATTTGGCTTTTGTGGTTGACCCCGATGTTGACCGACTCGCACTTATTTGTGAAAACGGCGAGATGTACGGCGAGGAGTATACACTGGTAACAGTTGCAGACTATATCTTGCAAAACCAGCGCGGCAATGCCGTTAGCAACCTCAGTTCTACAAGAGCACTCCGTGATGTTGCAGCCCGTTATGGCGCATCGTACACTCCTGCCGCTGTAGGTGAGGTGAACGTCGTTACGAAAATGAAAGAGACCGGCGCAATCATCGGTGGAGAGGGCAATGGCGGAGTCATCTATCCCGCTGCTCACTACGGTCGCGACGCGTTGGTTGGCATTGCCTTGATTTTGACCTATTTGGCAAAGAAGAAGATGAAGTTGAGTCAGCTTCGTGCCACCTATCCTAACTACGTGATTACCAAGAACCGTATAGACTTGAAGCCAGGCATGGACATTGACGCCATTTTGGAGGCCGTGAAGAGCCATTATGCCAACGAGAAGATTACGGACATTGACGGTGTCAAGATAGACTTCCCGACTTCATGGGTTCACTTGAGAAAATCAAACACAGAACCGATTATCAGAGTTTATGCTGAAGCATCTACCGAAAAGGAAGCAAATGGTTTGGCTGGAGAAATAATCAGCCAGATTAAAAGCATGATATAATTCTACAAGCCATCTTTGTCTCCGACTGAATGTCGTACAAGAAACTTGCAATACTATTTTTGGCGTTCATTCCTCTTGCACTGAGTGCACAGAGGAATGAATTGCTTAAAAATACGCTCAAGACTCTTGTGGTAAACCGGAATGGGGAATGGAACTCTATTCCTTATATTTCACTTGGCACAACTGACCGCTTGTCTGTGTCTTTTGACGACCTGGCGCAAGACTACCACCGCTATAGATATCGCGTTGAGCCAATGACTTTTGACTGGAAGCAAAACACTCGGTTGCTTACTTCCGAATTTCTTGCAAAAGGCATTGGTGATGAGGCTATAGAGACTTTTGAGGAGTCAATGAATACCTCGGTATTCTATACGCACTATTCTTTCACGTTTCCTGATGAGAACACGCGGATTAAGCTCTCCGGTAACTACAGGCTTGTCATTTATGATGACGACGAGGGAGAAGACGTTGCCGTCATCCCATTCTTTGTCGTTGAGGATGCATCGTTGATAAGCGCCACGGTTAGCACAGACACGGACATTGACTTCAATCAAAGGCACCAGCAACTTACATTGTCAGTTCAGCCGTCGCAGTCTCTTAATGCCCACAACTTGGATTCGGAACTGCATATTGCAGTAATGCAGAACCTTTCTCCGCTGACGAGCGTATACAATCCGTCTCCAGACATAATAACGCCAAACGGATTACAGTGGCAACACTCAAAGGAACTCATCTTTAATGGCGGAGCCGAGTTTAACAAAATGGAGATGACCACGCTCAAGATGGGAGGAATGGGAATTGACAACGTGAAATGGTACTCTCCTTATTACCACGCTACATTGACTGAAGACAAACCTTTCGCCAATTATGTTTATGACGAGGATGCCAACGGCGCATTTTTGGTTAAATCCGTTGACTATGAGGACTGCGATGTTGAGTCTGACTATGTGTTTGTGCATTTCACTCTCCGCACAGGCAAACGTCTAAATGGTGAGGTGTATATTGACGGGGCGTTTTCTACCCATTCTCTTTCACCTGAATACATGATGGAATACAACCCCGTCAACTCGTCGTATGAGGCAACTGTGCTTATGAAACAAGGTTATTACAATTACCAATATGTTCTAAAACAGGATGGAACCTTGTCCCTTTCTGAAACTGCAGGCAACTTCTATCAAACAGAAAACAGATACACCGTTTTTGTGTATTATTCGCAGAGAGGTTCAAGATACGACAGAATAATAGGACTGAGTGATTTCCGCTTTATACCAGCCAACAAATGAAGTCGACGTATACCCTGCCTAACGCAAAAATCAATATTGGATTGAATATTGTTGGCAAACGCCCTGACGGCTATCATAACTTGCAGACAGTATTCTACCCGATACCAATTACAGATGCTATAGAGATAAAGAAGTTGGAGAACCCCACCTCGCTCTATGAATTTGAATCATCGGGGATTTCTGTTCCTGGTGATGCAAAAGAAAACCTTGTTGTGCAAGTTTTCTTGTCTTTGCAAAAGGAGTTTGACTTGCCGCCAGTAAGAATAAATTTGTCGAAGCATATTCCTGTGGGCGCCGGATTGGGCGGGGGAAGTTCTGACTGCGCGTTCATGATGAAGATGCTCAAAGAGATGGAAGACAGACTTTCTTCGTTTGGTGCAGATTGTGCTTTCTTTGTAAGAAATAAATCCGTTTTTGCAGAGGGCGTGGGCAACGTGTTCTCTTCGATTGATCTTTCGCTAAAAGACTACTTCCTGGTGTTGGTAAAGCCGGATGTCCACATTTCAACTAAACAAGCCTATTCTGCCGTTGTTCCTGCTGAGCCGACAGAGAATCTGAAGACGACATTGACAACAGAACCGATATGCCAGTGGAAGAACAACGTAAAGAACGCATTTGAAGAGTCTGTATTCCCGCTATACCCTAATCTTGAAATAATTAAAGAGACGTTGTACGACATGGGCGCCGTCTATGCCGCGATGAGCGGTAGCGGGTCTGCGATCTACGGCATATTTGACAGACCGATAACCAACGCTGCAACTATATTTCCCGAATACTTCACTTATTCTCATCAGCTGTCGTAAAATATTCTTTATTATGCGATGTCTGTTTGATTATTTATAATTACATTTGCCTAGGAAATAAAATAAATTGAAATGAAAAAGATACTGTTTCTTTCTCTCATGCTGCTATGTGCCTTTGGAGTCTCGCTGAAAGCTCAAGGACAGAAGGCGGAAATCAAGTTTGACAAAACAGTGCATGATTTCGGGAAATTCACCGAAAAGAACTCCATATTGACATGCAATTTTACGTTCACTAATACCGGAAAGGCACCATTGATTATCAATCAGTGCGTGGCTTCGTGCGGTTGCACGGTGCCCATGTATAGCGATAAACCCATAGCTCCGGGCAAGACAGGTACCATTAAGGTGACCTACAATGGCAAGGGGCGCATGACGGGACAATTCAAGAAGATAATAACAGTAATGACAAACGCCTCCAACAAACTAACTCGCTTGTATATACAAGGCGAAATGCTGGAGGAGAATAGTAAATAGAGAATAACACATCGACTCACCAAATATGGCAAGCAATAACCATGTTGTAATAATGGCAGGAGGCATAGGCAGTCGTTTTTGGCCTATGAGCAGCAAGCGGAAGCCCAAACAGTTTTTGGATATTTTGGGCTGCGGACGCACGCTTATCCAGATGACAGTAGACAGGTTCTCGAGCATCTGTGGGGTAGACAATATCTGGATTGTTACATCTACAGATTTTCTTGGAATCATCCAAGAGCAGCTCCCGGATATACCTCGAAGCAACATATTGCTGGAGCCATGCAGGAAAAATACAGCACCGTGTATTGCTTACGTCAGTTGGGTTATAAAATCAATCAATCCCAACGCCAATATCGTAATTACTCCAAGTGACCACATAATAACCAACGTTTCTGAATTTCAAAAGGCAATACGCGAATGCTTGCAGTTTACCTCTTCGAGTGACACAATCGTCACTTTGGGTATGAAGCCAGACCACGCAGAAACAGGTTATGGCTATATTGAAGCGGATTTGTCGTGCTCAACGGTAATAAACAAAAACATCTTCAGGGTCGACAACTTCAAAGAAAAACCTTCGCTAGAGACTGCGAAGGAGTATATCACGTACCCCAATTATTTCTGGAATTCTGGACTGTTTATTTGGAACGTAAATACTATTGTCAATGCATTCCGAGTTTACCAGCCCCAGATTTCTTCCTTGTTTGAAAGTGCTCGCGCATATTATCGCACAGACGAAGAGCAGAATTGCATAAACAAGATTTATCCTCAATGTCCCAGCATCTCTGTAGACTACGCTATCATGGAGAATGCGGACGAGATATATGTATATCCCGCAGAGTTTGGTTGGAGCGATTTGGGCAGCTGGTCTTCTTTGCACAAGATGCTTAAAAAGGACGAGTACAACAATGCCATTGTCGGATCAAATG
>CAVGQS010000157.1:0-5053 GCA_963631415.1 Lactococcus garvieae | reverse complement strand
AGGCTATTGCATATAGCATTGAGTTTATGGCTAACTTCAATATCTCCTACGTTTTTGTATTCTTTCTTGTCATTTCGTTTGAAACCATACTTGCCATCAATAACAGTCGTATTTTCAATGAACTGTAGCATATCTTCTATGTTTGGATACATTACATAGAAATAGAAATTAACAACATTCTCAATTTGATAGAACGCATTAGCACAAAATGAATAAAAACGTTCTTGTTCTTTTTCTTTAAGATTCATCGCCGCATTTTCCATGCGAAGATTGTCAATTATAAGCTGGTCTCTTAATCTTTGGTTCCCTTTTTCCAATATGAAATCATAGCAAATGCTGTTTGTTGCTCTAATTTCAAGAGCCTCGCGAATAGCATGGACATCATCTTGAACCGGCATCTGAGATGAAACAATTGTTGCAGATGAGGTCATCCCTAACCTCTTCCGCAACTCTGTGCCAAACTCCGCGTTTTGACTTGCGAGCCTGACAACCTTGTCTATGGTGGATTTTAGTTTCTCATCCATGTTACATTTTTAATAGTGAGTCCAAATCGCTGTTCAATTCGTCTATGTTGACGGGCGATGGATTTGGACCGGTTATTTTGTTTGATTTGTGCAGCAGCCAGAAAAGCTTGCCTTTGGAATTGCGACAGCGAGAAATGGACAGCAAGTCTTTTCTCTGCTCGTCGTCTTTTGTGATGGTCTTGTTTGCAGATACCATTTGCTTCTTTCCACTAAGTACAAACGACGCATATCTATGGGGAACAAAATTCTCCAGGTATTGTCTTTGTACCTTTTCTCTTTCTTCTTCTGTCGCATTTGACCTGCAGCTGATTTCTTTGGGAGTCGACACGGCAAAGGAAATCTCTGTACTATACTTTTTCTCAAAGTCTTTCACTGCCATGGTCTCAATATATGTTATGCCATGTTCGGTTGTCTTGCTGGGGTCCGAAAGAGTGGCTGCCAGTCTCGTGAACTTTGAGAGGAGGCGTTGGTAGACGGAATCGTCTTCGCCTTTGACCATCTTCAGATACATCAATTTGCCGTTGATGACATTGGCAATGTCGGGATTGCCTTTCTTGACGAGCCCTTTCCCGGCCTTGTATTTCGGATAGAACTTTGTATATGCGTCAGTGTACCCGTACCGGTCCCATATATACAATAGGTTACGTATGTCGCGAACGTACTTTTGGCTGACGTTGACTTTTTGGCTGACAATAAGTCCCGTAACTTCCTGGCGTTCGCCAAGTTTTTGCAAACGAGTCTTGTCTTCGTTCATCTCAAAGCCTTGTCCGGTAATAATGCGTTTGAGTTCAGTTCTGAACTCGTCATTTCCTCCATAGACATTGTGCATGGAACTGAATGTGATGTCGTCAGCGTAGCGGGAATAGTTCAGTCCAAACCGTTTGGCCAGGCCAGCCAGCCTCCTGTCTAATGTGTCGCAAATCATATTGGTGATGATGGGCGAAGTGGGCGCTCCCTGCGGGAGTACATACTTGTAAGTGCCGTCATCTTTCTGCTCGCTCCTCATAGAGCAAAGACCTGCCAGAACACTGGCTATCGGTTGCGGAAAGTTTAGCGGCTCTAACTGTAGGCGTTTCCACACCCTTGCCTGCTCTATGCTCGGGAAGAAATCTTTCAGGTCAATGTTGAAGACGTAGTTCATTCCCTTGTGCTTGAGGGCATTGTCCACCACCGAACGTCCTTCGGTAAATCCCGTTGCGTATTTTGAAGGGGTGTAAACAGCTTTGAAAATCTCGTTTACATGCCTGAGGATAAGCATGAAACTCTTGTTTCGCGGGGCTGTAATTTGCCTGTAGCCTCCCGACTTCTTCTTTATTGTGAACTGCTTGTAGCGATGATAGGTGTTGTTAGGGTTGCAGTAAAGATTAAGGACATGCTCCGTGGTTGAGGGGCGGAACTTGTCGCCAATGCCGCGCTCGTTCATCTCATCTTGCTTTATGCGATTGAGAAGAGCGACCAGGTCCTCTTTGGTTTTCATTTGTCTGGCCAATGCGGCTATTGCGGCTTTATCCATGTCTTCGTTGGTATTTGTATGAAAAGCGGTCAATGGCAATGTGTGAACTGTAGAGTCGTTTCTTTGTATATAACACAACTACTAACTTATTACTAATGGCTAATCGCTAACACATTCGCTAAGGAAGACTTAGGAAATGACGCGGTTATGCACTAACGTTGTTATCTTCAGATGGCCTAAGCCATGAGAAGACATCCTGCGAATCTGCTCTGTGAAGAACAGGGCTCGCGCCACGCAGGACGAGTTCAAATTTCTTTTCAGTTCACTATTGTCAAAGACCGCTTGTCTATCATCTTGTGCAAAGGTACGATTCGTTTGCGAAATCTATGTTCGCAATGCTGATTTTTTAATCAATATTCCAGTATGCGTCTGGGTCACCGTCGAAAGCGTCATATATTGCTTCGTCGCTGTATCCTGCTACGTCCTGCGCGTATGTGCCGGCAAAGTCGCCATAGTGCCAACGGTTGTCGTCATCTTCGTCAATGTCATACTGCCTGTTTGGTGTGCTCCTGTCAGGCAAGGATGGGTTTAGGTCGTGAAAATAAATCTCGCGTTCTGCATCGCCCTTGACTACCTTAGTAGAAAAGCGATTTTTACCGAGAAAATTCCAGATGGAATCGTATTCAACGGAGAGGACTTCTTCACCTTTTTCATTGATAATGCCC
The DNA here is from genome assembly GCA_963631415.1 of Lactococcus garvieae. GTDB lineage: Bacteria > Bacteroidota > Bacteroidia > Bacteroidales > Bacteroidaceae > UBA6382. The sequence goes on along the minus strand of CAVGQS010000157.1, from coordinate 2,351 downwards.
CATTTGTTGTTGTTTCCTTTCATCCCATTATGCTCTTTCCCAATTTTCACACGAGCGAGTCCGCTGTCAAAACCGTCTATCCAATCATATTTTCCGAAAGGTACAATTTCCACTCCTGCGGCGTTGACGACGCCCCATTTATAATCGGAACGCTGAATTACTGTGACTTCCCCATAAGTTTTCTCTGAACGATTTTCCATTGCGTTGTTGTTTTGTCAGCGCAAAGTTATGGCGAGCCTGCGAACGCAATGTTCGTGACTAAATTTTTTTGTATATCTCGTTCATTTCTGCCGCCCTTTGCGCCACTTTGTCTTTGATGGCACTGGGCTGTAGCACAATAAGTTCTTTGCCGAATGAAGACAGTTCCCGAATTAACTCATAATTCTCAATACATTCTATCTGGAAGAATCGCCCGCCGGCAAGGATAGGGTGCTCGCTTCTTAACTTGTTCTCAATTTCAGCCTTGATATGCTTCTGCGATTCGTGGAGAGGCTTGGTTTCAACGTAATCCTTCGATTTGTCGCTAACCCAAAAGACAATCTGCAAAACGGGACCGTCATTGAGCGTGACGCCAATAATGTCTTCAAATCTTTCGTTGATATCGCCGTCATACTCTAGGTAGTGGTGGGAAGGCTGCGGCACAACAGAGTCAATTCTGTCGAGTGCAAAGCACAGAAATTTCTCGTCTGATTCTGCCGCTGCGAACAAATACCATCTGCGGTTGTACTCTTTGAGGAGATAAGGGTGCACGTTTAACGACAAAGTCTTGTTGGGTTCCTGAAATTTGTGATAGTGCAATTCTATCACTTGCTTTTGTGAAATGGCAGTAAACAGCTCTCCAAGTATGTTGGAGGTTTCCAATGGGTTCTTAGACAGCGAGATTATCTTCCGGTCTGTCCTCTCCACCTTTAGTCCCAGCCGCAAGCGTTCCAGCCCCTCCAAATTGGGCAGCCCCTCAAATTGTCCCAGCAGAGAAAGCGCCTCGCCAAGGAGGTACTTCTCGTCGTCACTCATCTCTTTCTTAAAGATAGAGAACGATGGGTCTGAATAGCGCAGGCATTGTTTGGCGAACGACCGTTGTTTCTCCTTGTCATACCCGGCAGCCGTGTATCGTTCTATCTCAACTCCGAACGGCCCCTCATGTTCCAGATAGTGAATGTCCTTTTCTATCGTGCGTCGCACCACGCCATTCGATGCCGGGTAAATTTCGCACAGCCGACTGCTCACTTCCTCGGTCAAGTCATCGAGCGAGTAATCGTGATACTTGCTACTCAACAGCTCGTCGAGTATCTTGTATCTCGTCATTGCGTTTTTGTTTGCGGGCATGGCTTAAAACCTTAAAACGCAACTGCAAGTTTTCTTTTGCAATTCAATCTTTGCTTTTTGCTGGCGCCTTTTTGCTTTTCGCTTTAGTCTCTTTCGGCTTTGCTTCTTTGTTTTTGTTTCCTTTAAGCAGCTGCAGGGTTTTTTGCAGTTTCTCGATTTCCTTGTCCTTGAGTGTCAGTTCCTCCTCCTGGTTGCGGATGGTGGTGAGGAGGGCTGAGAGTTCCTCGTTGTCGGTGTCGGGGTAGAGGTTGTTGACGCGGGTGGTGAAGTCCGAGATGATGTTCATGTAGTTGGTGAACGCGTCGTAGGGGGAGTCGTAGATGCCCCTGTAGGCGCCGTCGCTGCTTGGCTTCGTCGACATGAACCTGAAGTTGTTGGTTGCTTGCAGGTAGTCCCAGTCTTGCTTGATGCGCTTGTCGTTGAGTATCAGTATGCGGTCAGCAATTTTGTAGAGCTTGTTGAATGCCTCGCGCTGCATGTCGTTGCCCAGCCATGGGGAGATGTCGCGCTCTTCGTCAACCCAGGTCACGGGATACTGGGCGCTGAACGTGCCGGCAGCCTTGAACTTGGAGCATATCTCCGATGGCGTGGAGAACGTGATGCCTTTTTCCTTTGCCTGTCCGGGCAGCGCCTTCATGAACTCCAGAATGTTGCTCGAAAGCGGCTGGAAGACGCCCAGGGCGCACAGTTCCATGAAGATGTTGTATATCTGCTCCTCTTGTGGCTGTGAGGCAATCCAGTTCATGTAGGTGTCGGCAAAGAGCGGATATTCCTGCCAGCTGGAGTCGTTGAAACGGTATGAGATGTCCTCGCTGAGGCTGCAGTCTCTGAGCAGCAGTTTCAGCTTAGGCGCTTCGCCGCAGCTGTAGAGGAAGTGGGGGCTCTTCCAACCCAAAATGTGCTTGGCGCCTTCCGTAATCATGCCCTTGAAGCCCATCTCGGAGACCATTCTGCCGATGTCGTCGGTGTAGATGAGGGCAGAGTTGCGGAATATCTTGGGCTCCACGCCAAATACGTTTTTGACC
>CAVGQS010000156.1:0-5146 GCA_963631415.1 Lactococcus garvieae | reverse complement strand
ACATGCAAGAACACAACCATTGGTGCGCTCACAATAACGTCCTCTCGCAATAGGCACACTCGCAATAGACACACTCGCAATAAGCACACTCGCAAGCAAGCTAGCAATAACGTTTGCAATAAGGCACGCTATAATTGGCAGCTCGCATAATAAGACGGCGTTTATAATAAGGCGGCTTTCACAATAAGGCACAAAAAAAACCGGAACCTAACGATTAGGTTCCGGTTTTTTTGTGCCTTTATTTTTCTTTGGACTGCAACGGGCGCTATTGTTTATAGCATAGCGGTTCGAGCAGAGCAAGCGTTGCTACTTGGTCTTTTTCGCCACGCCGCCAAAGAGGTTTTTGAGTTTTAGAGATATTTCGATGGCGTGGAGGTCATCGTCGTTATCGGCGTCGCTGCCCTTGTTGAAGTGGTAGGCTCCGCTGAGGTTCACCTGTTTGGAGATTTTCCACTCCAAGCCAGCCGTGTAGCGCACCTCGTCGAGCTTGAACGCCTCGCGCAGGTTGTTTTCGAGCTCAACAGACACGAAGGGGTCGAAGGAGCAGTGGCGTATGTTGTAGCCCACTTCGAGCTTGGAGCGGAGATATTCCTTCGACTTCGACTCTTTGCGGTCCGACACGCCCAATTCGGGATAGCCGGACTGGTTAATCTTGTCGACGATATTGCCCGCCTGGTCATACACATAGTTGAAGCGGTATTTGTCCTTAGTGACTCCAACGCTGTTGTAGCCGGTGAGCTGGTAGCGCTCGCGCAGTGAGAACGAGAAGCGCCCAACGTCATAGCTAGCCTTTAGGCTGGCGGTGAAGCGGTTTTTGCTGCGCCAGTAGCCGTGAGTGAGGTTGTAGCCCTCCTTGGTCACGCCGTCCTTCTTGTAGTTGTCCTTATATTCTTCGCCCGCGTAGCTGTACATATATGTATAGCCCACGCCAACTTCGAGCCAATGGCAGATGTCGTAGCTCAGTCCCACGCCGGCGCTCCAGCGGTCCACGTTGCGCAGGCTGTTGTTGGCGCGGAAGCCGAGGTCAGCGGAGGCGCTCAGTCCGGTGGTTCCCAGTTTTTGGCCAAGTCCCACTTCGGACCACAAGCCGAAGTCGTCTGCCTTAGCCGCCAGCACCGCCAGCGACAGGGCGAATATAACACTCAGTCTTTTCATTGCTAACTAATATTATGCGGTTGATATCAGAGGGCAGTGAGTCCGCCCGGCATTAAGAGTACTCCTTGGGCAGGCGCGTGATGGAGTCGGTGCCGTTGCCCGCCTTGTTGCCCTTGTAGAACACCTTGATGAGGGCGCTGTCCTTGAGGAAATCCACGGAGCCCACCTCCACGTTGATGACCTTGACGCCCAGCCTGTTCTCGAGGTCGGCAATCATCTCATCGCGCTTCTCAGGCTTGATGAGGTCTATGTTGTCATACTTTACAAACTTGCACGCTACGTGCTTGGCGAGCAGGTTGCTCTCCGCCAGCGCCACGGCCACCACGAAGATGATGTTGGCAGCCAGCAGTTCGGCGATGCTCAGTTTCTGCGCCATGCCGTTGACCACCGACAGCGCCACGAGGAAGAAGAGGTAGGTCATCTCGCGTATGGGCACCGACTCGGTGCGGTAGCGTATGATGCCGAAGACGGCGAAGAGGCCCAGCGCCGCTCCAATCTTCATCTTGGAGCCGTCCATCAGGTAGATGAGCATGAAGATGCTCACGGCGATGAGGAGGAATGTGAAGTAATAGTCGCGGCGTTTGCTCTTGGGATAGTAGAAGAACTGCACCACAACCCACACCATTACGATGTTGAGCGCAAAGCGGCACAGCATCTCGGTAAGCGCGGGCATGTCAACCCACTGTATGTTCAGCAAGAAGTTTGCCGCAAGCTGCATTGTGTTGATAAGGTCTAACATATATGTCGTTTTTTATTTATTAGTTACGTTGTTGGCGCTGCCCACAGCGATGTCGGCAGCCGGGCGCCTGACATTGATTTTGGCCATCTCCCTCAGTTTGGGCTTCAGCGTGTTGGCCTTGAGGCTGGGGTTGGTCATGCACGAGCCCACCACATACTTGCTGTAGCCGTGCGGCTTGATGCGGAGCCTGAGCAGTATGTTCTTGATGGGCGAGAAGACCCTGCCGTCGCGCTTGAGCTCTATGATCACCAGTTGGTCGGACGTAGCCTTCCGGCCCGTGTCGAAGTTGGTGTATTCGATGTCGAAGTCGATGGTAAGTCGCTCCGTCTTGCCCTTGTTGACCAGCGTGATGCGCTTGAAGTAGTTCTGCAGACAGGGGTGGAACAGGCTGAGGCTGCTGTGCGTCTGGTTTGACACAAACTCGTCGCCGCCGTTGCCGAACACCTCCTTTTGCGACACCACCTCAATGCGTTTCTTCCGCGTCTTGCCGTGGTTGTCCTTCTTCTTTACCTCAAGGAAAGTCAGGCCGCCGGAGTCCTCGTAGGTGCGCACTCTCACCTTGGTGCGCGGGCGGCGTCCCTGCTCGTGCATGCGGAAGAAGGCGTAGTCGTTGGAGTCCCAGTAGGTGGTGCGGTAGCGCGCTATCCTGACGTGCTCTATCTCCTGCACGTAGTACTCGTCCTTTGCAAGGTCCAGCACTTGCAGCAGCTGAGCCTTGTTGGCGAGAAACTTGGTGTCGGTGCGCTTCATCAGGCGGATGCCCGACATCTCGTCAAGCGAGATGGGCGGCATGTCCTGCAGGAGTGACTGTATTTTGGAGTCGACGGAGCAGATAGCGGTAGCGTTTTCAGTGGTTAGTATGGATGTTGTTTGGAGAAAGAAACTGCGGCAGCGAGCAACCGCAGCAGACTTTCGGACGCAAAGATATACAAAAAAACATAATAGAGGAACAAATCCGAACTAATTTCAACGAAAACAGGACCTTTTGATGAAATATTCACCTAAAGGTCCTGTTTTTCTCACGCCGCGTGCATTTTGTGGCGCGGCATGCGGGTTTGGGATATCAATCCTCGTTTTTGGAAGGAATGTATCTCTTCTCCTTGATGCGTGCTTTCTTGCCCGTCAGGTTGCGGAGATAATAGAGTTTAGCGCGGCGCACCTTGCCCACCTTGTTGACGGTGATGCTGTCGATGGCCGGCGAGTTGATGGGGAAAATACGCTCCACGCCCACAGTGCCGCTCATCTTGCGCACAGTGAAACGCTTGAGGTCGCCGTGGCCGCAGATCTTGATGACTACGCCGCGGTAGAGCTGGATTCTCTCCTTGCTACCCTCCACGATCTTGTAAGCGACCGTGATTGTGTCGCCCGCCTTGAACTTGGGGGCTTCGATGCCTGTCTTGAAAGCCTCTTCGGCCACCTTGATCAGGTCTTCCTTAATCTGGTTTCCCATTACTTTGTAATATTGGAAAGTTTCACATACTCCGCGCAACATAACAGGCAACTCTTCTTCCTGCCAGCGATTACGCGAAAACAGCGGCAAAGGAACTCATTTTTTCCGACATGACAAAGATTTTCGTCCACTTATTGCCTGAAATTCAGCAAAAACACCCAGAGGCGGGCAAAGGCGCAGTGTCAACAGGCTAGAAGTACACGTCTTCATTGCACATGCCCGTGGCGTCGATGAACATCACGTAGTAGACAGGCATGTAGGTCACCTTGCCGTCTTGCCACACTCGGCGCTCGTTGGACACAACCAGCCCCGACGAAACGTTGTAGTCTGGGTTGGCAAGCAGTTTGTTCAAGGCGCCGTGGACGGTGTAGTCCTTGCCCGACTTCACCTCGACGGGCAGTATCGTCAGCGAGGAATAGTCGTCGACCAGGAAGTCCACCTCGCCGTTCTTGCGGTTGTCGTAGTAGAAAAGGCGGTGGCCGTGAGCCTTGAGCTCCTGCGCCACCACGTTCTCGTAGACCGCCCCCAGGTTGACGCTCCGCTCGTCGTTGAGCACGGGGCGCAGGTTGTGGCGGTAGAGCTGACACGTGAGCATGCCTACATCGTTGAGGTAGAGCTTCAGCAGGTTTTTGCACACCGACTCCTTCAGCGGATACTTGGGGTTGGCTATGGCGTGTACGTCGAGCGCGACGCCAGAGGAAACGAGGTACTCAAACTCTTCGGCATATCTGGCGAGGCGGTCGCCCTCCTTGTCCTGTATGTCCTTGGCCACTACGCGCTTCTTCTTGTTCTCCATCTGCGAAGGGATCATGTCGAAAATGCGGCGCACGAGAAGGCTTCTGCCGCAGTCGCGCTCGTACTTGGAGGCGTCCTCGCCATACATGGAGAAGATGGACTCCTGAATCTCCCTTACCTTGACAATGTTGTGAGTGGCGAGATAGGTGTTGACGGCGTCGGGCATGCCGCCCACCAGCAGGTACTTGCGGAACAAATCCATGACGCGCTGGTGCATCTCCTCGCTCAGGCTTTGGCGGGCGGCAAACTTCTCCCTCATCACCGCCAGCGCCTCCGGGCCGAAGCCGTTGGCCACGAGGAATTCCTCGAAGTCAAGCTGGTGCATCTCCTTGCGGATGACGCTCCCAATGGGGATAGAGGTGGTGGAGCGCAGCGTGATGCCCAGCAGGCTCCCGCTTGCCACAAACCGGTAGCGCCTGTCCTGGCGGAAGAACTTCAGCATGGTGAGATATTGCGGGTACTGCTGTATCTCGTCGAGGAAGACCAGCGTGTCCTCATAGCCGTCGAGGCGCTCGCCCGCCACCATACTGAGGTTGAGATAGAAGTCCTCAGTGGTCCTGATGTTCTTGAAGACCTGGTCGCCCTCGTCGTCGTTGACGAAGTTTATTTCCACAAAGTTGCGGAACAGGCGCTTGCCAACCTCCCTGATGATATACGACTTGCCAATCTGGCGAGCCCCCTCCAAGATGAGAATCTTGTCGGAATCCGTCTTGAAATGGTTTTCGATGTAGTCTCCAATCTTCCTGTAGAGCATTGCGTTTACACTTTTCAATGACTTTCAGCGCCTTGTGGCGACACTTTTCAATACAAAATACACCCGCAAAAATACACTTTTCAAATTAAACAACCTAAAAACCACTGCATTTTTTTGGAAAAGCGCAGGGAAGGCGCCGCCGCGCAGCCACTGGCGGATGGACATCAAAGTTATAAAGTAGGACTTAAAAAATTTTCGTGCGGACTTAAAAAATTTTCGTGCGGACTTAACGAAAAAATTTCCGCGGAAACGC
>CAVGQS010000155.1:0-5160 GCA_963631415.1 Lactococcus garvieae | reverse complement strand
AGAATATCGGATTCGAACCGATGACCTCTTGCATGCCATGCAAGCGCTCTAGCCAGCTGAGCTAATCCCCCTTAATAATGATGTGGCACACTCATACGCAAATCCCTTGTGCTATGCCTCAAACAGCCACCTGCTGTTCATTTCGTTGGCAAAGTTATGTCTTATTTATTGTTTCTCCAAGAAAAATGCCGTTTTTTTGACATAAAAGTTGCGCGAGGGCGAGGCCGTAGATTTGTACATGGTGAAAATGCCCTGCAGAACTGGGCGTTTTCTAAAATATAATTCGTACTTTTGTTCGGTCGCATGAGCTCTTGGCTTTTAATTGCAGCACAAAAAGTTAAGAGTCCGATGCGGCTGCATTGCGGGCGGAATTGCACTGTCTGCGTTGTAATGAAAAAATATAATGCTTGTGCTGCTAAATTACAAATGCTAAATTTATGGATTACCCCCACCCAATGCACCATGTAACTAGAAAGGCGTTGCTCGCCGTGTTGTTGTGTGCGTCTCTTGGACTGACTGCCCAAGCGCAGAACTCTACCTATCCGATAGACGATTATACGGAGCCTGTTTCTGCTGAGACTCCCGATGTCTCCGAATGGTCGGCCTTGCCCTCTGGGCTTAATGCCTCATGGGCTAGCCGTGACAAACACTATGCCATCCGTGAGGTGCCGGACGTGAAAGTTACGGATACCAAAAACATCAGCGTGTGGAAGGGCGAGCGTGCCAATGTGCTCGCTGTTCTATACAGCAATACGGCGCAAGAGTCCCTCAAGGTCAGGATGACGGAATGGACAAAGGACGGCAATACGACTGGCATCACTGCAGCTGAGGCGCGCTTTGTGAACTATGTCATTACCGACGACTTCAGTAGTTGCGGTGTGCACGACACGACGCTGGCTACGTATCTCTCTCCCGACATTATTGACCAAGACAAGCCGCACACTGTGGCGGCCATGACCACGCGCCCTGTTTGGTGTACGATAGACGTGCCGACCACAGTGGACGCTGGGCATTACACTTCAGTCCTCGAGGTTGTTGGGGCTGACGGCAACGTGGTTAAGTCGTTGACGCTGAACATAAATGTGGTGGACAAGACTCTTCCGCTCCCCAGTGCTCAAACTTTCCATCTCGACCTTTGGCAGCAGCCCTATGCCGTAAGCCGCTACTATGGAGTGGAACGCTGGAGTGACGGCCACGTTGAGGCGTTGCGGCCTTATCTCAAGGCCCTTGCCCGCGCTGGACAGAGCGTAGTGACGACCATCATGTTCTACGAGCCTTGGGGCGAGCAGTCGCACGACAAGTTCGACCCTATGGTGCAGACCACCCTCAAGAGCGACGGCACGTGGAGCTACGACTATACCATATTCGATAAGTACGTGACGCTGTGCGAAGAATGTGGTATATCGAAACAAATCAACTGCTTTAGCATGGTGCCTTGGGACATGAGCTTCCGCTATTTCGACGAGAGCAGCAACTCCTATAAGTCGCTCTCCACCACGACGTCTTCTGACGACTACAAGTCGCTGTGGACATGTTTCCTCACATCTTTCAAGGCTCACTTGCAGGAGAAAGGGTGGTTCGACAAGACTAATATCGCCATGGACGAGCGGGCTGAGGCCGACATGCTCAACGCCTACAGCATAGCCAACGGCTTGGGCTTCAAGGTGGCATTGGCAGGCAACTACCATTCATCGCTTGTCGACAAACTGAATGACTTCTGTGTGGCCCTGGGGCAGGACAAGAAGTTCTCTTCCACTGACCTTGCCAACCGCAAAGCCAAAGGAGGCGTGACTACTGTCTATACATCCTGCGCTGATTACGAGCCTAATATTTTTACTAATTCCAATCCGGCTGAGGCAACATTTCTGCCTATCTATGCCGCCGCCAACAATCTGGACGGCTATCTCCATTGGTCGTTCATGAACTGGGACGAGCACCCCTTGACCGACAGCCGCTTCCGCAAGTTCCAGTCGGGAGACACCTACTGCTACTATCCTGGCAACCGCTCGAGCGTGCGCTTTGAACGTCTCATTGAGGGAATCCATCAGTACGAGAAGGTACAGATTCTGAAGGCCGAGTGTCAAGATAATTCAGCTAAACTTGACTCCCTCAATAGTCTGCTCTCCCGCTTCACCAGCAGCACCGTGGCAGGCGAAGACTGCGCCAAGTATGTCAACGACCTTGAAGCTTTCCTCAACGGCGAAGAGGTGGAACTGCCAGGAGCACAAGCTGTAAAGACGGGCTATTATCATATCGTCAGCAAGGAGACAAACCGCACGGAGAATATTTACAACGACGCATTCTTGAGCGGCAATACCTATAAGTATACGCTGCAGAGTGACTCAAAAGTGGAGACCAACAACGGCATTTGGCGCGTCACGAACAACGGCGACAACACAATCTCCATTGTCAACGGCGATGGCCAGCCTATGGTTGCGGGAACTACCTACGTAGGCGGCATTGCCGGCACGTTCTCCAAACTTACCATCGCCGACTCTGCCGATGTTGACGACTACCGCTACTACTATTTCTCTGAGGCAGTCAACTGCACCAATGGCGGAAATTACTATAAGGTGAACGGCACTGACTACATCACCACTTGGACAGACGGCGCAAAGACTGCCGCTGACCTGCTCTGGCGCTTTGATCCCGTAAGCCTTGACGACCGGTATGTATATAATGTAGCCATTGACGGTCCTGACGATGCCTACATTACCTATACTCACAACGGAACGACGGAGTCTGCATTCAACGGCGGATTCTTCCTTCCGACCTCTGTCATCAGCGCAGACCGTCTGACTGTCGGCATCGTGGGCAGGGTGGTAAATAGCGCCGACATAACTTTAGAAGACAATGTGATAAGGGTAAGCAACATCGACTATCTCAAGGCTCCCGAGAGTCAGGACTTGTTCAATACGAGCAAAGGCGATGGAGTCGTGCCTCCTTACCGCATACCCGGAATCGCACAGGCCAGCAACGGCCGGCTTATTGCCACTGCAGCCAGATTGGTCTGCGGAACTGACCCTGGATACGGACAAGTGGACGTTGTGTGCCGCACCAGCGACGACAACGGGGCAACGTGGAGCGAAATTAAGGAAGTGGCAGTGGGCAATGGAAAGACATCAGCCACCGAAAACTATTTTGAAACGGCATTTGGCGACCCCGCTGTAGTTGCTGACCGCACGAGTCAAGAAGTACTTGTGCTGGCGGTTGGCGGATGCACGCTATACACGAGCAGCAACACGACCCGTTCCAACCCGAACCTCATAGCCCTCATACGCAGCCACGACAACGGCAACACTTGGGAGACTCCCGTGAATGTCACTGAGGACATCTACTCGCTCTTCGACGACGGCAATGCCATAGAGGCTGCGTTCGTAGGTGGCGGCAGGGTGTTCCAAAGCCGTATTGTGAAGAAGGGTGACTACTACCGCTTGTATGCAGCGCTATGTGCCCGCCCCAATGGTAACCGCGTTATCTACTCCGACGACTTCGGCGCCACTTGGCATGCCCTGGGCGGGGCGACGGCACTTCCAGCTACAGACGGCAACGAACCTAAATGTGACGAACTGCCTGACGGCCGCGTGGTACTGACTAGCCGCGCCAGTGGCGGTCGCATCTTCAACATCTTCACTTATACCAACACGCTTGAAGGCGAGGGCTCTTGGGGTACATCTTCCAAGTGTACTTTCGCAGGTTCAGGACTTACCCCCGGCAACAACTCAACGAATGGCGAGATGCTCGTTCTTCCTGTAAAGCGCAATGACGACAACAAGGATATGTATCTCGTACTGCAGTCAATACCTACCGGAAGCAGCCGCACGAATGTAGGCATATATTATAAGGAATTGACAGACCTCTCTGACCTTAATACTGTGGAAAACTTCTCGAAGGACTGGAACGGATTCTGCCAAGTGAGCAACACTGCCTCAGCCTACAGTTCTATGGAGTGGCAGGCCGACAACAAGATAGGCTTCTTCTGGGAAGAGACTCTCACGGGCTTTGGGCAGCGTCAAAACCCTGTCACCACCAGTTTCCCGACTGGCAGCGGCACGCACAACTTCGACGGCTTCGACAATCTCTATGCGCCTTACTCCTTGGAGTACATCACGCAGGGTGCATACAGCATCAACAACTCTGTTGACCGCGGTGCTTTCCTCAAGTCATATTTCCTCGCTTATGCCGAGGCCTCGTCGCTTACTGACGGAGTGAAGCAGCAGGTAAGCGCAGCCGCCAACGCCCTCAAGTCTTCGCCGACTACACAGGATGTGGACGCTATCTATCAGTTGATAATTTCCGGAAAAGAGGCTGACAAGTGGGACGGCAAGACTGTTACCTTTACCAACATACAGCAAAATGGCGACGAGTATACGCTCTACATTGACGACAACAGCATCTTGCAGTTTTCGTCTGAACCGGACGAGCTAGGTGCAAAGGCGCAGTTTCTCTGCGAGAAACGCGACAACGACTACTACTCGTTCTATAACGAGGAAGCAAAACTCTATATGATATGGCGTGCCGGCAACAACTATGGCTACAACAACAACGCTGGAACCCTTTCTTCATACAATGCGACTTATTGCAACTGGCAGGCGATAGACGCAAGCGCAACGAAAGCCGGCACGTACTACCTCGTCAGCAAGCGCAGCAACGGCACTACAGACGGCTCTTTCGTCATCATGGCGACAGGAATCTTCGACTCTTGGGGCAACAGCGTGGCGTGGTCTAGCAATTATAGCAACCTCTTTCGTGTAGATGTAGTAGACGACCCTTTGGCCATACAGTCCGTAGAGCGAGTGTATAGGCCTGCAGTCATCTATGACCTCAGCGGACGTCGTGTGGAGAAAGTCCAACGAGGCTTCTACATCATAGACGGCAAGAAGGTGCACGTCAGATAATACGACAGTCGCTCAAAGCGTGCATTCAAGACAAAAAGGCGGTCCTCTTTGTTGAGACCGCCTTTTTTATGAATGGACTTTATTTTTGCGACTCCTAAATATTGCTGTCCACTAAAACCCTCTAACATTCGAACCGCTTAACCTCCTGCCCCCAAAAAGTCTTTTTCGCGAAAACTAGCATAGTTCGTGTGCGCCTCATTTCCAGTGCGTTACGTTTCGTGCGCACTTAAGAATTTTTAAGAAGCACTTGAGCGATTGAAAA
>CAVGQS010000154.1:0-5184 GCA_963631415.1 Lactococcus garvieae | reverse complement strand
CCTACTTTTCAATCGCTAAAGTACTACTTAAAAATTCTTTAGTGCGCGCCAGACGTAACGCACTGGAAATGAGGCGCACACGAATTGTGCGAATTTTCACGAAAAAGACTTTTTGGAGGGCAGGAGGTTCGAATGTTAGAGGGTTTTAGCGGACAGCAATAGAAAACAATCCAAAAAACACTATAAAACTCAAAAAGCACTATTATGAACGAGACAAAACTACAGAAGACAGGCGAGGGCTACAGCGTGGCCACAGTGGGCAGCATCAAGGGATTTGAGCGCCCCGCCCCGATGCGCTTCTCCGCCATACGCAGGGCGGTGGCCGACATTTCGCAAAAAGTGCGGGCTGGCCGCTTTACTCGCCCTCTATCGTCACTCTGACGCCCTCGTAGCTTTCGAGTCCCTCGATTAATTCCATCGTGGGCTGCACCTCATGTTTGAGCTGCAGCTCGACCGGCGTGCGCGTCTTGGGCTCCATGACCGAGAGCACGACAGTCGTGTTGCCGTGGTGGTTCTCCACCTGGTCTGTCAGCATCTTGTTGAAGACGGGGCAGAAGATGTCGGCGGAGAGAGAAACCCTCATCTTCTTGATGAGCTTCGCCGCCGCGTCGGCAAGGTATCCCACCGACTCTATGCGCATGTTGACGCGCGAGGGGTTCCAGCGCGGCGTCTCGAGGTTGACCCTGACGTAGACGGCGCAGCCCACCACAAACTTGTTTCTCACGTCGCTCCACTGGTCGAAGATGGTCAGTTCGCCCTCGCCGTCGAAGTCCTCTATCTTGACCTTGCCGAAGAGAGTGTTGCGCTTGGTGTAGCGCTCCACCACGTTGGTGACCATGCCGCCGAAGGACCACTGCGTGCCGCGCCTGATGAGGGAGGTGATGTTGTCGCTGGTCATCTCCTGGCATTTGGCGTTGACGCAGCGCTTGAGCACCACCTTGTAGTTGTCGAGCGGGTGGGCGGAGAGGTAGATGCCGATGAGGCTCTTCTCCTTGTTGAGCATGTCGAGGCTGGAGCCTGAGCTGCGGCGGGGGGCTGGCGCGGGCTTGCTAATGGAGGCAGCCTCGTCGTCGCCGAAGAGCGAGCCCATGATGTTCATCTTGTCGTTCTGCACCGTGTTGCCGTACTTCACCAGCTGGTCGAGGAAGACTTCGCCCTTGTCGTTGGCGTTGACGTACTGCTCGCGCTGGAGGCCGAAGCTGTCGAAGGCGCCGCTGTAGACCAGCGACTCAAAGCAGCGGCGGTTGACGCTGGAGTAGTTGATGCGCTCGGCAAAGTCGTAGATGTCCTTGTAGGGGCCGTTTTTCTCGCGCTCCTCTATGATGGCGTTGGCGGGAGCCTCGCCCATGCCCTTGACGGCGGCGAGACCGAAGCGTATCTCACCCTTCTTGTTGACGCCAAACTCCGCAAAGCTCTCGTTGACGTCGGGGCCCAGGGTGGTGATGTTCATGGTGCGGCACTCGTCCATGAGTTTGGTTATCTCCTTGATGTCGTCCTTGCGGCGCGTCATGATGGCAGCCATGAACTCGGCGGGGTAGTTGGCCTTGAGGTAGGCGGTCTGGTATGCCACCCACGAGTAGCAGGCGGCGTGAGACTTGTTGAAGGCGTAGGAGGCGAATTTCTCCCAGTCGCCCCATATCTTGCCGAGCACAGCGGGGTCGTAGCCGTTCTTCTTGCCGCCCTCGATGAACTTGGGCTTCATCTCGTCTACTATCTTCTTCTGCTTCTTGCCCATGGCCTTGCGCAGCTTGTCGCTCTCGCCTCGTGTGAAGCCAGCCAGCAGTCGGCTCAGGAGCATCACCTGCTCCTGGTAGACGGTGATGCCGTAGGTGTCCTTGAGGTATTTCTCCATCACCGGTATGTCGTAGGTGATTTCCTCAGAGCCGTTCTTGCGCGCTATGAACGACGGGATGTAGTCCATAGGTCCGGGGCGGTAGAGCGCGTTCATGGCTATGAGGTCTTCGAAGACCGTGGGGTGGAGCTTGCGCAGATAGGCCCTCATGCCCTGCGACTCGAACTGGAAGGTGCCCACGGTGCGGCCCTCCTGATAGAGGCGGTAGGTGGCGGGGTCGTCGATGGGTATGCTGTCGAGGTCGAGGTCTATGCCCCGTGTGCGCTTGATGATCTTGACCGCCTCTTTCTGCTCCGACAGCGTCTTGAGTCCGAGGAAGTCCATCTTGATGAGTCCGGTAGACTCGATGACGTGGCCGTCGTATTGCGTCACCGCCGTCTTGACGCCGGGGAAGTCGGGGTCGTCGGCAGTGGACACCGGCACGTGGTCGGATATCGGGTCGCGGCAGATGATGAAGCCGCAGGCGTGGATGCCCGTGCCTCGCACCGTGCCCTCCAGTTTGCGTGCGTACTTGATGGTGTCGGCCATGCGCGGGTCGTCGCTCCGCTCGGCGTCCTGCAGTTCCTTGACGCACTTGATGGCGTTGCCGAGGTTCATCTTGAGGTCCTTGCCGTCGAGCGACAGTCGGTCGGGTATGGCCTTGCAGAGAGCGTTGACCTGGTCGAGCGGCACTTTCTCCACGCGCGCCACGTCCTTGAGCGAGTTTTTGGTGGCCATGGTGGAGTAGGTGATGATGTGGGCGCAGTTTTCGTGGCCGTATTTGTCCATCACCCATCGGAGCACCTTGCCGCGGCCGTCGTCGTCGAAGTCGGTGTCGATATCAGGCAGCGAGATGCGGTCAGGGTTGAGGAAACGCTCAAACAGGAGGTCGTACTTGAGCGGGTCAATCTTGGTGATGCCCAGGCAATACGCCACCACGCTGCCCGCCGCCGAGCCACGCCCGGGACCCACCCACACGCCCAGTTCCTTGCGCGCCGAGTTGATAAAGTCCTGCACGATGAGGAAGTAGCCGGGGAAGCCCATGGTCTTCATCACGTGGAGCTCAAAGCGTATGCGGTCGTCGACCTCCTGGCTCAGCGGGTCGCCGTAGAGCCGCGCGGCGCCGTCGTAGGCGAGCTTGCGCAGGTAGTCGGCCTCGAGCTTGATGCGGTAGATTTTGTCGTAGCCTCCCAGTTTCTTTATCTTCTCCTCGCCCTTGTCCCGGGGCAGGGGGTTCTCGCCGTTTTCGTCAGAGGTGAACTCGCGGAAGAGGTCCTCCTCGGAGAATTTCTTGCGCCACTGCTCCTCGTTGCCGAAGTCTTCGGGAATGGGGAAGAAGGGCATGATGGGGTCGGAGTCTATGTTGTAGGTCTCCACCTTGTCCAGAATCTCGCAGGTGTTGGCGAGCGCCTCGGGCACGTCGCTGAAGACCTCGTTCATCTCGGCACGGGTCTTAAACCACTCCTGCTTGCTGTAGAGCATGCGGCTGGGGTCGTCGAGGTCCTTGCCCGTGGAGAGGCAGAGCAGGTGGTCGTGGGCCTCGGCGTCGTCTTCGTCCACGAAGTGGCAGTCGTTGGTGCACACCAGCTTGACGCCATACTCCTTGGCGAGCTCCATGATGACGGCGTTGGCCTTCTGCTGCAGGGGGAAGGTCTCGCGGTTGGCGCGCTGGGCGGGGTTCTTCACCTCGTGGCGCTGCAGCTCGAGGTAGTAGTCGTCGCCCCAGATTGACTTGTGCCACTCTATGGCCTCGCGCGCCCCGGCTATGTCGCCGTCCAGAATCTTCTTGGGCACGTTGCCAGCAATGCAGGCAGAGCACACGATGAGTCCCTCGTGGAATTTGGCGAGGTCCTCGCGGTCAGTACGCGGACGTCCGTAGAAGCCGTCGACCCATGCTCGCGACACGAGCTTGACGAGGTTGCGGTAGCCGCGCTCGTTCTTGGCCAGCACCACCAGGTGGTAGCCGCCACGGTCGCCCTTGGTGTGGTCCATGTCCTTCTTGGTGCGCCGCGCCACATACATCTCGCAGCCGAAGATGGGCTTGAAGGGGGGAAGGCCTTCGTCCTTGCGTTTGCCGTTGACTTTCTTGCAGTAGTCAAAGAGTTCCTTGACTCCAAACATGTTGCCGTGGTCGGTGATGGCCACGCCGCGCATGCCGTCGCCAATGGCCTTGTCTACGACCTTGGTGACCGACGACATGCCGTCGAGTATGGAATAGTAAGTATGGACATGAAGGTGAACGAAATCTTCCATCTGCTTTCTCCTTATACCTTATATATATATGAAATAACAAACCGTGCGGCACCCGTCAAAACGATTTCCCGAACAAAAAAAGGGGGCGCCCCACTCTTGGCAAAGTTAAGAAAAATAGCATGGCATTCAAAATTTTCGCGCCACAAAAAAGGCAGAAAAATTCCGGTCTCAGCACCGTCGCGCCGCGCCACTGCCACTCTCCGCCTGGCGCGCCACTGCCACACACCATTTGGCGCAGCAATGTCCTCGGCCCAGCCGGCGCGCAAAATCTGCACACCAGTTTGCATTTTGTTACAAACAAATCCGTCCTTCTTACCGTTTGGACGCTGCCGAGGCGGCTTTCCATCACTTTTAGCCCATAACTGCGCCTTTATTCGAAAAAAAAAGGCAACTTTGCATTTTGCTATGACAGACGTGATTGCATTACTGCTCATTATACTCAAAGGACTGTTTATCGGAGTGATATGCTCCGCGCCGTGCGGTCCGGTTGGCGTCTTGTGCATCAAGCGTGTTCTCAACAAGGGCTTCAAATACGGCATCCTGACGGGCGTAGGCGCCGCGCTGAGCGACATAATCTACGCACTCGTCTCGGGATTCGGCATGAGCTTCGTGACCGACTTCGTCAAGGACGAGAACAACAAGCTCATCATGCAGCTGCTGGGCAGCGCCATGCTGCTGGCCTTCGGCATCTACATGGTGCTCTCACACCACAAGAAGCACAACATCACCGTGTCGAAGGAGCGCGGACTGCTCAAGAACTTCTTCACCGCCTTCCTGCTGACATTCTCCAACCCCCTCATCATACTGCTCTTCCTGGTGCTGTTCGCGCGCTTTGACTTCATCACGCCCGACTACCCCGTCAACATGGCAGTAGGATATCTGGCCATCATCGTGGGGGCCATGCTGTGGTGGCTGGGACTCTCATTCGTGATAAACAAGATACGCAATACCTTCAGCGACAAGTACATCATGATTATGAACAAGGGCATCGGCTTCCTTGTCATCGCTGCGTCTGTTGCGGGCTTTGTGTTTACCATCACCGGACTGCACTGGTACTAAGGGCTTCCCTCCCCCACCCCCGAGTGCGGCCACTGCCGCAC
>CAVGQS010000153.1:0-5245 GCA_963631415.1 Lactococcus garvieae | reverse complement strand
CTCCATTCCAGCCAGGCGTGCCGGACTTGTTGAGACTGTATGCCGTCACGTTGTCGCCAAAAGTGCTTGGCTTCTCGCCACACTTGAACGTCAGCGTCTTTGTGCTCGCGTCATATTCCACCCACACCCCATCGGTAAAATACCCGGTAGAGGTGTTGGCCATGCTGACATCGGTCTTTTCGGCATCGTACGTCACTGCGCCCGACAGGCTGGTGCAGTTGCTGAACATGTTTTTAGGCTTCTTGACGTTGTCCGTCGTAAACCTTGCTTGCACATATATTTTGGTCAAGCTTGTGCAGCCAGAGAACATCTTCTCCATGTCTGTGACCGCGGCCGTGTTGAAGCTTACCAGGTTGAGCGTCACCATGCCTGTGCAGTCGGCAAACATCTCTTTCATTGTGGTGACATTGGCTGTGTTGAAACTCAAGAGAGAAACGCTGGCAAGTGCTGTGCAACCACCGAACATAGCTCTCATGTTCGTTACGTTTGCCGTGTTGAAGCTACTAAGGTCTACGTGCTCCAGGGTGCCGCTCTGGTAAAACATAAAACTCATGTCGGTCACCTTTTCCGTATTGAAGTTGGACAGGTCGAGAGTCTTGGCTTTGCAACCACTGAACATATAGCGCATGCTCGTCACGTTTGCCGTATTGAATGACGAAACATCGAGGTTCTCAACAGGTAAGTCATCGAACATAAGGCTCATGTCGGTAACTTTGCCTGTATTGAGCCCCGACACATTGAGCTTTGTCATGCCTCGGCACTTGCAAAACATGGCGCTCATGGTCGTCACCTCTGACGTGTTGAAATTGCTCACGTCAAGAGATGTGAGGGCATAGCAGTAGCTAAACATGTCTTCCATATTGGTCACCTTCGCCGTGTTGAAATTTCTCACGTCAAGAGATGTGAGGGAATTGCAGCAAAAAAACATGTGGTTCATGTCTGTCACCTTTGTCGTGTTGAACCCCGTCACGTCGACCTTCGGGAGAACGAGGCATTTGTAGAACATCGAATTCATGCTGGTCACCTCGTCGGTCTTGAGGTAGGAGATGCCCGTTATGCTGCCGAGTGACTCCATGCCCTTAAACCACTTCTCGCACGTAGTGGGCCGGGCGCTCGCAAAGGTCGGGTCAAAGACCACGCTGGTCACCGAAGCGGCCTGCTCCAGCCATCCCGGATCCGTGCCAGCCGCGTTGAGGGCGTATGCCGTCACGTTGTCGCCAAAACTTTCTGGCTTCGTGCCGTACTTGAACGTCAGCGTCGTATTGCTCGCGTCATATTCCACCCAAGCCTCGTCGGCCATGATGTGTCCAGGCAGCAGCAACAGCGCCATTGCCGCCACCACGATTCGCAGCACGCGCACACCGCTGCCCAGACCTGTTCGCGTACCTGTAATCTTCTTCATCTTCTTTGTTTCCATGATTTAATCCTTTATGCTTGTCTGCGGCGGAGTCCCCGTTTCACTTGGTGCTCCCCACCAATATTCTAACTTCCGCAAAATTAGTGATTTCGCAATTGTCTCGCAACAAAATTCCGAACTTTTTGGAGCCCTCCGTGTCACAAGAATTGCGTCATGTAGACAGGCACGAGCAGTGTCTCGCCGTCTTTCTGCAAATCCTTGGTATATATCAGGTACCGCCTCTCGACAATATGGGAGAACTTGTTGCAGAAAGCGTCGAGCGATTTGTGCGACCGGTACCCCGAAGACTTCACCTCTATCGGATGAAGTTTTGCGCCACGCGACAGCAGAAAATCGACTTCATAATTATGGGTGGCGTCCTTGGCCCAGGTGTAATAGAACAGCTTGTTGCCCGAGGCTGTCAGCATCTGTGCGACGGCATTTTCGTAAACATAGCCCAGATTGGCGCTGAGTTTGTCGTTCAGCAGCTTCTGATAGATGACATTCTCCGTATAGTCCTTGTCCCAAAACGCGAGCGTAACGAAAAGCCCCGTGTCAGCGCAGAAGATTTTATACTTGGAGATGTCCTTGGTTAGCGACATTCCCACGTTCGGGTCGTTGGAGTGGTAGGAGAAAAGCGCCGTCTTGCTGTCCTCCAAATCTTTCAGCAGCTCCAGAAGTTTGGCGTCGTTGACGTCTCCTAGTACCGATGACGGCCTGTAGCGGTTGTTGGTTTGGCTGAGTTGAGACGGAATTTCCATAAAAAGCGTTTCCAGACGGCCAGTCTCGTCAAGTTTTTGGAAGTCTTCCTTATAAACCTTGATGATGCCGCGCTTGGTGTGGTCCACCATGCTGAAGTTGTTCGTCTCAATATAGGTGTCCACAGCCTGAGGCATGCCGCCAACCAGCATATAGAGCCTGAAGTCGCGCATTTTGTCTCTGTGCACCTGAGCCAACGGAAGCCGCTGCTCGTAGAACGTGCGGAGCAACGGCACAGTGGCCTCGTCGCCCATAGCCCATCTGAACTCCTCGTAGTCCATGGGGCAGAGCGTCACGCGCTCCTCTTCGCTGGGGATGGTGATGTCCTTGGTGTTCTTCTTGATGCTGACGAGCGAGCCGGTCTCGATGTAGTCATAGCGCCCGTCCTTCACAAGATACTTTATAGCCTGCCTGGCCAAGGGGCAATTCTGCACCTCGTCAAAAATGATTGCAGACCTGCGCTCTTTCAAGACTACATTATAGAACGACTGAAGCTGCAGGAAGATATAGTCCATGTTCATGAGGTTCTTGAACAAGGACTTCACCTCGTCAGACACCTCGTTGAAGTCCACAAGAATATACGAGTCATATTCGTTCTTGGCAAACTGCTCTACCAGCGTCGACTTGCCTACACGACGGGCTCCCTCTATCAGGATTGCCGACTTGCCGTTCTGAGTACGCTTCCATTCAAGAAGGCGACCGTAAAGTTTCCTTTTGAAAATCCGTGTCATGCACCTTTCCGTTTTGTGTTTCTTCGGCTACAAAAGTAACTGGTTTCTATGGTTTACCAAAATGTTTTTCCCGAAAAAGTCCGAAAATACCGAAATGTTTTAGGTGGAAAAGTCCGAAAATACGGAAATGTTTTTCCCGAAAAAGTCCGAAAATACCGAAATGTTGGCTGCTCACAACCCCGACAAGTCCAGTTTGTAGAACAGCGGGGCGGTGTCGTCGTGCTTTATGAACATCGTCATATAGACTGGCAGATATACCACTTTGCCCTGCACCGACACATTGTCGTTGCACAATACTATTGCCTCGTCAATGTCGTAGGAGGGCGTCGCCATGACATTCGAGAGCGCGTGGTGGCGCTCGTAGTCCTTGCCCGACTTCACCTCAATGGGCAGCGCCTTGCCGTGATGCTCCACCACAAAGTCCAGTTCGCCCTGGCGCTTGCTGTTGTAGTAATAGAGTTGAAATCCGTGGGCATGCAGCTCCTGCGCCACCACATTTTCGTAGACAGAGCCAAAATTGATGCAGGCGTCACCGCTCAGCAGCTTGGCCTGAATGCCGTCTGCATACAGGCAGGCAAGAAGGCCTATGTCGCTCAAGAAAAGTTTGAAGAGGTTTCTTGCGCTCGATAGCAGCAGAGGCGCCGTCGGCTCGTCTACGTTGTACGTCGGCAGTGCCACTCCTGCGTCTTTCAGCCACAGAAAACTGTTTTCGTAGCGCGAAAACTTCATGTTCTCATTGATGTTCTTCAGTATGAAGCGCTTGTTCTTGGCGTTAAGTTCAGCCGGTATGCGGTCGAAGATTTCTGCTATGTACAGCTTGTTGGCCTTGTCATATTTCGATATGTCCTGATGATACATTCTCACTATCGCCTGCTGTTCAGCCATGACAAGCTGCATGTTGTTGGTGTCAAGATATTTTTGCACCGCTGCCGGCATGCCGCCCACCACCAGGTAGAGCCGAAACACTTCCATCATCTTGCGATGGATTAGTTCGTCTGCCGGCGTGCGGCTGGCATAGCTCTCCCCAAGCCTGTCAATCACGTTTTGAGGTATTCCCACCGCCACGGCAAACTCCTCCAAGTCCAACGGGTACATGTCTGCCACCTCCATATATCCCACGGGGGCAGAACGCAGGTCGTTGAGATACACGCCCAGCAGCGAACCGCTCAGAATGTACCTGTAACTGCCTTCCTCCACAAGGAACTTTATCATCGTCACAATGTCGGGGCACTCCTGCACCTCGTCAAAGAACACCAGTGTCTTGCCTGGAATAAAAGGCTTGTCCGTAAGCGCAGACAACCTCAGCAGCAAGTCCTGCGCATTGGCAGCCTTGCCAAACACGTCTGCATATTGGTGGTTGTCAATGAAGTTTATCTCAATGAAACTGTCGTAGTTTGCTTCGCCAAACTGGCGTATCGAGTACGTCTTGCCAATCTGCCGAGCCCCGGTAACTAGCAGAGCCTTGTTGCTCGAATCGCGAAACTCCTCTAACTTGCTGTAAATCTTGCGGCTAATCATATTTTGTCCGTTTTTCCAAGGCAAAATTATGGTATTTTGTCCGTTTTTCCAAGGCAAAATCGCACTATTTTGTCCGTTTTTCCAAGATTTCGTGCGAGCCCCCGGGATTTTGGGGAGGACAAAAAGAACCGCGAACAACTAGGCGTTGAGCGTTTTGCGTGTTACGTTTTGCGTTGGTCGTGATGGACAGGAACGAACACAGAAAGCACTGAACTCACAGAAAGCGGGAACCGCGAATCAAGCTAAGGGTCGCGGAGTCAACGCAAAACATAAAACGTAACACGCAAAACATTTATAACGAACACGAATTCCACGAATTTCACGAATGCGGGGTGGGCGAAACCGAACACTGATAACACAAATAAACACAGATATTGTTTCCCCACGCGGAAACGTAGGGATGGCTAAAGGTGGACAAAAAAACGAACACGAATCTCACGAATGCCGGGGTGGGCGAAAACGAACACTGAAAGTACGGAACTCACTGAAACTCAGCGCAAAAATTCGTGAGATTCGTGCTATTCGTGTTCAAAAAAATGTCCACCATCGCATCCGCTTATCTGTGCTCTCCGCGACCAACTAACGTAAAACGTAACACGCAAAACGCTCAACGTTTATAGTGCTATTCGTGTTCGAAAAAATGTCCACCGTCGCATCCGCTTTCTATCTGTGGTTCATTTAATGTTTTACGTTATACGTGTTATGTTTTGCGTTAGCCGCGGAGAGCAATAAAAAACCACGGATAAGCGGATTTCAGAGGGTCATAGGGACAGGTTCTTTGACCCTTAGAACATCGCAGTGGCGAATTAGGGTCAAAGAACCTGTCCCTGTGCCCCTTGAC